>CAYTBH010000110.1:0-6735 GCA_964435935.1 uncultured Alistipes sp.
GCGCCATGGACGCCCTGCAGTGCCCGCCCGACGACCAGAAGATCTCCACCCTCTCGGGCGGCGAGCGCCGCCGCGTGGCCCTCATCCGCCTGCTTCTGCAGCAGCCCGACATCCTGCTGCTCGACGAGCCCACCAACCATCTCGACGCCGAGTCGATCGACTGGCTGGAGCAGCACCTGCAGCAGTATCCGGGCACGGTCATCGCCATCACCCACGACCGTTACTTCCTCGACCATGTGGCCGGCTGGATTCTGGAGCTCGACCGCGGCGAGGGGATACCCTGGAAGGGCAACTACTCATCGTGGCTCGAACAGAAAACCAAGCGCATGGCCCAGGAGGAGAAGCAGGCAAGCAAGCGCCGCAAAACCCTCGAGCGCGAGCTCGAATGGGTGCGCATGGCCCCCAAAGCGCGCCAGGCCAAGGGCAAAGCCCGCCTATCGAGCTACGACCGCCTCCTCAACCAGGACCAGAAGGAGCGCGAGGAGAAGCTCGAAATCTTCATCCCCAATGGCCCTCGCCTGGGCAACAAAGTGATCGAGGCCACCGGCCTGTCGAAAGCCTTCGGCAAGAAGCAGCTGTTCAAGGACCTCGAGTTCGCCCTGCCCCCCAACGGCATCGTGGGCGTCATCGGCCCCAACGGAGCGGGCAAAACCACCCTCTTCCGCCTGATTATGAAGCAGCTGGAGCCCGATGCCGGCTCCTTCGAGGTGGGTGACACCGTGAAGGTGGCCTACGTTGACCAGACACACCACGACCTGGTGCCCGAAAGCACCGTCTACCAGGTGATTTCGCAGGGCGTGGAGAGCTTCCGCATGGGCGGCCGCGACGTCAACGCCCGCGCCTACCTCTCGAAATTCAACTTCGCCGGAGCCGACCAGGAGAAGAAAATCGCCGTGCTCTCGGGCGGCGAGCGCAACCGCCTGCACCTGGCTATGGCGCTCAAGGAGGAGGGGAACGTGCTGCTGCTCGACGAGCCCACCAACGACATCGACGTGAACACCCTCCGCGCGCTCGAAGAGGGCCTGGAGAACTTTGCCGGATGCGCAGTGGTGGTGAGCCACGACCGCTGGTTCCTCGACCGCATCTGCACCCACATCCTCTCGTTCGAAGGCGACGGCAACGTGGTCTACTTCCAGGGGAGCTACTCCGACTACGAAGCCTACAAGAAAGCGCAGAACGGAGGCAAGGAACCGCCCCGCCGACGCTACCGCAAACTCATGGAATAATCCCCCCGACGGCGGAATCGTATCGGAGCGCTGTGCCGGCAACCGGCACAGCGCTCCTCGCACCCCGCCCCCGTGGCGGATGGAAAATCTGCCGAAAAAAGGGGTAACTTTTGACACGTCGTTTGGCTGTTATTAATTTATGTGCTAATTTCGCAGCACACCTATCTAATGCCCAAATCATTTTTTATCCTTAATTAATACCAATCCAACCTATTCTTACACTTATGACAAGGAAATTTTGGAACGTGTCCTTGGCCTTAGCGTGCCTCGCGGGGAGCCCCGCGGCATTTGCCGAGGACGCGACGGTGACCTTCGGCCTCGGCTCTGCCGACGCCATCGCCACCCTCGTTCCCGAAGCTGTGACGGTTGAAGCCGGCCAGGATGTGACAATCCCCGCCAACCTCACCATCTACAGCGAAGGCAAGACGCTCACCGGCTGGACCGACGGCACCAACACCTACGCCATCGGCTCGACATTCGCCCCCGCGGCCAGCGTAGAGCTCACACCCGTGTTCACCGACAACAGCGTGTCGCTGGCCGACCGCACCGAACCCGTCACCCTCCGCTGGGACTTCCAGCGCCAGAACGGCGCCCCCTCAACAGGCGGCATCCAGGGCAAGGACGGCCTCGTGTGGGTAACCCAGGCCACCATCAACGGCCAGACCATCGACGTAGCCCTCCCCTTCTCGACAGTAGGCGGCAAATTTGCCAACGCCAACTGGAACGACTGGGCCCAGCTCAACAGCGGCACCACCTTCCAGGTGCCCTCGTGCAAGGGAGCTGTGATTACCTTTGAGTCATTCAGCGCCACCACTACCACCACTATCGACGGCCAGGTGATCGACCAGGGCGTGAAGACCCCCTCGTTTGAATGCTTCACCGCCACCGACCCCGTGGCAATGGTAATCGGCGACGGCAGCTACTTCCGCTACATCCAGGTGACCCTCCCCGTGGTGGCCAGCAAGCCCGCCGGCGGCGAAACCTTCACCAACGCCGAGGCATCGGTTGTGTGGGCGTTCAACTCCGACAGCTATGCCGACGACATCACCGCCACCCCCGAAAACGGCTTCTCGATGAAGGCGTTCGACCAGGGTGTCTGCACCTACAAAGGCACTGCCACAACCACAGCGTGCCCCGATGTCACCTTCGTGCAATTTGGTTCGAAGAACGGAGCGAGCGACATGGTTTCCTGGAACGTGAAGCCCGCAAAGGGCCTCACCTTCACCCCCACCAGCGTCAGCTTCTACATCGCCCGTAACGGCACCGACGGCTCCGGCGACGACGTGACCGTGCAGGCCGCCCTCATGGACGGCTCGCAGAGCGCCACTTTCGGCACCATCACCCCGCACCGCAACAACAAGACTCAGGCCGACGACAAGTTCGGCAAGCGCGACAACTACACCACCCACTACGAGTACACCCTCACCGCCGCGCAGCAGCAGGCCCTCACCTCGGGCGAAGGCTTCAGCCTCAAGCTCAACAACGGCTACGGCAACACGAAGGGCTGCATGTACTCCGACGTGCGCATCAACGGTCTGCTCAACGGCACCACCGAGGAGGTTGAAATGTACACCCTCACCATCGCCGCCAACCCCGCCGAGGGTGGCACTGTGACAGCGTATCCCGCCGTTGAAGAATACGAGGCCGGCACCGAGGTAAAACTCACCGCCGCCAACAACTTCGGCTACTCGTTCATCAACTGGACCGACGCCGCCGGCAACGAGGTTTCGGCAGCTCCCGAATTCATCTACACGATGAACGCCGCCGCCGAGCTTACCGCCAACTTCCAGCACCTCAACACCTACGAGCTCTCGCTCGCAGTTGAAGGGGGCGCCAACATCTACCAGATCGAGGCAGTGCCCGCCGGAACCATGATCAACGGCAAGCGCATGTATGAAGAGGGCACCATCGTGACCCTCACCGCCATCTCCAACCCCATCGTGAGCTTCGCCAACTGGGCCGACGGCCAGACTTCGAGCGAGATCAAAATCACGATGGACGGCGACAAGAGCTGCGTCGCCAACTTCGACGCGGTCGACTACGTCGCCGGATGGGACTTCATGCTCTCGGGCGGCAATGGCCGCGTGGCCGACTTTGCCGCTGCCGACAATGACGCCGCCGCCCTCAACCTACGCAACGCCGCGGGCGAAATCCAGGGCTGGCTCGACAAGAGCGAACAGGCCGCCGGCGGATACGAAGGCCGCCCCGCAGCCGTCAACTGGCGCACTACCGGCCTCGGCGACTTCTACTGGCAGACCAAGGTGAACGCCGAAGCATTCACCGACATCAAGGTGATCACCGCCATGGCCCTGAACTACAACGCCTACTCGAAGCAGAACGTTGAATACTCCCTCGACGGCGAAAACTGGACCAAGGTGGGCACCATCACCATCCCCGGCACCAAGAACTGGATCGACGGCACCTTCGCGCTCCCCGCGGCCGCCAACAACCAGAAGGACCTCTACATCCGCTGGATTTCAGACAAGTCCTCCGACGTGATCGGCACCAGCTCGAGCAACGACGGCATCGCCCTGGGCGCCTCCTACATCATCGGCACAGCCCAGCTCGTTGACGACGGCACAGCCCCCGTGCTCCTGTCGACCGTCCCCGAAGAGGGCTCCAACACCGCCTCGATCAACGGCAAAATCGTGCTCTCCTTCGACGAGAAAGTCAAAGTGAAGGACGGCGTGAAAGCAACCCTCGGCGACCTCCAGCTCACCCCCTCGGTGACCGGCAAGACCGTGATGTTTGAGTACAAGAACCTCAACTACGGCACCGACTACACCTTCCGCCTCCCCGCCGCCAGCGTGACCGACCTCACCGACAACGCCATGGCGCAGGCAATCACCATCAACTTCACCACCAAGACCCGTCCCGCGGTCACCAAGGCCCTCTACGACGTTGTGGTGACCACAACCGACGAGCTCGCCCAGGCGATCGCCGAAGCCAACAACCGCTCGGACAAGAGCAAGCGCTTCCGCATCTTCATCCACAACGGCGAGTACAAGCTCCCCACCCACGCCACCAACACCAAGACCGGCAGCGACAACGTGGTTTACGCCGACCCCACCACCTACATCACCGCCCCCAACATCTCCTTCATCGGTGAAAGCCGCGACGGCGTGATCATCACCAACACCGTTCCCGCGAGCGGCGGCGGCGCCAACCCCCTCGAAGGCATTGGCAAGGGCGACGTGCTCCGCCTCGAAAAGACCGCTACCAACTGCTACTTCCAGCACCTCACCATCAAGAGCGCCATGGGCGACGCCAAGGGCCGCGACATCGAGGTTAACGACAACTCCGACAAGACCATCATGAAGGACGTCTGCCTCTATGGCTGCCAGGATACCTACGTTTCCAACAACGACAAGGGTCGCTTCTACTTCGAAGGCGGCGTGCTCCGCGGCCGCACCGACTACCTCTGCGGCAAGGGCGACGTGTTCTATAACGCCGTGACCCTCAAGATGGTCGGCACCGGTGGCTATCTCACCGCCCCCTCCGTGCCCAAGAAATATGGCTATGTGTTCCGCGACTGCGAAATCGTAGGTGACAAAGACGGCGCCAGCGGCGAGACACCCGACGGCAAATACACCCTCGGACGCCCCTGGGGCAGCGGCACACCCATCGCCGTTTACATCAACACCAAGATGACCGTGCGCCCCTCGGCAGTAGGTTGGAACGAGATGAGCGGCGGCTGGCCCGCGCGCTTCGCCGAGTACAACTCGACAACCGCCACCGGCACCGTGATCGACCTCAAGGACCGCAAGACCACCTTCGGCGACGGCCACACCAACAACCCCTCGCTCACCAAGGCTGAAGCCGACGCCCTCACCCTCGCCACCGTCATGGGCGGCGACGACGACTGGGATCCCGCATCGCACGCCGAGCAGGCCCCCGCGCCCTGCAACGTGCGCATCGACAACGGCCTCATCACCTGGGACGACTGCGAATACGCCTCCCACTGGGCCATCTGCGAGAACGGCCGCGTGGTGGCATTTACCACCGAGCCATCCTACGAGGTTGCCAGCCGCGCAGCAGTAGTCTACTCCGTGCGCGCTGCCAACGAAATGGGCGGCCTTGGCGAAGCCGTTGAAGCATCGGCTGCCACCGCCATCATCGACCTCGGCGCCGACGCAGCCGAAACAGAGGCTGTTTACTACAACCTCCAGGGCATCCGCGTTGCCAACCCCTCGGCCGGCATCTACATCCGCGAGCAGAACGGCAAAGCGACCAAAGTAATCATCCGCTGATCAACCCCATCCCACCAATAACCACCGCGGCGCGCCCTCCCAGGCGCGCCGCTTGTTTTTTCTCCCCTCAACCCCTCAACCACCCACCCCCTCAACCCCTCATCCCTTCACCCCCTTTCAACCTTTGGCCTCCGGCCAACTTCCCCCCGGATGGCTCGTGCGTGTCAGAGTGGTCCGTATGGCAGGAGCGGGAGGGTGAGTGCTGACGGGAGCGTACTGAAGTACGCGACCTAAGCCGAATCCCTCGCGCGACGAACCAGACGGGCCGCTATCACGCGCACGAAAAGCGCACGAAATTCATAGCCACCCCTTCCGATGCAGCAAATACCACGCCACCCCGCTCGCCCCGAACGAGAACAACACGATAAACAAAAACGCCTGCGGAGCCGTGCCGAACCACACATCGACATTCATCCCGTAGAAACTCGCGATCAGAGTAGGAATCATCAGAATCAGCGACACACTCGTCATCGTCTTCATCACATTGTTAAGATTGTTTGAAATCATCGACGCGAAAGAGTCCATACTGTTCTGAAGAATCTGCATGTACACATTCACCGTGTTCGTCGCCTGCGACAACTCAATCTCCACATCCTCCACAAGGTCGGTATCGCAGTCGGCCACAAACACCTTGTCGAGTCGCTGAATCAGCACACTGTTGCCCTGCAGCGACGTGTTGAAATAAACCAGCGACTTCTGCAACTCCATCAGATTCAGCAAAATATCGTTGCTCACACCCCGCGACAGCGACCGCGTGTAGCCATCAATCGTGTCCTTGATGTCCTTCAGATAGCGCAGGAACCAGTAGGTCGACGAAAAAATCATCCTCAGCACGAAATCAGGCTGATTGTCAACCGAAATACGCCGCCGGTTGCAATGGTCAATGAAATCGGCAATCAGCTCCGAAGCCGACGCGCAGAACGTGATAATCACCTCCCCCTTCGTCATAATCCCCAGCGGCATCGTAGTGAAGCCCAGCCGCCCCGCCCCCTCGCGCTGAGGGATGCGCACTATGGTCAGCAGCCACCCATCCTCGCGCTCGAAGCGCGGCCGCTCGTCCATATCCATCAGATTCTCCATGAACGACTCCGGCACACCAAGCCCTCGGAGCATCTCGCGGTCGCCATCGTCAGGCCGCTCCACGTCAATCCAGTATCTCGGGTCCCATCGATCCCTCTCGACGAACCCCTCCTCCTCGCACGAATAAAACTTAATCATACCATACTAACACCCCGCCACCCCCATTAGTTCCCCCACCC
>CAYTBH010000111.1:0-6638 GCA_964435935.1 uncultured Alistipes sp.
TCACTTTATTTGCTCTCCCAGCGCTTTTGACGACGTATATGCCCGGGTTCAGTGAGGAGCGAGTGGTAGTAACGCGTCGCCCGGCGAGGTCGAATATGGCGGGTTCGGCGGCATCGCGGTCGAGGATGGCGGCAGAGAGCCCTGAGGTTTTGAAGTCAGCCTCGCCCTGAACAGCGATGAGTGATGTCTGGTAAGCCGTGATGGCTTCTTTGAGAGGGGCGTTGACGCTGTGGTCCTCGTCGTCAACGGCGTTGTTAAAGTGCCATTTGAGGTCGCCACCCTGCAGACGGCCTGCCTGCGCGGTTACTATTGCCGGGACCTCTTCAACGGCGTCGGGTGCCGAGGTGTAGAAATCATCGGCGGTGTCAAAGTTTGAGTAGGCCCAGTTCCCTTTGACCGACACGGCGGTAGCCTGGAGCTGCTCGGCACGCGATTGAACGAGCCACGCGTCAAAGTGGGTCGCATGCTGCGTTTGATAAACGAGCTGGGGAGTGCATTCGGCAAACAAGTTGTTGAATGCCTTCGTCATGCCGCCGTCTTGTCCCGAGAAGGTGCCTTTGAGGGTGTAAGTGCCTTTGGCTGTGTCGTAAGCGTCGGTTCCCTGGCCTGAAATCATCATTGGGCGCTTCACTGCGCGGAAGTAGTTGTTTTCAACCATTGCCGACGACTCCGTTGTGTTGCCTATGCAGTAGACGGGAACACCGTCGTAGTAGTTATTGTAGATGTGCGCGGTGGTGTAGTGAAGGCGGGGGCAACGCGAGTCGGCGTGGTCAAACCAGTTGTGATGGTAAGTTATTCGTAGGTTCTCGCTTTCGCCCGTGGTTCCGCCGCATCCCATCACCTTGCCGCTGTCCCAGAAGTGGTTGAAGCTGATTGTGATGTCGGTTGAGCGATACTTCATGTCGATGCTTCCGTCGCCCTTCACCTGGTCGGCGTCCTTGCCAGGCCGTCCATAATAGAAGTCGATGTTGTGGAGCCAGATGTGGGAGTTGTCGGTGTCCATTGAAATCGCGTCGTCGCCAAAAAGCATTATGGCGAGGTTGCGTATCTCAATGTTTCGGGTGCGTTTAAAGCAGATGCCGTAGCCATAAAGCGTGGCATCGTTGCCAATGCCTTCGATGGTCACGTTTTCAAAGAGGCGGTCGGTGTTGTTGTTTCCCTGGAGGTTGATGTAGTTGCCGTCCTTAAGCCCTTGGAACTGGGCGTCTGTTACTGCTCCGATGAATCGCAAGGCAAGTGGGCGTTTTTCAAACCCTTTGCTCATCAGTTCCAGGATAGCGGCGAGGCCGGTGCGCTGCTCGGTGGCACCTTTCTTGTCTTTGGTGACATCGAGTGTCACGTTGTTGACCGAAGCCGATGTGATATAAAGCACGCGGGCATTTTCCTTTAGCGTTCCGTCGGCGTTGTAAGCGCCCGGCATATATCCATCGGTGAAGGCAAACCCTTCGCGAACGTGGCTGAAAGGTGTCAGCGCGGGGGTGGTGGCTTGGTCGAGGATTACCCCGTCGACATTCTGTGCCACTACTGTCAGATGGTGTTCTGATGCCGTGAGTCCCGGAACATCCACCCTGATTTCACCGGGGTATTGTCTTACAAGGGGTGCGTCGACTTCTGTTTCATCATCAACGACAACCCGGTAGGAAGTAGCTCCGGGGATAGGTTCCCAGGAAGCGTAGGCACACTCGGCTCCTACGCCCGTTGTTTTGAAATCCAAGGCAAACGATGGTGAGGAGAGGAGTAGGGCGCCGAGAAATAAGTAAGCGCGAATCATAGTTGTTTTCATTGTTGCGGTATAGATGTTGGTTTTCGATGCCCAAAGTAACGAACTGACTTCTGTTGGGCGGATATAAATATTGATAAACGAGGTGGATTTTTTATCACCCAACTGTGTTGTAGTGTGTTGAGTGTTGTTATCTGGCGTGTTTTTCTGAGGGCGGGAAATAGAAACGAGGGCACGCGGAAGCGTGCCCTCGCGAGGTAGCCGAAGTGGGACTCGAACCCACACAGCCGTAATGGCCAAAGGATTTTAAGTCCTTCGTGTCTACCATTCCACCATTCGGCCACTCTATGGCGGCTCTCTGCCGCCGGTGTTCTGCCGCTGTCAGCGCGGGGCCGTGGTCAGCAGCGGTGCAAAATTACGCCTTTTTTCCCTCTCACACAAATTTTGGCAGTTTTTTTAGGTTTTGTGTGGCCTAAATGCCCCCGATGGAGGAACCGGGTGCATGGCGATGTCAGACTTTGCGCACTACTCCGATTCCTTTTTTGCCGTCGATGCCTATTGTCGGGGCTTCCGGCAGGCGCACGGCGCGGAGGGTGGGGGTTTCGTAGAACGCTTCCTGGCTGTCGAGCCACTCGGTGTCGAGCAGGTCGGGTGCCCCCGAGGGGGTTGCGGTGCGACGGGCGACGGTGTCGACCGTGAAGTAGCCAACACCGAAGGAAGTGAGGTTCTGGAAGAAGTGGGTGCCCTGCGATGGCTCGATGCGGTAGCCCGGGAGGGCTGTCTCGACAATAAGGCGGGCGCCCGAGATGTCGGACCATCGAACGGGAATGCCCAGGGCGTTGTCCGACGAGCCCCACCGCCCAGGGCCGATGAGGATGTAGCCCTCATCTGAAGCGGCCAGCTCGCGGTTGAGCTTGCCGACTTCGGCGGCAAGCTCGACGTTGCGGTGTGAGGAGAAGTTCTCGGGACGAACGTAAACGATGACGCGTGCGTTGTCCGAGGTGCCGTGGCCCAGGGCTGAGTTGCTGCGGAGAATCAGTTCAGAGTCGTCGGCCTGGAGCACCGCAGGGTCAACGTCGGCCTTGCGGTCGATGATGGGGCGGATCTGTAGCCAGTAGATGCGCCCGAGGAGTTCGCCTTCGGGCTGAATGTTTCCGGCAAATTCGATTTCCACGGGGCGCTGCATGGCGTTCTGGCCGCGGGTAAGCATGAAGTTAACCGCGTCGGCAAGCGGGAACGCGTTGTCGCGCAGAACATTTGCGAAAGTCACAACTTTGCGCCCCATACCACGGTGTGAGTCGCGGAGCATCTGGTCCTGGATGTCGAACGTGGAGACCAGAAGCCGTAGCGCGTCGGGGTGCGAAGCGAAGTCCTGCACGTTCTTTCTGACGAGGTTGAACGAGTCGTCGACCTTGAAATCAGTTTCGCCGGGATTCCCAACCTCCAGGGCGTAGAGCTGCCGCTGCGTGTCGCGAAGCGCGAGGTCGAGGGTCGATGTCTGAAGCACTTTCTGAGGGTGGAGGGGAGAGAATCGTAGTGCCAGCCCGCCGTCGACTATATATTTGCCCAGCCCGACGGCCACCTCGGCAACGCCGTCCTCGGCGCGCTCATCGTTAATGGGGTAGTAGTTGAGCGACCGTCCCACCCCTGAGAATGAGGGGAAATAGTAGCCGTCGATTTCGCGACCGACTACTTCTTGCAGAATCACAGCCATTTTCTCCTGGTCGATGACGTTGGCCGTGGCCGTCATATAAGCCTTGCTCTCGGCAAAGAACACCGAGGCATATACTCCTTTTATGGCGTCGGTGAGCACTTTGAGAGTATGCTCCTTATCGGGCTGGCGTGGCACCATGTAGGTCGAATAGACTCCGGCAAAGGGCTGGTAGTGCGAGTCCTCGAGCAGCGAGGAGCTGCGCACCGCGAGCGGACGGTCAACAACCTCGATCAACGCGAGGAGGTCTTCGCGCACCCTTGTGGGGAGCTTGGCCTTGATGAACGCGGTGAGAATTTCCTCGTCGGGCAATTCGCTTAGGGCCAACGGGTAAAGTTTGTTGTCGGCCATGAACTCATCGAAGATGTCGGTGCAGAGCACAACCGTGCGGGGGATGGATATGGAGACGCCGTGGAAGTTGTCGCACTCGGGGTGCTTCTTGATGATCGAGTCGATGAAAGCCAGGCCGCGCCCCTTGCCGCCGAGCGACCCCTGGCCTATGCGGGCGAAGTTGGAATAGTGGTCGAAACGGTCCTTGCGAAACTCGGCCACCACGCCGCGGTTCTTCATGCGGCGGTACTTCACGATGAGGTCGAAGAAAAGCTGTTTCACCGCCGGGGCCTCGTCGAGCGAGTTTGTGCGGTGGTCGCGGATTATGTCGGCGATGGGGAACATGGCTCGCGAGTAGAGCCAACGCGAAATGTCGTTGCGTCGGGCGTGGTAGAGCAGAGTTTCGTCGGGAATTTCGAAGAGCCGGCGCTGCATCTCGTTGATTGAGTGGAGCCGCATGATTTCGCGTCCCGTAGCCGGGTCGCGCATCACGAAGTCGCCAAACCCGAAGTTTGCCATTATCTCCTCGCCGAGGTCCACGGGGAGCTTTTTGGAGGTTTTGTCGAGGAAGATGCCGTTGAAGTCGCCAACCTTGTCGCGGTTCTCGGACTCGGTCGACTCAACGATGATGGGGAGGTAGGGGTCGCGCTTGCGTATCTCCCTTGCCAGCCGCAATCCGGCCTGGCGGTCCTTGACGCCCTCGCGGGTGAAGGATACGTCGGTAATCAGTCCCAGCATGCGGTCGGCATATTTGTCATAGAGGCTCATCGCCTCCTCGTAGTCGCGGGCCAGAATCACCTTCGGACGGCCGCGCATGCGCAGCATCTTTTCGTGCTCGTTGAGAGCCTCGGTTGAGAATAGGAGGCTCTGCTTGAGGAGGAATTTATATATGTGTGGCAGTATCGAGGAGTAGAAACGCACCGAGTCCTCGACCAGCAGAATCACTTGCACGCCCACATCGAGCACGTCGTTTTCGGCGTTCATCTTGTCCTCAAGGAGCTTGATGATGGCCAGGAGCAAGTCGACGTTGCCAAGCCAGGAGAAAACATAGTCGATGCCGCCGAAGTCCTCGTCGGCGAGACGGCGCGACACCTCTTTCGAGAATGGTGTCAGCACCACGATGGGGATGTCGGGATAGATGGCCTTGATTTCCTTCGCCCCTGTGAATGTCTGCGATATGTCCATGCCGGGCATCGCGATGACGAGGTCGAAGTTTTTGGCCCGCATCTGCTCGAGCGCCTCGCTGATGTGGTTCACCCGGGTGATTCGCGGCGGCGAGGAGAGGTTGAGCGCGACATATTCGTTGTAGAGCTGTTCTTCCACGCGGCCGTCCTCCTCCATCATGAAGGCATCGTAGGGCGATGCCACGAGCAGCACGTTGAACACACGGCGCTGCATGAGGTTCTGGAAAGCGGTGTCTTTGAGGTAAAGCTGGCTAAGCGACTGCTCGTTCATCTTCGTTGAGGTTTGGCGGTGCGGGGTGTCAGAGGTGTTTCAGCAGGCTGATGGCCTTCGAAGGGTCGGGTGAGTTGAATATGTAGCTTCCGGCCACAATGGCGTCAGCCCCGGCCTGGGCCACCAGGGCAGCCGTGTCGGCGTTGATGCCGCCGTCGACCTCCACGATGGCGTTGGAGCCCGCGCGGGCTATAAGCTCTTTGAGGGCTTTGATTTTGCGCAGGGTGTTGTTTATGAATTTCTGGCCGCCGAAGCCGGGGTTCACCGACATGACGAGCACCAGGTCGAGCTCCGCGATGACATCCTCAAGCATTACCACCGGGGTGGAGGGGTTGAGCGTGACGGCGGCTTTCATGCCGGCGCGCTTTATAGCGGCAACGGCGCTGTCGAGATGGAGGCACGCTTCCTGGTGGATGTTCATGATCGACGCCCCGCAGTCGCGCACCTGGCTGACGAAGTTCTGCGGGTTCTGAACCATGAGGTGCACATCCATCGGTTTGCGAAGCACGCGTTGCACCGACTTCATCACCGGGAATCCTAATGAGATGTTGGGCACGAAAACGCCGTCCATCACGTCGATGTGGAGCCAGTCGGCTTCCGAGGCGTTGATCATTTCGACCTCTTCGCCGAGCTTGGCGAAGTTGGCCGACAGCAGTGAGGGGGCAACAATCATTTCTTTTCTCCTTTTTTGGCGCGCATGGCGTTCCACACCAGGTAGAGAACGCAGCCTGCGAGGATCACCAAGCCGCCGATGGTGAAGTAGTCGTTATATTTCTCTATGGTCGCGAAAAGCGCGTCGGCTGGCACCGTCTTGCCCAGCCAGTAGCCGAGGGCGGCCAGAACGCAGTTCCACACAGCCGCTCCGAGGGCTGTGAAGATTGCGAAGGTGCCTATGTCCATACGCGCGAGGCCGGCCGGGATGGAAATCAGCTGGCGCACCGCCGGAATCAGGCGTCCGACGAAGGTTGAAACGGCGCCGTGGTCGTCGAAATATTTCTCGGCTTTCTCAACTTTTGCTTCATCTATGAGACAGGCGTGGCCCAGGCGGCTGTTGGCGAAAGCATAGACTATGGGGCGCCCCAGCCAGAGCGACAGGAAATAGTTGACCAACGCGCCAACCACGGCTCCCGCCGTGGCAACGAGCACAATGAGCGCGATGTTCATGTCGCCGCGCTGTACGGCGATATATGCCGCCGGCGGCACGACTACCTCAGAGGGAAAGGGGATGAACGAGCTTTCAACCACCATGAAAAGGAACACCAGCAGGTAGCCCGCGTGGTCGAAAAAGTATTGGAAAAGGAAATGGGCTGAAAGCCAGTCGGAGATCGAGAGATTGATGAGGTTCTCTATCATAAACTGCGCGGTTGTGTTGGATGATGCGCAAAGTTACTATTTTTTTCCGTCATAGCCGGCCCAAATGGC
>CAYTBH010000112.1:0-6577 GCA_964435935.1 uncultured Alistipes sp.
GCGCTTACTCTTTTTGGTTTTCATCTTTGTTGCCGCGATGCCGGCGGTTGCGCAGACCGATGCGCAGCAGGTGATCAATATCGGCCGTAATATCATGTCGATGGATGACTATATGCTCGCCATCCAGTATTTCAACCAGGCCATCAAGGCCAAGCCTTATCTGGCGGAGCCTTACTACCTGCGCGGCTTCGCCAAGATGCAGCTCGAAGACTATGAGGGGGCCGAGCAGGACTGCTCGCTCTCGATCGAGCGGAATAAGTTCCTGACGGAGACCTACAAGCTGCGCGGCTTCGTGCGCCAGCAGCTCGGGCGCGACTCGCTGGCCGTGCTCGACTATGACGAGGGCCTCCGGTATAACCCGCAGGATAAGTACTTCCTCTTCTACAAGGCCGTGGCCGAGGGCGAGCTGAAGCGCTACGAAGCCGCCGACTCCACCTACGCCTTCCTGCTACGCCTCTACCCGCGCTTCGAGGACGGCTATGCCGCCCGCGGACGCATGAACGCCCTGCGTGGCGACACGCTGGCTGCCCTTGCCGACGTGACGCGCGCCATCGAGCTCTCGCCGGCCTCGATACAGCCTTACCTGATCCGCGCAGACATCCGCGTGAAGCAGCGCGACTGGCAACCCGCACTTGATGACCTTTCCGAGGCAATCCGCCTGAAGCCGCATGAGCCCGATTTCTATCTCAACCGCGCATTCATCCGATATAATCTTGACGATTTCCAGGGCGCCTTGGCCGACTACAATTATACCCTCGAATTGCAGCCTTACAACACGGCGGCGATGTTCAACCGTGCGCTGCTGCGCTATGAGGTGCGCGACCTGAACCGCGCCGCCGATGACCTTGAGGCGGTGCTGAAACTCGAGCCCGATAATTTCCATGCCCTCTACAACCGGGGCCTCATCAACCTGGAGCGTGCCCGGTATGCCGACGCTATCGCTGACTTCCAGAGCATCGCGACGCGCTACCCGCGGTTCCACCCGGCGTTCTACGCGATGGCGGAGGCCTACCACAAGCAGGGCAACGACGGGCTTGCGGTGCGGGCCATGCACCATGCCGAGGACCTTATCCGCGCCTATGTGAAGAACCCTGAGAAGAACCCGCTCGACCGTCCGGCCATTCAGGCCGGCACGGCCAACGACGGTCACTCGCCTGAGAGCGAGGACGAGGTGATGGACCGCTTCAACCAGCTTGTGACCGCCGGCGGGGCGGCCGACACGCAGCTTGCATATAACGACCGCATCAAGGGGCGCGTGCAGGACCGCGACGTGATGATCGACCTGCAGCCTTTATATATGGTGTCGATGGCGGAGGGTCCGGCGTCGCTGAAGGCCTCGTCTAATTATTTCCGCGAGCTGGATGACTTCAACACCGGGGCCTATATCGGCCAGCGGCTATATCTCTCACCGGCGACGGACGTGGACCCCGAGAGCTACGACCGGCTGTTTGCGTTGGCCGATGCGTTGGCCGAGACGGCCGCACACAGCACGCGCGCGGCCGACTGGCTGGTGCTTGGCGTGGCTCGCACCATGCTCAAGGACCGCGAGGCAGCCGTGGCGGCGCTCAACCGGACGCTCGAGCTGATGCCGGGCTACACGGTGGCGCTGATGGCGCGTGCCTACGCGCGACTGCTCGACCCGGACCCGCTGCAGCGTGCTGCCGCGATCGCCGACTATGACGCCGCGTTGGCGGGCAACCCGCGCCTCGTGTATGCCTGGCACAACAAGGGCAATCTCTATTACGCGGCGGGCGACTATACCTCGGCGCTGATGGCCTTCAACGAGGCGCTTGGCATCGACCCGGCGTTTGGGGCTGCGCTCTACAACCGGGGTCTCACCTACCTGCGGCTGGGCAACCGGCGGCAGGCCTTCACTGACCTCTCGAAGGCCGGCGAGCTAGGCGTCATTGACGCGTACAATCTGCTCAAGCGGATGAAGTGATACCCTCCCTTTGGTCGGGGCACGGGCGGGGGGCAACACCCTCCCTGCGGTCCGGGCACGGGCTCGGGCCGGGTTATTTCCCCTCCCTGCGGTCGGGGCACGGGCGTCGGCGCGGGACGGGCGGGGGCCCGGAGGACACGGACCGGGGCTCGGGGCGGGCGCTGGGCGGCGTGCAGAGGGGGCGGTAGGCGCAGTAGGCGCAGCGGGTGGTGTCGGGGGTCGGAGTGAAGGGGCGGGCGGGGGCGAAGATGTCGGTGAGGATGGCGGCGAGGCGCCGGTCGAAGATTTCGGCCACCGGGGCGTGGCTGGTGAGGGTGTGGCGCTCTAATGTGGGCTGCACGGAGCCGTCGGCGATGGTGTTGACGTCGTAGATGTGCATGCCGACCTCGGGGAGGTCGTAGCCCTCCTCGCGCCTGACGTGCTCGACGAGCAAGCGGGCATAGGTGAGCAGCTGGATGAAGTATTTGGCGGATGATTCGCCGTTGAAGATGTCGTCTTCGGTGGCGGCGTCGACGTGTGCGGCGCCGGTCTTGTAGTCGACGATGCGCACCTGGCCGTCGACGCGGTCGACGCGGTCGAATGCGTAGCTGAAATTGACCTCGGGTGCGTCGCCGACCTTGATGCGTGCGTGCGAGCGCATCTCACCGCCGATCAGTTCGAGTGGAGCGAGGGTGCGGTCGTGGCGTATCACCTCGATAAGCTGGCGTTTGAGGCGCGCGGCCACCATCTTGACGGTGCCTTCGAGCTTGCGGTCCTGCTTGTCGGCGGGAAGGGCGTAATGGTGCTTGTTGACGGCCTGCACGAGCATCCGCCAGATGTGGTCGTCATCGCTAAGCAGCTTATCAAAATCCTTTTCAGTCAATACAATACGCTCCGGGCGACGGAGATAGCGGTCGCGCTTACCCTCGGGGAAATAGAGGTGTTGTATCACCTCGTGGACGATATAGCCCTGCTTGATGGGGTCGATAAACGGGGCCGGTTCGGAGTCATCACCGAGCCGGGCCACATTTTTATAATAGAACTTGACGGGGCAGTAGCAATAGTTCATCAGCGCGGAGGCGGAGAGGTTGCGGCCCCCCTCGGGGAGGAGGAACTTGTCGAGCTCGCGCATGATGGCCGGCGACTTTGCGACCTCAGCCGGCTCGAAGGGGGCCGACTCGAGGGCGAATGTGTAAGTGCGCCCGTTGACCTGGCCGCGGTCGTAAAGGAGCTCAAGCTGCATCAGATAGCGCGACTTGCCGCCGCTGCGCATCCCCTCGCCGGCGCGGGCGTCGTAGATGAGCGTGACCTCGCGGGCGCGCGAGAGCAGGCGGTAGAAATAATAGGAATATAGCTCCTCGGGCTGGGAGGCCGTGGGAAGACCGTAGCCCTTGCGGAGTGAGTCGGGGATGAACGTACGGCGGCGTGAGCGGCGGGGCATCACCTTGTCGTTCATCGAGAGGATGACGATGCGGTCGAAGTCGAGGGCGCGGGTCTCGAGCAGGCCCATCACCTGGAGGCCCTTGAGGGGAATACCCTCGAAAGCGACCGTCTCGCCGGAGATTACGCGGTCGATTAGGTGGAAGACGTTTCGCCACGACATGTCGATGCCGTGCATACGGACGCTGCTTGCAAATCGCGAGATGGCGAGGCGGTAGACGGCAATCTGGGCACGTTCGATGAGCGAGTTGACGGTGTGCATCTCGCCCTTGTAACCGGCGAGGGCCCGGTCGATTTCCTTGAGGGCGGTGTCGACATAGCGGGCCACCTCCTCCACCGAGGCGTCGTGGCCGACGGGGTTGAGGATGTCGGCGAGTATCGGAGAGAATCCGCGGAGCCAGTCGACCGTGACAACGCGGAGCTGCCGGCGTGCGATCTCGCCGATGATTTCGTTTGCCTTGTCGGTGCCGATGAGCACATGCACGAGAGGATGGGCAAGGAAAAGGCGTATGTCGTCGCGCAGATAGCCCTCCTTACCGGCCGCCATACGCCTTCGGCTCTGGAGCCGGCGGAGGTGGAAGATAAAGGAGGCCACGGAGGTGTAGCGCATCGAGTAGCCCATCGTGAGGTTGGGCTTGTCGAGCTCCGGGGGGAGCGAATAGAGCAGCGGCATGAGAAGGTTCTCGTCGGGCACGACCACGGCTGTGCGCAGCGATGCGACGCGGTCGGTGCCATACTTTGCAGCCCATTCCTGAAGCGTCATGGCCGCAATCTTGGTCTGCGCCACATTGGAAGGGGCGGCGGCGATGGTGACGTCGGGCATTTCAGTGCGCTCGGCCTTTTGCATGAAAGGTGCGGCCCACTCGGGCTGAGGGAAGAGGCGCATGAAGCGGTGGATTGCCTTGACGGCAGGGCCGCGCGATTTTCCGTCGGGCCCAAGGACGGGGCCGGTGGCGTCCCAGAAGAATGAGGCGTACTGCTCGCCGTCGGCGCCCTTCATGTCGCGGAGCATCGAGAATACTGATGCCTCGGTGGCGGAGAGCATGTTGAATCCCACGAATATGACACCGGCCCACGGGAGGGCGTCGCTGCCCTCGTCGGCGATACGGTACATTGCCTGACGGAACACGGTTCCCGGCATGGCGAGGCGGTCGGCTTCGAGCGAGGCCGAGATGCCCTCGTAAAGCTCGGGCAGGAGCTTCCAGAGGGCGATGAACTTCTCCTTGACCTGCGTCAGCTCGTCGGCATCGACCACTGTGCGCCAGAAGCCCTCGACATCACCAGACGCAGGGCGATAGCCGAAATAGCGTTCGATGACCTCAAGCTGCTCGTCGGTGAGGAAGTTAGAAGAAATCTCGCGGTAGTCGCGCACGTTGCGGAAGAGGGCCTCTGGGTCCACATCATACATATCGACCTCCGAGAAGTCGCTGACCACCGTCTCGCCCCAGCTGACGAAGCGGTCGAAGGCGAGGAGTTCCTCCTCGGTCTGGAGCGAGTCGACACGGCCGAGGAGCCCGCGGTAGGCCTTGTAGAGGCGGAACAGCATGTCGATGCGCGAGGCAGCCTCGCGGCCGGCGATGCGCGACATGAACGTGGCGATGTCGATGATCTCGGGGGCGAGGATGGCGCGCCCGTCGAGGCTCTCGGCGAGGGCAAGCTGGAAGACGGTTGCACTCCGCTTGTTGGGGAACACGAAACAGAGATCGGTGAGATCATCGAAATGGGCGATGCATGCGTTGGCGACGGCGCCCAAGAAGGAGCCCGAACGGGGGGCAGCCTGATACCGGGGATTTTCCATAGGACAAAAATAGCTATTTTTTGCGGAATAGTGAAAAGAAAAGCGAAGTTCTTTGTGACACTCACGAATATTTTATATATTTGCAGTCGGCAGCGACTCGAAGGGCGCTGCAAGCACGAGATGGACCTATCAGTAAAATTCAGCGACATACCGGGCCATGACGACCTGAAGGCACGGCTGCGCGAGAGCGTGGCGAGCGGGCATGTGCCGCACGCGATGCTGATCTCGGGGCCTCCGGGTGCGGGCAAGATGCTGCTGGCCAGGGCTTTCGCGCGTTATCTGCACTGCGAGCACCCCGAAGGGGGCGAGGCCTGCGGGCGGTGCCGCAGCTGCCGGCTCCACGCCGAGCTGAGCCACCCCGACCTGCACTTCGTCTACCCGATCGTGAAGAGCGAGAAGCTGAAACGCCTCGTGTCGGCCGACGTGTCCGACCGCTGGGCCGAGATGTTGGAGAAATACCCGTCGATGCCCGAGGAGAAATGGCTTGAGCTGCTCGACGCGGGCAACTCGCAGCCTGCCATCTATGTGAACGAAGCCGACCGCATTGTCGAGGCCGACGCCTACCCTCCCTACATGGCGACGCGCAAGATCTTCATCATCTGGCAGCCCGAGCGACTACGCCCCGAGGCGGCCAACAAGCTGCTGAAGGTGATCGAGGAGCCCCAGGAGGGGACAATGTTCATCATCGTGAGCAACAACGAGCTGAAGATACTGCCCACCATCACGTCGCGCCTCCAGCGGCTGCACGCCGGGCGGCTGTCGGAGGATGAGATGGAGCATTACCTGCAGACGCGTCACGGGATGACCGAGTTTGATGCCATCCGCTATGCTCGCCAGACCGAGGGGAGCATCATCCGGGCCGACGAGCTTGGCGCCCATTCGGGCGAGCAGGAGGAGTTCTTAGCGATGTACCGTGACGTGATGCGTGCGGCCTACAGCAAGCGGGTGGGTCTGCTGAAGGTGCTGGCAGACCGCACGGCGGCATGGGGCCGCGAGAAACTGATGCGCTACCTCGACTACACGGCGCGTATGGTGCGCGAGAACTTCATCTACAACCTGCACATGCCCCCGCTTTCGGCCCTGACGCGCGATGAGGAGGAGTTCTCGAAGCGGTTCTCCCCTTTCATCAACCACGGCAACGTGGAGGACTTCGCAGCGGAGACCGACATGGCGCGCCGGGACGTGGAGCGCAACGCGAACGCGAAGTTGGTGATGTTCGACTACTTCATCCACTGCATCATGCTGCTTCACCGGAAGCCTAAAGCATAATCATAAAATTCTAAATACCAAACATATAACACCAATATGAAACCGACATTATATATCATGGCGGCGGGGATGGGAAGCCGCTACGGCGGCCTCAAGCAGCTCGACGGGCTGGGCCCCTCGGGCGAGACAATCATGGACTACTCGGTCTA
>CAYTBH010000113.1:0-6476 GCA_964435935.1 uncultured Alistipes sp.
GACGGCGACCGCCTCGGTTTCCCCGTGTTCCCCCTCGAATGGCACGACCCCAAGAGCGGCGACGTCTCCTCGGGCTATCGCGAAAGCGGCTACCTTCCCCAGGCTGTGATCAACTTCCTGGCGCTACTCGGGTGGAATCCCGGCGACGACACCGAAATAATGTCGATGGAGGAGCTCATCAAGCGATTCTCCTTTGACCATTGCTCGAAAGCCGGGGCAAAATTCGCGTTTGAAAAATGCAAATGGTTCAACCACGAATACATCATGGCAAAGTCGGGAGCGGAACTCGCCGAGCTCTTCAAGCCCATAATGCTTGCCCATGGCGTTAACCCCGCCGACTTCTCCGACGAGTATATCGCGTCGGCCCTCGACATGGTGAAGGGGCGCGTCAACCTCCTCCCCGAGCTCTGGGACCAGGCACGATTCTTCTTCGTGGCCCCCGAGGAATATGCCGAGAAGGATATCCGCAAACGCTGGAAAGCCGAAACACCCGAACTGATGAGGAAACTCATCGAAATAATCCGCGAACTCCCCTCAATGAAGTCCAAAGAAGCTGAGGAGGTAGTGCTCGGGTGGATTACAGACAACGGCTACCATATGGGCAATGTTATGAACGCCTTCCGTCTTGCCGTTGTCGGCGAGTGCAAGGGGCCCCACATGTTCGACATCACAGAGCTCATGGGCCGCGACACCACCATCGAGCGCCTGCAAAAGGCCATCGAGAGAATTCCCCAGCCAGCAGAATAAGCCACCGACATCGCCGTGAACTTCCTATACAACACTGGTATACGACTCTACGCGCTTGCCGCGCAAGTCGTGTCGCTACGGAGCGTGAAAGTGCGCAAAATGCTCCGAGGGCAACACAACACCAACGATATTCTGCGTCGCCGCCTGGGGCTCAAACCGGGTTGTATATGGTTTCACGCGTCCTCTTTGGGCGAGTTCGAGCAAGGGAGGCCGATGATTGAACGGCTGCGCCGCGAACACCCCGACAAGCCTATTCTCCTGTCGTTCTTCTCCCCCTCGGGTTTCGAAGTGAGGAAAAATTATCCCTACGTCGACGCTGTGGTTTATCTGCCATTCGACACCCCCCACCGGGTGAAGCACTTTCTGAACCTTGCCCGCCCGTCGATGGCCATATTCATAAAATATGAATTCTGGGGTAACTACCTTGGCGAGCTGCACCGCAGGGGAATCCCCACCTACATTATATCGGCTATCTTCCGACCGGGACAACGATTCTTCCGCTCGGTCGGCGGCATGTTCCGCAAGATGCTGAAATGCTTCAACCACCTCTATGTTCAGGACGAGAGGTCGCGCCGCCTTTTGAAAGTAATCGGTGTTGAGAATGTAACCGTCGCCGGCGATACCCGTTTCGACAGAGTCACCGACGTGATGCGGTCGACGGTTGAAATTGCCGGCTTTCCCGGGTTCGGCGCCAACCACAAGCTGCGCTTCATCGCCGGATCGTCGTGGGAGGCCGACGAGGAAATATATATTCCCTGGCTCAACGCCCACACCGAGGTCGCCTTCATCATCGCCCCACACGAATTTAACGAAACCCGCCTCGAAGCGATGCGCAACCGCTTCCCGGCAGGCAGTGTCGTGCTCCTATCCGAGTGGATCAGCATCCACAAAGCCCATCCCGACGGCAATTTCCCACCCTACCTAAAAAATATCCGCGGCATCATAGTCGACTCGTTCGGAAAACTTTCAACCTTATACCGTTATGCCGATGTGGCCTACATCGGAGGCGGATTCGGAACAGGAATCCACAACCTCAACGAGGCCGCCGTCTACAACATGCCGGTTATTTTCGGGCCCGAACACTCAAAATTCAAAGAAGCCTCCGACCTAATTGCCTGCGGTGGCGGCTTCTCCATTTCCAATAATTCGGAGTTCAACGCGACTATGCGCGCGCTCACCAGCGACGCTCTTACACTTCGTCACGCCGGCGAAGCCGCTGGAAAATATATAAAAGCAAATATTGGCGCAACCGATAAAATTTATTCCGACCTGTTCGGTGATAAAACGAAAATTTAATCACCATATAACGAATATTAACAGCGCATAAAAACATTTTTGTGAATTTTTCTGCGATTTTATTAGGTTTTTAAGAATTATATTTTTAATTTCGCAAAAACCAGTTGTAAAAACCCGTCTCTCCCGGCTAATTCATTCACTCGCCCCCTCAAGGCAAAAAATCGCAGGCCTATGAAGAACAGGAATACCCGTTTGGCTGAAATTATCGACGTAATTTCACACCAGGTCATCAGCTCCCAGGAGGAGCTGTCGAAGCAGCTTGCCATCAGAGGTCACATCGTGACCCAGGCAACGCTTTCGCGTGACCTCAAAAACATTAAAGCGACGAAAATAGCAACTGAAAAGGGCCATTACCGATACGTTGTCGGTGAAGGCAGCACAGTGCACCGCGGGAGCGGGCGCGGCCGACGTTATTTAGGAGGGACACAACCGTTGCAACACAGTTCGGTGATCAGCGTGGCCATCACCGGCAACCTCGTCGTAATCAAAACCCGCAATGGCTATGCCAGCGGACTGGCCTACGATATCGACACCCTCGACTCGCCGCTAATCGCCGGCACCATATCGGGAGCCGACACAGTGTTTGCCGCCCTGTCGGAAAACGCGGAACGCAGCGATGTAATTGAACTGTTCCGTTCTATTCTGCCACCCCACACCCACTCGTCATTGAAATAGCAGCCCGCAGGCCCAGCTTATAACACCAACCGCCCGAAAAGGGCAGCGAACGTCGCGTCCAAATCCGCGGTATGCCCCGGATGCGGGCGCGATGTGGCTATGGAGGCGCTTCGCACAGCCGTCAGCCATCGGAAGCGTTCGTGAACCTCAAGATCGCCAATCGGCGAGCGGTCGCCCCGCGCTATCGATGTGAACGAGTCACACTGGCGGCTGAGCAGCCCGCTGTCGGCCTGCGGAAAGAGAGCCGCGATGCGCTCGCAGTCAAAATTGAAAGCGCATCGAAGCCAACGCTTGCGTTTGCACATCATGACGAGGCCGATGTTCACGAACTCGCCTCGCTCCACATCTGGAACAAACCGCACTACCGCGTACTCAAAAAGGTCAAGCGAGGGACTTTCGGGCGTTGATTGCATGGTCGACAAATATTTTTGAATTCTCCAGACGTTTCTTTAGAAATGCGGCATACACCGCGCGCTGCTCTTCAACCGGGATTGTAGCCGACGACTGCGAAAGCCACTCGGCCGGTATCAAGGCCACAAGTTCGTCGATAAATCCGGGTGTAATGCGCCGGCGCATTTCGGCATCGACCTCTTCGAGCCGAGTCGCGTGCGGAAGCAGGGCGTGGTCCTTAATGTAGGCAAACGGCGATAGTGCCGCCTGCTCCCACCCGTTCCAATTATGATGGAAATAGAGCGACGAGCCGTGGTCGATGAGCCACAGCTCGCGGTTCCACAGCAGCATGTTGGTGTTTCTGAACGTTCGGTCGACATTGGTCAGAAACGCGTCGACCCACACTATTTTCGAGGCCTCGAGCGGGTCGGGCTTGTTGACCGCCACATCCCAGGCAAACGCGCCGTTAAGGAAATGGAGCCCGAGATTCAGCCCACGGCTCGCCTGCAGCAAATCCTGCACCTCCTCGTCGCCCTCGGTGCGTCCGAAATCCTCGTCGAGGTCAAGAAACACAAGCTCAGGCACCCTGAGGCCGGCCCTGCGGGCCACCTCGCCCCCGACAAGCTCCGAGATAAGAGCTTTGGAGCCGTGGCCTCCGCCTCGAAACTTCAGCACATAGCGGAACCCATCGGCCCCTTCGACAAGGGCAGGCAGCGAACCGCCCTCGCGCAGAGGGGTGATGTAGCGAGTCACCGCTTCGCGTCGCAATTCAAGTTTATTGGTATCCATACTAACGGGTAAATGCGCGATGCGCCAACAAAGTTCGTCAGAATTTGGATTATATTCAAATAATTCGCTTAAAATCACTAAATTCGCGTCACCTATCCGATTCACATTTCGAAATCCATGAAATTCCACCACATAGCACTCGCAGCCCTGGGCGCCGTGCTGTCGACCACCGCCTTGAACGCCGCAAAGCGCCCTTGGGACCACGGCAAGCTCGCCATTTCGGCCAACTCGCGCTTCATCTGCCACAACGACAGCACCCCCTTTTTCTGGCTCGGCGACACCGGCTGGCTATTGCCGCAGCGCCTAAACCGCGACGAAGCCGCCCACTACCTGCGTCGCGCTGCGAACGCAGGCTACAATGTGGTTCAAATACAGGTGATTAACGGCCTGCCATCGTTTAACGCCTACGGCCAGATGTCGATGCCCGATGGTTTTGACTTCTCAAACATCGACAAGCATGGAACCTACGGCTACTGGGACCACCTCGACTACATCATTGACCTGGCGGCCCAAAACAACATCTACATAGGCATGGTGGCCATCTGGGGCGGAATGGTCAAAGCCGGGATGATGAACGAAGAGCAGGCCCGGCAATATGGCACATTCCTCGCCAATCGTTATAAGGACAAGCCCAACATCATTTGGATTATCGGCGGCGACATCCAGGGCAACATTCACCCCGAAGTGTGGGACGCGCTCGCCACGACCATAAAGTCGATTGACAATAACCATCTGATGACGTTCCATCCGCGCGGGCGCCACACCTCCGCGCAATGGTTTGCCGACCGCGACTGGCTCGATTTCCACACATTTCAAAGCGGCCATCGCCGCTACAACCAGCGGATGGGCAACGCCAACTACCCCATCAAGGAGGGAACCGAGGAGGACAACTGGATGTATGTCGATTCCACTTGGACCCACCTCCCCATCCGCCCCGTGCTCGATGCCGAGCCAAGTTACGAGGATATCCCCCAGGGGCTCCATTCCGACGCCGAGCCGCGTTGGTCGGCAAAGGACGTGCGCCGCTACGCCTATTGGTCGGTTTTCGCCGGCTCATGCGGACACACCTACGGCCACAACTCCATCATGCAGTTTGCCAAGCCGGGGGTCAACGGCGCTTATTTCGCTGACTGCGTTGAAAAACCCTGGTACAAGGCCCTCGACGACGAAGGATACTCACAGATGCGCCATCTCAAGGACCTCGTGCTGGCGCTGCCCTATTTCGAACGTGTGCCCGACCAAAGCGTGATTCGCGACAACGGCGAGCGCTACGAACGCCTCATTGCGACCCGCGGCCCCGGCTACCTGCTCGTCTACAACCACACTGGCCGAAAAATGGATATCGACCTCTCGGCAATCGCGGCTGACCGCAAAAACGCATTCTGGATGGATGCCGCTTCGGGCGAAATGCGATACCTCGGTGATTTCGGTGCGGAAATTGTTTATCAGCCGTCCGACAATTCCGACGGAGTGCTGATTGTCACTGATCCGGCAAAAGGTTATTTTTCTACCGAAGCGCCAGCGTTGCGCAAAGCGGCGGTCAAAGCCCAAAAAGACCTTACAGAATGAAAAACGCCATACTTAGGTCACTGATACTTCTTTTCGCCGCAGCCGCATTCCTGCCCGCGGCAGCACGGGTTGAGGTCGTAAACCCAACCGTCGAGCATCTTGAAGAACCGCTCGGGCTCACTGTGAAAACGCCCCGCTTCTCGTGGCAGACAGAGTCTGACAAATCAAATGTCCAGCAAACGAGTTACCACATCATTGTGAGCTCCTCCGCCGAGAAAGCCTCGCGTGGCGAGGGCGACCTTTGGGATAGCGGCGTGCGTCATTCCAATCACCAGACCCTCATACCCTACGAGGGTAAACCGCTGAAAGACAACGCAAGGGCGTGGTGGAGTGTGAAAATCGACACCAATAAGGGGGGCTCGGCGTGGAGCGCCCCGCGCCAATTCGGTGTCGGACTATCAACCGAAAACAGTTGGGGCGGTCGCTGGATTGGCCTGGAAAGCGCCGCGGGCGATAACCATGGCAAGCTTCACACAGAGCTTCCCGCGAGATACCTTAGAAAAGAATTCAAGCTTAGGACCATCCCCATAAAACGCGCGACAGCCCATGTGGCAGGCCTTGGACTTTACCGCCTCTACATCAACGGGCAGGAAATCGGCGCTGATGAAATGCTCAAACCAATCCCGACCGATTACCGTCGCACGATATATTACAATACCTACGACGTCACTTCGCAACTCGACTCACTGACGGCGGTAGGCATAATCCTGGGAAACGGGCGCTATTTCCCTGCCCGCGCCAACAAACCTTACAAAACGCCGTTTTTCGGGCTGCCCACCTGTAGAATTAACATTTTTGTGGAGTACACCGACGGCACGAAACAGCGGCTGGTGACCGACGACAGTTGGCGGGTGACTGACCGGGGCCCGATACGCGCCAACAACGAGTACGACGGCGAACTCTACGACGCTTCAATGGAAATGGATGGATGGACCTCCCCAGGATTTGACGACACAGGCTGGCGCAAAGCCGAGCGGTCGGCAATCCCCATGGGCACTCTTCGCGGCCAG
>CAYTBH010000114.1:0-6281 GCA_964435935.1 uncultured Alistipes sp.
GCTCTCGACCTATTCCCGCATCAATGCAGCCGGCACAGGCCAGTTTGAACGCACCTTGATTGTGGCCGACGATGACGCCTACGTCAGCTATCTCGAAGGGTGCACGGCCCCGCGACGCGACGAAAACCAGCTGCACGCCGCCATTGTGGAAATCGTGGTCGAGGACCGCGCCGAGGTGAAATATTCCACCGTTCAGAACTGGTATGCCGGCGATGCCGAAGGGCGCGGCGGCGTGTACAATCTCGTCACGAAGCGAGGTCTTTGCCGCGGCGACTACTCCAAGCTATCCTGGACCCAGGTCGAAACCGGGTCGGCAATCACCTGGAAATATCCCTCGTGTGTTCTTGCCGGCCGCGGAGCCACCGGCGAATTCTATTCCGTGGCTGTGACCCGCAACCGCCAGCAGGCCGACACAGGGACTAAAATGATACACCTCGCCCCGACACCCGCTCGACCATTGTGTCGAAAGGCATCTCGGCCGGCGAAAGCGAAAACTCCTACCGCGGCCTCGTGAAAGTGACACCGGCTGCCGAAGGTGCGCGCAACCACACTCAATGCGACTCGCTGCTGCTCGGCTCTCGGTGCGGGGCCCACACCTTCCCCTACATCGACTGCATGAACCCCACCGCGGTGGTCGAGCACGAGGCCACAACCTCGAAAATTTCCGAGGACCAGCTCTTCTACTGCAACCAGCGCGGCATCCCTACCGAGGAAGCCGTTGGCTTGATTGTCAATGGTTATGCCAAAGAGGTAATGAACAAGCTCCCGATGGAGTTTGCCGTCGAGGCCCAACGCCTGCTGCAAATCACCCTCGAAGGGTCGGTAGGCTGACAATGTTTAATCACTGAAACCACACTCGCCATAATGAGCAAAGAAATACTTCTGGAGGTAAAAGACCTCCGCGCGAAAGTCGAAGACAAGGAGATTCTGAAAGGAATTAACCTCACCATTCACCCGGGAGAGGTTCACGCCATCATGGGGCCGAACGGTTCAGGCAAATCAACGCTTTCGGGCGTGCTGACCGGCAACCCCGCCTACACAGTCACTGGCGGCTCGGCAACGTTCCACGGCGTCGACCTGCTGGCACTCTCGCCCGAGGACCGCAGCCACGAGGGTCTGTTCCTTTCGTTCCAATACCCGGTGGAAATTCCCGGGGTATCAATGGTCAATTTCATGCGCGCCGCGGTCAACGCCAAGCGCAAGTATTTCAACGAACCGCCGCTCTCGGCAAGCGACTTTCTGAAACTCATGCGCCAGAAACGGGCTATCGTCGAGCTCGACAACAAACTCGCCTCGCGCTCGGTCAACGAAGGGTTTTCGGGCGGCGAAAAGAAACGCAACGAAATTTTCCAGATGGCAATGCTCGAACCGCGCCTGGCCATTCTCGACGAAACCGACTCCGGCCTCGACATCGACGCATTGAGAGTGGTAGCCGGGGGTGTCAACCAGCTCAAAAGCGAGGATAACGCCACAATCGTCATTACCCACTACCAGCGCTTGCTCGACTACATAAAGCCCGACTTCGTGCACGTTCTCTACAAAGGACGCATCGTGCGCAGCGGCGGTCCCGAGCTCGCGCTCGAACTCGAAGAGCGCGGCTACGACTGGATTAAGGAAGAAAATCTCTGAACCGATGAGCGCTATCAAACAATACATATCCCTGTTCCGCGAACACCGCGCCACAATCGAGGCTAACTCGGCCCCGGCGCTGAACGCGGGCCGCGACGCGGCACTCGCCGCGCTGGAGAAAGCCGGGCGACTCCCGGAAAAGGGCGACGAAGGTTTTGAGAAGACTTCGATCGAGAAGATGTTTGCCCCCGACTACGGAGTAAACATCAACCGCCTCAATTTCCCCGTCGACGTGGCCGCGACTTTCCGCTGCGACGTGCCCAATCTGTCGACATTGATGGGGATCATTGTCAACGACCGGTTCGTGCCTACCAACACACTGGTGAAAAACATTCCCGACGGGCTGACAGTATGCTCTTTTGCCGAGGCTGCGAAAGGCCCCTTGGCGACTGCCCTCGGCAAATATCTCGGTTCAGTTGCCCCGCTTCACAACCCTGGTGTCGCGCTCAACTCGCTTCTGGCGCAGGATGGCGTTTTCATCCACGCTGCCCGCGGCGTAAGGATCGAAAAGCCGGTGCAGTTAGTGAGCATTTTCCACTCCCCCGCCCCGGTGATGGCCGTGAGGCGCATTCTGGTGGTTGCCGAGGAGGGCGCGTCGGTTTCGGTGCTCAAATGCGACCACTCGCAAAAAGGGTCGCAATATCTCTCGTCTGAGGTCATTGAGATTGTAGCCGAAGAGGGCGCCGAGGTCAATTGGTATGACCTCGAAGAGTCAAACAACGACACCAACCGCTACTCCCAGCTCTTTGCCCGCCAAGCCGGTAACTCGCGCTTCCAAGGCGTTGCGGCGACCTTGATGAACGGCACGACCCGCAACGAATTCAACATCGACATCGAGGGCGAGCATGCCGAGTCGCACCTCGCCGGCATGGCGATTGGCTCGGGCACGCAGCACATCGACAACGCGTCGCAAGTGACGCATCGATCGACACACGGCCATTCGCGGCAGCTTTTCAAATACTCGCTCGACGACAGCGCGGTCGGAGCTTTCGAGGGGGGAATCGAGGTATGCCCCGGTGCTAAATTCACCGAAGCGTATCAGACCAACCGAAACCTTCTTGCCTCCACCGATGCGAAAATGCACTCGAAGCCACAGCTGCTCATCTACAACGACGACGTGAAATGCTCGCACGGAGCGGCGACCGGCCAGCTCGACCAGAAGGCGCTCTTTTATATGCGTCAACGAGGAATCCCTGAACGCGAGGCTCGCACGATGCTTATGCAGGCCTTTATGGTCGACGTAATCGACTCCATCCGCCTTGAATCGCTCAGCGACCGTTTGCGTCACCTCGTAGAGTGCCGCTTCACAGGCCACCCCTCGGGTTGCGCCGATTGCTCAAAATAATCAACCTCCACCAACAAGAGAACCAACAAGCCGAAACAATGAACGTTGAAGAACTGCGCAAAGACTTTCCGATTCTGGAGCGAACGGTCTACGGCAAGCCGCTCGTTTACCTCGACAACACCGCCACCTCGCAGACACCTCGCGAAGTGGTGGAAGCCGTAGAGCGCATGTATTTCACCCACAAGGCCAACGTTCACCGCGGTGTGTTCTCAATCTCCCAGGAAGCAACCGAGCTGCAGGAGGCGAGCCGCGAAAGCGTGCGCCGGTTCATCAACGCCGAGTCGACCCGCGAAGTGATTTTTGTCCGCGGCACCACCGAGGGCATCAACCTCGTGACATCATCGTTTGGCTCGCTGCTCAACGACGGCGACGAGATAATCCTCACCGTGATGGAGCACCACGCCAACATCGTTCCCTGGCAGCTGCTCCAGTCGCGCAAGAACATTATAATAAGGGTTGTGCCCATCCACCCCGACGGGTCGCTCGACCTCGACGTTTACAGGTCGCTGTTCAATGAGCACACGCGCCTTGCCGCCTTCTGCCACATCTCCAATGTGCTGGGCACGGTGAATCCCGTGAAGGAGATGACCGCCTACGCCCACAGCCAGGGAGTGCCGGTGCTCGTCGACGGAGCCCAAGCCGCCCCTCATCTCAAAATAGATGTCAAGGATATTGATTGCGACTTCTACGCCTTTTCTTCCCACAAGATGTACGGCCCGTGTGGAGTCGGCGTGCTCTACGGCAAAGAGAAATGGCTTGAGAAGATGCCCCCATATCAGGGTGGCGGCGAGATGATTGGCCACGTCAGTTTCTCGGGCACCACGTTTGCCGAGCTCCCTTTCAAGTTTGAAGCCGGAACCCCCGACTATGTGGACATCGCGGCATTCAAAACCGCCATCGAATATGTCGACCGCGTCGGCATCGACAACATTGCCGCCCACGAGCACGAGCTACTCGAATGGACCACGCGCGAACTGATGCAAATTCCCGGCATGCGGATTTTCGGCACCACGCCAGGCAAAGCCGCGGTGATTTCGTTCCTCATAGGCGACGCGCACCATTACGACACCGGCATGCTGCTCGACAAACTGGGCATCGCGGTTCGCACCGGCCACCATTGCGCGCAGCCACTGATGGAGTCGCTCGGCATCGAGGGAACTGTGCGTGCGTCGTTCGCGCTCTACAACACTCTCGATGAAGCGAAAGCGTTTGTTGCCGCCATTCACCGAATCCTCCCGCTCATTGGGTGACCCAGCCACAACAAAAAGCATAATTTTATTACTTTTCCGAAGCAATCGTTTGCTATTTGCAAACTTTTCCCATACTTTTGCGCAATAGTTACTAACCCTCAACAACACTTTTTGCTATGAACACCTCCTACCTATTCCTCGCCACGGGATTTGAAGAGATTGAGGCCCTCACGACTGTCGACGTGATGCGGCGCGCCGGGATGGATGTAAAAATGATTTCAATCACCGGCGAACTCACCGTCAGAGGTTCCCACGGCATTGCCGTGGAGGCTGACGCCCTTTACGAAAAGACCAACTTCATAACCCCCGAGTGGCTCATTATCCCCGGCGGACTCCCCGGCTCGACAAATCTCTCGGAATACGCCCCGCTCAACACAATGTTAAAGATGCAGGCTCAAAGCGGCAAAATCGCTGCCATCTGCGCTGCCCCGGCCGTGGTGCTCGCTCCGCTCGGCATCCTCGACGGCAAGGAAGCTACTTGTTACCCCGGATGCGAAAAGCAGATGCCCAACGCCATCTATCGCGAGGAGTCGGTCGTGGCTCTTGACCGTATTATCACCGGCAACGGCCCCTCTGCCGCAATGCGCTTCGCTCTTGCCATCGTGGCCAACTCAATGGGCGAAAGCGTTGCCCAGGAAGTAAGTTCGGCAATGCTTCTAACTCCCAAAACCGGCACCTTCTTCCAGTAACCGATTATCTACACTCCCAAACATAAAAGATCAGGCAATCCACACTCGGGTTGCCTGATTTTTTGCTATCAGCCGGCACACACCCGCTTAAACCTTTGACATTGAACATATTGAGATAGTTTTAACACATTTTAACGAATGGGGGGGGTAATTTGTTAACTTTTGTTTACCTTTGCGCAAACAATTGTCATTCTCAATGTATAAACCTTTACTTCACAAATATAATAAGTGGCACAAAAGCATTATAGCAATAGCCGTTGCCACATTCTCAACTAATTTATCTCAAGCGCAGAATGTCGATTTCTCGGTTGTCTCAGTGCCAGAGGAAACTGGTACCGAGTTTCGGAAAATCACTTCGACAAGCGACTATGTTTGCCTGCCGGAAGTACGCCGATCGGGTAACAGAATTGAATGGTTCTCAAACAGAGTGCTCGCCCCGCTGGCTAACGGCACCGAAATCGGCTATCTGTCGTTCAGAAACAACACCACCAACATATTTATCAAGGACCTGTTCAAGCAGGGTGGCTCGCGACAGCGCACTAACCGCACAGGCGTGATTGACTTCAGCTTTTCGCCCGACGGAAAGAGCCTATACTTCTCGGAGGCACGCGGGAAAACAGCACAAATTTTCCGCACCGACGCTTCAACCGGGTATGTGTGCCGGCAAATCACCTCGGCAGCGAATGACTATTCGCCGATTGAAGTGCCGGGAACCAGTCAAATATTCTTCGCCAGGCTTGAAAACAACGGTTGCGGCATCTGGAGCTATTCGTTGAAGGATAATTTCCTTTCGAGCTACACATCCGGGCTCAACCCCGCCATCATCCCAGGTCAGAAAGCGCTTCTGGTTACGCGCCCAACAGCGATGGGGCGGTCGGAAATCTGGCGGATTAACTACGAAACCGGCGTAGAGGAGTGCATCGTTTCCGATGCCGAGCGCAGTTTCACGACTCCGATGGTGTCGCCCGACGGAAAGTGGATTGTGTTCGTTGGCAGCACGTTGCTCGAAGGCCCAGGATTCGTTTACCCCAACACGGATATATTCGTGTGTCGCATCGACGGCACCGACATGCGCCAGCTCACCCACCACGCCGCTGATGACCTCAGCCCCGTGTGGAGCAACGATGGAGGTTACATCTATTTTGTATCGCAGCGAGGCGACAGCGAAGGAACGGCCAACATCTGGCGCATGAAATTCATTCAGTAAAAAACAACACTTCAATAAAATATCATTAACCATCAAACAACAATGAAAACTCTCAAAATCTTCATGATGGCCGGAGCTCTCGCAATCGCGACTCCCGCTTTCGCACAGTTTTCTAACGCATCGTCGGGCAGCCGCTCAACCGGCTCCTCAATGTCGGTAAA
>CAYTBH010000115.1:0-6141 GCA_964435935.1 uncultured Alistipes sp.
GCCGTTCGGGAAGCCGAATTCCGCCACGAAGCGGTTGCCCTCGACATTAAAGCGAGTCATTTCGCGGCCATTGAGGTCGTAAATAGCGAACGCCACGTTGTCGAGGCCGCGGAATTCAACCCGACGGCCATCGCAGGTGATGTTGCCCATATCTGCTGAGGCACTTTCGATGCCGGTTGCCTGGTCGGTGATGGTCAGCGTGACGGTTTTTGTCGCGGTGCGTCCGTTCGATTCAGCAGCGAATGTCAGCTGGCTCACACCCTTGCTTAGCGGAACGATTGTGAGTTTCCGGCCTTCGAGAGCTGTTTCGGCGTAAACGGGTTGCTGGCTGTCTGCGAGAACTGCGGGCGCGTCGATGAGCGAAAGGCGTATGTTGGCATCAATGTTGTCGCGGTCGGTGACCATGTCGGTAAGGTCGATTTCCGTTTCGCCATCGGCCACGTCGAACATGATGTCGGCAATGTTTATGTCGGCGGTATATTTGTCGGGGAAAATTGGAAGTGCCTGGAACCAGTAGTAAGGGCGTAGGGTGATTGACTTCTTAATCTCGGCAGTGGTGCCATCGACAAGGTGAATCCAGTGGTCGCGATATTGGCCGCTGGCAGCTCCCTTGTAGGTTGTGGTGACGATGAGCTGGTTGTTGCGCGAGTCAAACATCGGGGTGCCGTAGTTCATCTGCGCCACCTCTTCGCCAAACGCGGTTATGCCCTTGACATCGTTGAGCTGGAAGAAGGGCTCGATGTTTGCGGCATCGTCGCCTATATGATAGCGGAAGTATGTGGTTCCGCCGCCTGCGATGCTTCCGCCGCCAGTCATGAACCAGAGGTCGTTGCTTTTAGCCGAGCCTTTGAAGGCGGTTGAGCGCCACGCTCCCCAGCCGCAAGAAACGGTACCGATCGACGCGGGCATCTCCACGCGGTCAACCTCTTCGAGAGTGTCGGGGTCGAGGGCTACGAACACCGAGCAGCCTTTGGCGGAATCGATAGTCGCATACCACACATTGCCGTCGGCGCTCTGTGTGACACCCTGAATGTTGGTGTCATGTATCATTGTTGATTCGTCGGTGTTAACATCAATGATTATGAGGCCTTTTGCCTGCATCACGGCGAACGAGTGGTTTTTCGCGGTGATAATGTCGCCAATCTGGCTGTTGTAGAGGTCTCCGTTTGTGGCTCCGCCGATGCGTCCTGTGATTTCGGGGTTCGCTGGGTCGTGAACGTCAACAATGAAGATGCCGTTGTTGGTTGTCACATAGATTTTTCCGGGGATGGCTCCGGCAACGGCGCGGCCATCGCCGCTCGCGCCATCGTAGGAGAGAATGTCGAGCGAGCTGATGCGTTTTAGGGTAGTCGCGTCGGCAATCACGAGTCGGCCTCCGCCGGGGAGCGGGTCGCCTCCGTCGGCAGCCTGCTTGGATGGAACCAGGAGCAGTCCGCCCCATATCGTTCCGTATTGCGATGTGCAACCGAAGCTCATTCCCGGGTTCTCGCGCTCGTATGCCTGATAGATTATTTCGTTATCGGGGGTGAGGTAGTTCATGCCGCCGTTGGTGTGGCCAAACCACTCTTCGTTGAGGATTATTGTGCCGTCGACATAGCCGTTTTCGAGCGGAGTACGGTCGGGGTCGACAACGTTGATTGTGAACTCGGCGGTATAAGCCCCGTCAACTGATGTGACAGTGAGGGTGGCAGGGTTATCGCCGGTCAGGCGGTGGCCTGAAAGCTCGTAGAATTGGATGCGGTTGTTGTTGACATCCCAATAGTTAACCTTGTACATCGAGCATGTGTAGTCAGTTCTCGACGTTCCGTTGTTCGAGAGGGCGACGTTCACGTCGGCAATGTCTGCATCGGCGGGCTCAACGATCGCACGGAGGCCAATCATCTCTTTGGGCGTCAGGGTTATGACGCCGTTCTCTGTACCTGGGCCGAAGTTTACGGCTGTCACCGGTTTCATCAACTTCGATTCAAGCTCGCAGGTGGCCGAGACGGAGTTGTCGTAGGCGCTGTTGATTGTGATGGTCGAGTTTCCTCCGGTAGTTGTTGTTTTCAGGCCGGCCGAAGCGCTCCAGGTGGCTACCTTTGTGTTGCTCGAAGTGAGTGTGACGGCGGTGTAAGTCGCATCTTCAGGCTGGTAGCTGTAAGAGAAGTCGACAACCTTGTTAAGCCCGCTTTCGATTCTTTCCTGGTCGAAAGCTATCGAAGTCATAGGCACCTCGGGCGCTTCAATGGTGAGGGTCATGAAGTTTGACTCAACATAGCCGGTGCCGGTGAAGCTGGGACGGAACCGTACGTAAGTGACCCCAGTGGCACCCACGAAAGTTGGGCGCGCGTGATATGAGTTGTCTACAACAGTGTAAGGAGTTACAATTTTGGTGCGGTCGAGGCGATAGGATGTGTCACTCGATGATGCCTGCCAGTTGGTTGTGCTGCTGACGCTTTTCCCTTGTGGTTGGACAAGGACCGGGAGTACGAAGCCCTCATCGCTGAGTTTAACGTTCATAGCCTCCGGCACCCATACACCCTCCTCTTCGGGGGCGGGCAGATAGAAGTAATAAGGCGCGCAATCAGAGGCTTCGCCATGATAGAGGCACACAACCTTGGTCTCTCGGTCAGAAGCCACAAGGTTGTCGTCAAGGCTCCATCCGTCAGCGACAACGTCTTTCAAATCAAATATGCCGTTGCCGTCGAGGTCGAAGGCTATTTCAAATCCATTGGACGTTTCGGAAATTCGCACTCGCATATCTTGCGCTAAGCACGAAAGGAATGCGTTGTTGTCAAATTCAGAATCGTTCGAGCGGTAGCCAAGCACCAGATTGTCGAGTCGGTTAGCGTTATTGAATCGCAGGGTAACAGCGAAGAGATTCGCACCATCGCCGACTGTATAACGAATTTTTGATGCATCGATAGCCGTAACTGCCGCGCTTGGAGACAAACCTGCGAAATTCTTCCAAATCTCTGCGGCGCGGAAAGCCTCAGCCGCGCCATCGGGCACGTTCACTACGGCATTGGCATAAACATCCGGGTGAAAGCCTTTCGCGGTCGGAGGGACATTGCTATATACGTTGATTACCCTTATGCTGGGGCATGCGCTTAGGTCGGGCACAGATGCGAGTCCGTCTCCGAAGGTTACTTCTTCGAGTGTGGTTGCGCGGTTAAAAATGTCACTAGCGAGGTCTGCTCCGGCCGCGTTTACCAAAGCGCGGTTTAGTGTGATTTTTTTAAGGGGTGCTACTTCACCGTCTTTCTGGAAAAGAGTGTTGGCGCTGACAACAAGGTTGTTACCGTCGCCATTGAAAATGACCTCTTCGAGCCCAAAGCGGTTGTTAAACGCCATGGCATGTATTGAGGTGAGAGAAGCGGGGAGTATTACCTTGCGGAGGTTAAAGTCTTTATTATGAGCTCCGTTCATAACGCCGAGCGATTGCATTCCGAGCTCTTCTACACCCTCTGGTATTGTCAACTCACTAATGGCGGTGCCAGCGAAGGTGAAGAATCCGATTTCCTTCAGTGAAGAAGGAAGTTCGATCGAGGCAAGCGATGAGCAGCCATTAAAAGCGCCGTCGAGTGTTTTAAGTGTAGAAGGTAGAGAAACTGAGGTGAGGTTTGCGCATTCTTCGAACGCACCCTCGATGGTTTCAACACCTTCGTTAAATACAATAGATTCTAAGGCGCTCCCCCCGAAAGCATTATATGGAATCACTTTCACCGAGCCGGGAATCGTAATAGAACGTAGAGACGAGGTTGAAGAGAATACATCCCAATTAAGCGTTTGCAGCCCCTCGTTGAGTTCCACATTGGCGAGTTTACGGCAGTTGTAGAAAGCGCTCTGACCGATGGTGCTGATGGTTGCTGGCAACTTTATTGAAGTGATTGGAGTGTTGGCGAACGCCTGTTGTCCGATGGAGGTTACAATGTACCATTTTCCATTAATGCGAAGAGCTTCGGGAATTACAATGTCGCCCGAGTATGGTTCTACGATGTCGCCTGCAGCAATAATCTCGGCTGTCGAGTTTGTTTCATCAAGAGTATAGTTGAAGCCATAGTCGATATCCGGCTCCGTGGTATTAGTGCCAGGTTCTTCTACAATATTGAACAGGCCCCACTTCTGGTCAGCCTCGTAAGCTGCCATTTGGTTGTGATGCACATAAAGTGTTACCCTTTCAAGGAGTGAGGCGCTTGGAGTGCCAGAGAATCCGCAGGGAGGGAAATTTCCGAAGTGGATTTCCTCAAGATTATTACATGACAAGAACGATTGTTCGCCAGTGTAGGGTCGTCCCACATAGAGTTTCTTCGCCTTAATGCTTGAGAAAGTGTAATTGCTCGAGCACTCAATTGCCTGGGGACCTTCTTCGATGGTTATGGTTTCGACTTTATTATAGCCAAGAGGAACATAATTAGTGATGGCTTTGGCATAAGGAGTTATTACGATTTCTACCACATCGTCAAAAACGTAGCGGGTGCTCCCCCAAGGCTTATTGGTCACCTGTCCCGGGTCGCAGTCAAAAATCAGTTTTTTCACGGGAGCGGCAGGAGGATTGGCGCCGGGAATGCGGCCTGGCATCGCGCTACCAAGGAAGAAGTTGAGATTAGCGGGAAAACGCATTTCCGCCAGTGCGTAGCAACCCGTGAATGCGTACCCCTCGACGCGTTCAACACCAGGGAACTCGATAGAGGCCAGATTATCACACGATGCGAATGAATTGCTGTCGAGAATCTTTACTTTGTCAGAAAGATAGACCTCCCTGACATTTTTTGAATTATAGAATGCGTAACTACCAATTTTTGTGATAGTGTAAGAGACTCCATCGTAAGTGACAGTTTCTGGAATGCGATAAGTTTCTTTGGTGTATTTCGACACAAAATTGGTGCCAATTGGGTCGGTCTGTGGGTTGTCGTTGACGCGCGTCAGCTCCACGGTGTCGTCGGTAAGCCTGTTGAAGGCCAATCCGTCGACAATGAAATCGTAAGCTGCCGCTTGGCTCGCTCCTAAAAGAAGCGCGACACCGGCGCATAATATTTTCCTCATAATGTGTAATTGATTGGGTTATTTGTATTTATTTGATTATCACTTTTTGGGTATGGTTGTGGCTTCGAGCAATGTAGATTCCCGGAATAAGATTGTCTTCGCAAACGCGAATCCCCTGGATCGTGTAATATTCTTTAGGAGTGACAGTGTTCAGCTGGCTGGCATCATTGAGAGAGGATGGCTTGCGTAATTCGCGGTAGCTGTAGAGGGCGGGGTCGTCGGGCGGGGGAACCCCTTCGCCAATCCCCCCGACCTGCGGGTTGTCAAAGTGTGTGTACGACCATGCGTCGACGCATCCGTCGGAGAGCACTCGCCCGGTGAATCCTGTGCCGGAGTACAGCCAGTCGGACGATTCGGATTGCGCCGTCCAGTAGCTCCAATAGCCTGAATACCATCCGGCTGTCCACCAACCATACTCGAGCCCGTCATCGCCGAGCATCCAATAATCGTAGTCGTAGGCCGGATAACCGTATGCTGCGTAGTCGAGAGGGTGCTGTATGTAGTGGCGCCCCGAAAGGAGGGCTTCGTTTATGGCCTCGTCGCAAATCTCTGGGGTGCGGTCGCCCGGCGCTTCCTTCTGGCCGAAAAACGCCGAGGTGTTGTAGTAGTCGAAGTTGATGAATTGCGATGACTTGGCCCCTTCGAAGTCGAAATAGATGTTTTCGAGTAGCTTCGCAGCGTCGCCGACTCCGGCGCCGCAAAGCGTTGCTCCAAATTGCCCGGTGTATTGGGTGAGCATCACCAGCTCATCGGATGCCGCGCAAACGGCTTTCATCATATCCTCTCCGGTTGGTTGCTCGCCATCCTCCCACCGAAAGCCCCACACATAAGGTGTTGGGTCAGAGGCGAGAGCGTTGTCATACACTACGAGTGCGGCGCGGTTGGGGCCGCTCCCTGCCCAGTGGGTTATTTTGCCAAAATCGAGTGGGATAGAGTGTGCGGTCAGCGCCGCGGCCATTAATATGGCAGCGAAAATCAGGGATTTCATATTTTGTGGAGTTAGGTGTGTGCCGCTATAAGGGTCTTTATGTTAGTGCTTTGCTTGTGCGTTTTGTGGTACGTCAGGCTCGGGAGGAGTGATTGAGCCGACTGCTATGTGGAGGTCTTGCGCCCGGC
>CAYTBH010000116.1:0-6044 GCA_964435935.1 uncultured Alistipes sp.
AAATGTCCCTGTAAATGTCCCTGTAAATGTCCCTGTAAATGTCCCTGTAAATCTTACTGCCACTCAACAGCAAGTGTTGGATCTTATCAAAGAGAATCAACACATTACGCATAGCGAAATAGCAAAAGAACTATCTATCACAGATAAAACCGCAAAACGCGCAACCATGATTTTACGTCGATTCGGTTTGATAAGGCGTGAAGGCAGCGACAAAACAGGTCATTGGGAGATTATTAAATAAACTCCCAATGCTTTTTATACATCTTAGGCATCCTCAATCCTTGCATTCCTGTGATAACCATGGCGAACAAAGGAATCCACAAAGATTAGTTCCTTGTACCACTCCCCAAATTCATTTTTCTTATTTTGCAATCTCCAAAATCCACGGACAAAGATATCATTATCATTTACAATCTTCCTAAACCAACGGGAATCCATGACGATGACCTCTTGCCCTGATTTATTAATCACCTTCTTTTCACCAACATATTCTAATGGAGTGCCTTCGACTGCGGTAGATTTCCCCAGTGGCACAACAACTTTCTCGACTTTACCATATTTCTTTACAGCCACATAACATAAAATGAAATTAGATATTCCGAAAACGATATTTTCACGCTGTTCTAAAGATCCTTCAAAGAAATAATTATCGGCCAGTATGGTATTTGTCACGGCGATCCCAAATTGATTGTTTACAATTTTGCGGCTAAAATAAAAATTGAAAACGCTCTTGCCATCACTTTCAACAAAATACCAAACATGTAATTCATCGCCCCCAAAACTATAAACCAAGGTTACGTTACCCTTGCACAACAAAATGCCACATTCGCCTTTTTCGCAAAACTCGATAAACAATTTGGGTAGAACCTTTTCAAAAGATCGCGCACTCTTACGCATAACCTCCTCAAAGGAAGGCATTAACAACTCCGGCAAGCCCCAATTAGGCTTTTTCTGCCGTATTTCTCCTAATTGATTAAGATTAGAAATAAGTATGCCATAGTTTATTGGTATTGAAACTGTTGGCACACTAATATTTGTTGGTCGTTTCGTTAAATCCTGGTCCAACAACCATGTAATGATGGGGCGTTCTTTAATCAGCATAATTTACTTGACCAATTAAGATGTTATCAACAACTGCAAAGTTAAACGACATCACCGAAAAACAACAAAAGAAATAGCGAAATTTTCTTTTCCACAAGCCATCGTTATCCATGTGCGGCAGCGGAGTATCAAACGGCTTATTTTGGGTATAGCTGGTTTGCTGAATCGAATGAAAAGGGGATTGGATTGGGATTGTTAAGAGGGGTGGACGGGAAAGTTTGGCAAGATTTTTGTTATATTTGCAGGGAGGTGATGACTAAGTAAAAATTGAGGTGATTACCAGGAAAAATGATAGCGGTGATGACCAAGTAAAAAATAAAGGATGAAAAAAGAGATATTCGCTGAGATTAAAGATAAGATCGCGAGGCGCGTGGCCGATGGTCGGCTGCGCGAGGCGTTCGCCCTGACGCGCTCGCTTGCCGAGGGCAACATGCGCTGGGAGGCTTCGGACCGCATAGCGCGGGCCGAGGAAAACTATCGCTACATGCTCGCCTACGCGGCCCAGGGGGCCGACGACCCTGGACGCGACGCGATGGCCGAGCGCCTCGGCACGACGGTGCTCGAGGTGGTCGACCTGCTCGAACGCGACAATTTGGCAGTCGACCAAACGTCGCTCTACTACTCGACCTACCGCTTCGAGCGCACTCGCCCGGCCGACACTCCGGCGGCGCTCCTTGAAGCATATACCAAGGCTGCAGCCGAGGCCTCGCCCCTCGCGATGGCTTCCCGCGGACTCGACGAGGTTAAGCGCCGCGAACAATTGTCGGCTATCGAGGCGATGGAGCGGCGGCTGTTCGCCCGCCTGTGGGTGACCCATCCGCTCACGGCAGCCGACACCCAGGCTGTGCGCGACGCGTTGGCTTCGCCGTCGCTTCCGGCCTATTTCAGCGAGCTGCTCATTGGCGCGCTCATGCTGGGGGGGCTTGAGTTTTTCGATTCGTCGAAACTCGAGCTGCTGATGGAGGCCTACGCCGCCGAGCCGGCTACAAGACGCGGAGCGACGGCGCTCATAGCCCTGCTAATCGTGATGCACCGTTGGCGAGGCCGCAAGCTCGACGATAGGGCGAAAGCGCGCCTGGAAGCAATCCGCGAGCTCCCGTCGTGGAAGGCCGACCTCCACACCGCCTATCTGGAACTGGCCCGCACCCGCGACACCGAGCGGCTCACCGCCAAGATGCGCGACGAGCTGATGCCCACGATGCTAAAGCTGCGCCCCGACCTCGAAAAGAAGCTCGGAAAGTCAGACCTCAAACAGATCGACCTCGAAACCCTCGAGGAGAACCCCGAGTGGGAGGAGATGTTCGAGAAATCGGGCCTGGCAGAGCAGCTTCGCGAAATCAGCGAAATCACCATGGAGGGGGGCGACATTATGATGAGCACCTTTGGCTCGATGAAGAGCCACCCCTTCTTCTCGGAGCTCGCCAACTGGTTTGTGCCCTTCCACGCCGAGCGCTCGGAGTTTGCCGGCCCCGGGGCTAAGTTCGCGGGCTTCCTCGAATCAATGCCGTTTTTCAACGACAGCGACAAATATTCAGCCGTGCTGGCGCTGGCGCAGATGCCTCAGCAGCAGGCTTCGATGATGATGTCGCAGCTCGAGCAGCACGGCGACCAGATGGCCATGGCGCAGGCCGAGGCGCTCAACGCCCAGGCCGCCGACCGCCGCAACATGATCAACAAGCAGGTGCAGAACCTCTACCGCTTCTTCAACCTCTTCCGCCGCAAGGGCGAGTTCTACTCGCCGTTTGCCAACGGGGTGAGCCTGGTGGAGATACCCTCGATCGCCCCCGATGTGAGCGACAGCTCGACCCTGGGAGTAGTCGGCGAGTTTTATTTCCGCCACAAATACTTTGCCGAAGCACTCGCGGCGTTCCGCGTCCTCGAAGCCAACGGCGAGCACTCGGCATCGCTCTACCAGAAGATGGGCCACGCCCTGCAGCGACTCGGCCGGCCCGACGAGGCCCTGCGGATGTTCGAGCAGGCCGACATGCTCAACGCCGGGAGCGCCTGGACCCTCCGCCGCCTCGCCCGCGGCTATCTCGCCGCCGGCAAGCCCCGCGAAGCCCTTGCCGCCCTCGACCGCCTCGAGGCCATCGAGCCCGACAAAGCGGCCAACGCCCTGCTCCGCGGCCATTGCCATCTGCAGCTCGGCGAGTATCCCGAGGCGGCGCGCGCTCTCTACAAAGCCGACTATCTCGACCCCGACTCGGGCAAAGCGCTGCGCCCGCTGGCATGGGCGTTGCTTATGGAGTGCGACCTCGCCCAGAGCCGCAAGCTCTACGAGAGGCTCATCACCAACCACGACCCCCTGCCGGTCGACTACCTCAACCTGGGCCACCTCTCGCTGGCCGAGCGCCGCTTCCGCGAGGCCATGAACTTCTACAAGCTCAACATCACGGCACGCCGCGCGCCCAAACCCGGAACCTCGGGCGACTCGGTGGCGCGCCAGGAAGCCGTCGAAGGGTTCATCGCCGACATGCGCGCCGACTCGCAGGCCCTGCTGCGCATCGGGGTCGACCCGAAACTGCTACCGCTCATTGTCGACTCAATTTTATACGAGCTCGACGGCGAGAAATGAACCGCCCTACTGAAATTTTCGTTAAATTTGCAGGCACAATAACTCAACAACCCCAAAAACACGAAAAAACAATGGTTATTCAACGCTGGCAGTCGGTATGGCTGCTTTTCGCCGCCATCCTTGTGGCCGTTTTCTGCTTCGTGCCGGTGGCAGTGGTGATCGACCCCGCCACAGAGCTCGCCACCGCCAACCTCACCATGGCCGACTTCCCGGTTCTGGCCATTGTCAACGGCCTGGTGGCCCTGCTGCTTTTCCTGGCCATCTTCATGTACAAGAACACCAAGCGCCAGAAAACCGTCACACTGCTTTCAATGCTGCTCATCTGCGTCGTCGCCGTGGTCACGGTCACCATAGCCCTCCGCGGCAACACCGAGGCTGCCCGCGTTGAAATCGGAGGCTCGGTGGTTCTGCTGCTCGGAGCCGTGATTTTCACCGCCATGGCCTACCGCGGCATCCGCCACGACGAGAAGCTGCTCCGCGCCGCTGACCGCCTGCGATAACCCCCTCGCTAACCCCCAACCCCAACATCCATGGCCGACCAAACGCCCCCCACCCCGAGCGCTCCCCAGCAAGGGAAGCAAAAAAAGCCAACCCTCGTCGAACGCGTCATGAAGCTCTACGACTACGTTTCCTCGGGGGTGTGGAGCGACACGCGGTCGGGCTGGAAAGTCAACGTCGTCAAGACCCTTAACCTCTCGACGCGCTCCTTTTTCAACAGCGACTTGCAGAACCGCGCCTGCGGCCTCACCTACCAGACCATGCTGGCCATCGTGCCCGCCCTGGCCCTGCTCTTCGCCATAGCCCGCGGCTTCGGTTTCCAGAACCTCATCCAGTCGCAGCTCATGGCCTCCTTCCCGGCCCAGCGCAAAGCCCTCGAGACGGCCCTCACATTCGTCGACTCCTATCTGACGACCGCCTCCGAGGGGATATTCGTCGGCGTGGGCATCCTCTTCCTGCTCTGGACCCTCATCTCGCTGCTTTCAACCGTCGAGGACTCGTTCAACCGCATCTGGGGGGTGACCCGCGGACGCTCGCTGTGGCGCAAAATCACCGACTACACCGCCATCATCCTCTTCCTCCCCATCCTGATGATCTGCGCCAGCGGCATCACGGTGTTCATGTCGACCGCCCTGCAGAACGCCACCCCGCTGAAGTTCCTCACACCGCTGTTCAGCACCATGCTCGACCTCGCGTCGCTGGTGCTGGTGTGGCTCTTCTTCGCCGGCTCCTACATGCTCATTCCCAATGCGAAAGTCAAGTTCACCAACGCCCTTCTGGCCGGCGTGCTGGCCGGCACCGGGTTCCTCATCCTCCAGTGGCTCTTCGTCAGCGGGCAGGTGTATGTTATGCGCTACAACGCCATCTACGGCTCCTTCGCCTTCCTCCCCCTGCTGCTCATCTGGCTGCAATTGGTGTGGCTCATAACCCTCTCGGGCGCGGTGCTATGCTACTCGTCGCAGAACATCGTGCAGTTTGCCTTCTCCAACGAAATCGACCGCATCTCCGACCTCTACCGGTCGGAAATCGACATCGCCGTGCTCACCATCGCCGTGCGCCGCTTCACCGACGGCCAACCGCCCCTCGACGAGCTCGCCATTTCGCGCGACTACGGAATCCCCATCGCCCTGGTCAACACCTCGGCTCAGAAACTCATAGCGTGCGGACTGTTGCAATGCGTCGTGCGCCATCCCGGCGACGAGGTGACTGCCCTCGCCCCAGCCTCCGACCCCTCTGCCCTCACCCTCGGCGAAGCTATTAAAACACTCCGCGCCCACGGGTCAGACAGCTTCATCCCCGACTTCGACAACCGCTTCGGCGAGGTTGTCCAGGCCGTCGACAAAGCCGAGGACGCGATGGAGGGCCAGACAGGCTCCACCTTGATAAAGAATTTACGAATCAATACTTTAACCCCGTCTAAAAAGTAATCATGAAGACCCAAATCGCCACCCAGAACGCCCCCGGGGCCATCGGCCCCTACAGCCAGGCCATCGACTGCGGCCCATTCGTTTTCGCCTCGGGCCAAATCCCCATCAACCCCGCCACCGGCGAAATCCCCGCCGGCATCACCGAGCAGACCCGCCAGAGCCTCGCCAACGTCAAGGCTATCCTTGAAGCCGCCGGGCTCACGATGGACAACGTTGTGAAAACCACCGTCTACCTCGCCGACATGGCCGACTTCGCCGCCATGAACGCCGTTTATGCCGAGGCATTCACCGCCCCCTTCCCCGCCCGCAGCGCCGTAGCCGTGCGCGAGCTCCCCAAGCAGGTGCTTGTCGAAATCGAAGTCCTCGCAGCAAAATAAGCGACCCCACCCACAGACAAACCAAACGCGGGAAAATGCCTCCACGACATTTTCCCGCGCCTTTTT
>CAYTBH010000117.1:0-5944 GCA_964435935.1 uncultured Alistipes sp.
GCATCGAGAGCAAGCTCGACGGCCGCGGCAACTACACCCTCGGCATCACCGAGCAAATCATCTTCCCTGAAATCAACATCGACACCATCTCGAAGCTCATGGGCATGAACATCACCTTCGTAACCTCGGCCAACACCGACGAAGAAGGTTTCGCTCTGCTCAAGCACTTCGGCCTCCCCTTCAAGAAGTAAGTCACTCACCGACCCAACCTTGAATTAAGCTATCGGGTCCCGCGGCGCCAACCGGCTCCGCGGGACTCGTTGCGTCTTCACCACCACCGCTCCACTTAGTCCGGCGGGTCAATGAGGCCCTTCACCTCCGACCCGTGCCGTGGCCTGCGACCGGCTCAGGCAACCGGCGCTGAAACAGAGCGCCCGCCGAGAGCAGGGAATGTATGCCGCCGAACAAAGTTGCTCGAAAGGGTTGCTGACAGAGCTGACGGATTGTGTTGCGAAAAGAGTCCCCGACAAGAGCAGCCGAAAAGAGTAACCGGCAAGCGCAGCCGAAAAGGACTGCCGAATGGAGCTGACGAAAAAGAGTTTGAAAATTAGACAAATAAAACATTGATGTTTAGAAGTTTTTTATTATCTTCGCGAGATGAATCCCCGTGCGCAAACCGGGGTACAGTCCGTTTAATCTATAATCACTTCAAAACCAAGTAGAAAAGAATTTCTCATGGCAAAAGAATCAATGAAAGCCCGCGAAGTGAAGCGCGCAAAGCTTGTTGCCAAGTATGCCGCCAAAAAGGCAGCCCTCAAGGCCGCCGGCGACTACGAAGGCCTCCAGGCTCTGCCTAAAAACGCCTCGAGCGTGCGCCTCCACAACCGCTGCTCAATCACCGGCCGTCCCAAAGGCTACATGCGCCAGTTCGGCATTTCGCGCATCCAGTTCCGCGAAATGGCGTCGGCAGGCCTCATCCCCGGCGTGAAGAAAGCAAGCTGGTAAGGAAGCAAGGCAACACAACAGCCGCCCAACTTCGCATGCGCGACGCGAAATACCCTGCGCGCCTCGCGGGGAGAGCCATCCGGGTAAGCCCATTTTCTGCGGGACCCCCCGGAACCCAAGCCTCCCCAATCGACCCTGGCAGAAGGCTTCGCTGCGCCAAACAACCCAAATTTTTAATCAGAGAGTGTTAAATATTGTCGGACCTCGGCCCGATCAATTTAAACCCCAACCAATCAAAAATGACTGATCCAATAGCAGATTATCTGACAAGATTGAGGAACGCCATCAAGGCTCAGCACCGCGTTGTTGAGATCCCCTCCTCAAAATTGAAAAAAGAGATCACCAAGATTCTCTTCGAACAGGGCTATATTCTTAACTACAAGTTTATAGAGGGTGAAACCCCCGCCGGCGTCATCAAAGTCGCACTCAAGTACGACCCCATCGACAAGGTCAACGCCATCAAGGGCCTCCAGCGCGCCTCGCGTCCCGGCCTGCGCCAGTATTGCGGCTACAAGAACATGCCCCGCGTGTTGAATGGTTTAGGCATCGCCATCCTCTCCACCTCCAAAGGTGTGATGACCAACAAGAAGGCTTCCGAGCTCAAGGTTGGCGGCGAAGTTCTGTGTTACGTTTATTAATCGAAAGGAGGAATCAACATGTCTCGTATAGGTAAAGCCCCCATCGAAATCCCCGCCGGCGTAACAGTTACCATCGGCAAGGACAATGTCGTTACCGTGAAAGGCCCCAAGGGCGAGCTTTCACAGGCAGTAAGCCCCGAATTCACCCTCAAAGTCGAAGACGGACACCTCACCGTTGCCCGCCCCTCCGACGAACGCGACCACCGCGCTAAGCACGGCCTCTACCGCGCCCTGCTCCACAACATGGTCGTAGGTGTCTCGACAGGCTATAAGAAAGAAATGGAACTCGTGGGCGTCGGCTACCGCGCCTCTGCCACCGGCCAGGTGCTCGAGCTCTCGCTCGGCTTCTCCCACGCCATATATATCCAGCTTCCCAAAGAAATCAAGGTTGAAGCGAAGTCCGAGCGCAACAAGAACCCCCTGATCATCCTCGAGAGCGACGACAAGCAGCTACTCGGCCAGGTGTGCGCCAAAATCCGCTCCCTCCGCAAGCCCGAACCCTACAAGGGCAAAGGTATCAAGTTCGTCGGCGAGGTAATCCGCCGCAAGTCCGGCAAAACCGCTGGTGCAAAATAAAAACTGAACCACAACTATGATTTCGAAGAAAGACAGAAGAAATAAGATCAAGGCCCGCATCCGCGGCAAGATCTCCGGCACCGCCCAGCGCCCCCGCATGTGCGTGTTCCGCTCCAACAAGCAAATCTACGTCCAGCTCATCGACGACCTGGCCGCCACAACCCTCTGCAGCGCCTCCTCAAAGGGCATCGAAGAGGGCAACAAGTGCGAAATCGCCGCTAAGGTCGGCAAAGCCATCGCCGAGAAGGCTCTCGCCGCAGGCGTGACCACCGTCGTTTTCGACCGCAACGGCTATCTCTACCACGGACGCGTAAAATCTCTGGCCGACGCAGCTCGCGAAGGCGGACTTAAATTCTAACACATCATCATGGCAAATAAGAACAACAGAGTCAAGACCACTAACGATATAGAGCTTAAGGACCGCCTGGTTGCCATCAACCGCGTAACCAAGGTTACCAAGGGTGGCCGCGCGTTCACATTCGCAGCAATCGTTGTTGTCGGCGACGGCAACGGCATCGTAGGCTGGGGCTTAGGCAAGGCCAACGAAGTGACTGCCGCCATCGCCAAAGGCGTCGAGGCAGCCAAGAAGAACCTCATCCGCGTCCCCGTCCACAAAGGCACCATCCCCCACGAACAGGTTGCCAAGTTCGGCGGTTCGCGCGTCCTGCTCAAACCCGCCTCCCACGGTACCGGCGTTAAGGCCGGCGGCGCCATGCGCGCAGTGCTCGAGAGCGTGGGCGTGACCGACGTGCTCTGCAAGTCGAAGGGCTCTTCCAACCCCCACAACCTGGTGAAGGCCACCATCGCCGCCCTCGGCGAGATGCGTTCGCCCGCCCAGGTGGCCCAGAACCGCGGCGTTTCCGTAAGCCAGGTATTCAACGGCTAAACGGAGCTTCGCCGGCGCCCGGCCAACGGGCGCCCGGCCCGCTTCTCCTTTAACATGATAAAAGAGAAAACTAAATGGCACAAATCAAAATCAAACAGATAAAGAGCCGCATCGGCGCGCCCGCCGTGCAGAAGCGCACTCTCGACGCCCTGGGTCTTCGCAAGATGAACCACACGGTGGTGAAGGAAGACAACCCCTCCGTGATGGGCATGGTCAACCGCGTACGTCATCTCGTAGAGGTTACCAACGCCTGAGAAGCATCCCCGGCCCCGCGTCGGCTCGCCGATCGGCCAAAAACCCGGCCGACGGCTCCCATACCAGGGGCGGAGAGCGATACTCAAACTCAATTACTTCTCAGTTGAATAACAGCACAAGACAATCATTATGGACTTAAGCAATTTAAAACCCGCCGTTGGCTCCACCACTCGCGAAACACGCATCGGTCGCGGTCCCGGCTCGGGTAAGGGTGGAACATCTACCCGCGGCCACAAGGGCGCGAAGTCGCGTTCGGGCTACTCTCGCAAAATCGGTTTCGAAGGCGGCCAGATGCCTCTGCAGCGCCGTCTGCCCAAATTCGGCTTCAAGAACTTCAACCGCGTTGAATACAAGGCTATCTCCGTCGAGGCCATCGAGGCTCTCGCGGCAGCCAAGAACCTCGAAAAGGTCGGGCTCGACGATCTCCGCGCCGCCGGTTTCGTAGGTCGCAAAAAGCTGGTGAAGGTTCTCGGCAACACCGCCCTAACCCGCGCCATCGCCGTCGAGGCAAACGCTTTCTCCAAAGCAGCCGAAGCAGCAATCGTTGCAGCTGGTGGCTCCATCAACAAAGTTAAATAATGATGAAATTCATCCAAACGATAAAAAACATCTGGACGATTGAGGAGCTTCGTCAGCGACTCACCATCACTGTCCTTCTGGTGCTGGTTTACCGTCTGGGTTGTTATGTGGTCCTGCCGGGCATCAACCCCTCGGACCTCGACGCCCTGACCAACTTCACCAACAAGAGCGGTCTGATGCAGTTGCTCGACATGTTCTCTGGCGGCGCCTTCTCGCAGGCTTCGATCTTCGCCCTGGGTATCATGCCCTACATCACAGCGTCGATCGTCATACAGCTTGCCGGCATGGTGCTCCCCTCCTTCCAAAAAATGCAGCGCGAAGGTGAGAGCGGCCGCCAGAAACTCAACCAGTACACCCGCTATCTCACAGTGCTCATCCTGTTCGTGCAGGGTCCCGCCTACCTCTACAACCTGCGCGCTCAGGTTGTCAACGCCGGCGGAGCTGTGGAGATGGGTTTCTGGACCGTCCTCTTCCTGACGGTGATTCTCGCCGCCGGTTCCATGTTCATCATGTGGCTCGGCGAGCGCATCACTGACCGCGGCATCGGCAACGGCATCTCGTTCATCATCCTCGTGGGCATCATCGCCCGCCTCCCGGTGGCTCTCTTCTACGAGTTCACCTCGCGCCTGCCCGGATCTACCGGCAGCGAAGGCGGCCTGATCATGTTCATCGTCGAGGTTGTGCTGCTCTTCGCCGTCACCGTTGGCGCTGTGCTCCTCGTGCAGGGAACCCGCAAGGTGCCCGTGCAGTATGCCAAGCGCATCGTGGGTAACAAGCAGTATGGCGGCGCGCGCCAGTACATCCCCCTGAAGGTTAACGCCGCAGGTGTGATGCCCATCATCTTCGCGCAGGCCATCATGTTCATCCCCATCACCCTTGCCGGTTTCGGCGCCAGCGAGAACTCCACCGGGTTCTTCAGTACCTTCGCCGACATCAACGGCTTCTGGTACAACTTTGTCTACTTCATCCTCATCGTTGCCTTCACCTACTTCTACACCGCCATCACCGTGCGTCCGCAGCAGATGGCCGAGGATATGAAGCGCAACAACGGATTCATCCCCGGCGTGAAGCCCGGCAAGAAGACTGTCGAGTATCTCGAGTCCATCATGTCGCGCATCACCCTCCCCGGCTCCATCTTCCTGGGCATCGTGGCAGTGCTCCCCGCATTCGCCCGCATGTTCGGCATCAGCCAGAACTTCGCCCAGTTCTTCGGCGGCACATCGCTGCTGATTATGGTGGGTGTCGTTCTCGACACACTGCAGCAGATTGAGTCGCACCTTATGATGCACCACTACGACGGACTGATGAAGGAAGGCAAAATCAAAGGCCGCACCACTGGTTCGGGTTATTGATTAACGCGCCCCAAGCAAATCACCAACTGACAGAATGATCTATCTCAAGACACCCGAGGAACTCGAAAAGATGCGCGCCGCGGCCGACCTGGCCAGCCGCGCTCTCGGAGAGGTCGCGAAGCTCATCGCTCCGGGAGTCACGACAAACAAGCTCGACGCCGTTGCCCGGGAATTTATTCTCGACAACGGCGGTCGGCCTGCTTGTTTGGGTTACGGAGGTTTCCCCGGCACGATGTGCATGGAGGTCAACGAGGTCGTGGTTCACGGGTTCCCCTCGAGCTATTCGCTGCGCGAGGGCGACATCATCGGAACCGACATCGTGGCCGAGCTCGATGGCTACAACGGTGACATGTGCTACACCTTCGCCGTCGGCGAAGTCGACCCCAAGGTGCTCGACCTTTGCCGCACCACCAAGGAGGCCCTCTACAAGGGAATCGAGGCGTGCGTCGAGGGGAAGCGCATCGGCGACATTGCCAACGCCGTGCAGACCTACTGTGAGAAGCGCGGCTACACCGTCGTCCGCGAGATGTGCGGCCACGGCATAGGCAAGAAAATGCACGAGGACCCCGAAGTGCCCAACTACGGGCGCCGCGGCACCGGCCCGCTCATCAAGAACGGCATGTGTATCTGCATAGAGCCGATGATCAACCTCGGGAGCCGCAACATTGTGATCGAGCCCGACGGCTGGACCTGCCGCACCCGCGACCGCAAGC
>CAYTBH010000118.1:0-5831 GCA_964435935.1 uncultured Alistipes sp.
ACCACATGTACTGGCGCTACTTCATGTGGAACTTCGCCGGGCGCCAGAACGACATTCAGGGCAACGGCGAGGTTAATCACGGCAACTGGATTTCGGGCATTCCCGCCATCGACAATCCCCGACTGGGCGACCAGAAGCTGCTGCCCTACGACGAAGGCGAAGGCAACAAGGGCCATAACGTGTTCTACATGCTGCCGCTGCTGATGGGAATCATAGGCCTGATATGGCAGGCATTCGTGTCGAAGCGCGGCATCGAACAGTTTTGGGTTGTGTTCTTCCTGTTCTTCATGACAGGCATAGCCATCGTGCTCTATCTCAACCAGACCCCCACGCAGCCGCGCGAACGCGACTATGCCTTCGCCGGGTCGTTCTACGCCTTCTCGATATGGCTCGGCATGGGTGTGGCCGGACTGGCGCAGATCATCAGCCGGTTCCTGGCCGACAGGAAGCGCCCCGACGCAGCCAAGACAGCGCGCGCAACCCGCGTGGCCGCCGTGATCGCCGCCGTGGCAGGCATCGCCGTGCCGCTGCAGATGGTGTCGCAGACATGGGACGATCACGACCGCTCGGGGCGCTATGTTGCCCGCGACTTCGGCATGAACTATCTCAACAGTCTCGACGAAAACGCCATAATCTTCACCAACGGCGACAACGACACCTTCCCGCTCTGGTATGCCCAGGAGGTTGAGGGAGTGCGCACCGACGTCAAGGTTGTCAACCTGAGCTACCTCACCACCGACTGGTATGCCAACATGATGCGCTATCCCACCTATCAGGCTCCCGGAATCGACATGCTCGCACAGCCGAAAGACTATGCCTACAACGACCTGCAGTTCACCTACTTCAGCGAGACGCCCGACACCACCATGGTCGACGCCCTGTCAGCCCTGAGAGCCGTTTATGCGCCGACATCGCGCAACAACGCCTACGGAGTGCCGATGCTCAACACCCCGCTGGTGTCGATCCCCGTTGATCTCGACAAGGCCGTGGCCGACAAGCGCCTCACTCCCGCCGAGGCCGAAGTTGCGCTCCCCGGCATTGTCACCAACCTGACCCACACCGGCGACGGACAGGGCCTTTCGCTGGGCAACCTGCTGTCGCTCGACATGATAGCCACCTCGATGGCCAACGGCTGGAACCGGCCCGTTTACTTCGCCATGACCGTCCCCAACGAGTATTATCTCGGCATGGATCCGTTTATGCGCAGCACCGGCATGGCCTATGAGGTGACGCCGATCTATAACGAAAACAGCCAGAGCGGCTACCTCGGGGTGGACACCGACCGCGCTTACCGCAACATCACCGAGCGGTTCCGCTGGGGCGGTCTCGACGTGGCCAAGCCCGGGTCGCTCTATCTCGACGAAACAGTGCGCCGCATGGTCACCACCACCCGCTCCACCATGCTCGACCTGGCCGAAGCCCTTATCAACGAGGGCAACGAGGCCGAGGAGATCGCCGCATCGGCGCCCGACGCGGCCACAGCGCAGAAAGCGCGCGAGTTTGCCGCCGACCGCTTCAAGCGCGCACGCCACATCATGGAGCTGATGCAGGAGAAGCTGCCCGAAGCAACGTCGCCCTACGCCATTCAGGTGCCCCAGCAGATGGCATCGCTCTACGACGCCCTCTATCTCGCCACCGGCAACAAGGCCGACCGCGCCAAGGCGCTCGAAATTCTCCACAAGGAGCTGCTCAGATACGGGCGCAACCTGGTGTACTACAAGTCGCTCACCCCGTCGCAGTATGCCACCCTGCAGCGCACCGACATGTTCATTGATCAGACCTATGTGATCAACCTGCTCCAGCTCTATCACGAGATGGAGGGCGATATCAACGGTGTGACCGGCGAGCTGCAGGCCATGGGGGTCGACTTCAACAGGCTGATGCGCGACCTCGACTGACCCCAACCGCCGCCATGTTTATCGAGCAACCGCCGCTGCCCTACCGCCTGCTGTTTCCAGAGGCGATGTGGAGACTGAAGTTTCACCGCGAGCCGACGGTGTATCTCACCTTTGACGACGGCCCGATACCCGAGGTGACGCCGTGGGTGCTCGACACGCTCGACTCCAAGGGGGTCAAGGCCACTTTCTTCATGGTTGGCGACAACGTGCGCCGGCATCCCGGGCTGATGGAGGAAGTGAAGGCCCGCGGCCACGCCTTAGGCAACCACTCGATGCACCACCTTCAGGGCATGAAGGTGACCACGCGCCATTATCTGCGCGACATCTCGCGCGCGGCCGAGCTGATCGACAGCCGCCTATACCGGCCGCCCCACGGCATAATGCGGTGGAGCCAGGCAAAGGCGCTGAAAAACAGGTTTGACATAGTGATGTATGACGTGGTGACGCGCGACTATTCCTCGCGGCTCACACCTGAGCAGGTGCTTCAAAACGTTAAGCGCTACACCCGCAACGGATCGATAATCGTGTTTCACGACTCGCTCAAAGCCGAGCGCAATCTCCGCGCCGTGCTCCCCGCTGCGATCGACTGGATCCGTCAGCAGGGCTACACATTCCGCACGCTCGGCGACGACTAAAGCGCCTCAGGTTTGGAGGGAATGTGAAACGGAACTCGCTATGGACCCCGGCGCCGGTACGCCGCGGCCCGCGAGCCGTTTCATTTTGTTGCGCCCCGATCCGCGGGTTTCGGGCCGTTGGCTCTCAACCCACGGCTATTGTATAGATGCCCCTCCACGGGGCATCCCACCCACGCACCCGTTCGCGCAGCCTCGACGCGACGCATCCCCCCCATGGCGAGCGCCAGCGATGCCACCCCCGGCGACGTATCCCCCGGGAGGGGGATGGTTAGAATAGCCGTGCGGTTGAGCCCACAGGGCGAAACCCGCGGTTATGCCGTCATCATCAGAAATTGGCGAGACGACCCCCGAGCCATCGGCGAGCGGGGTCACGGCGAGCAAATTTCTCCCCCACCGCATTTGGTTGCAAAAGATGGCGCTCGCCAGCGATGCCACCCCGCTGCGACGTATCCCCCGGGAGGGGGATGGTTAGAATAGCCGTGCGGTTGAGCCCATAGGGCGAAACCCGCGGTAACGGCGTCAACCCCAGAAATTGGCGAGACGATCCCCGAGCCATCGGCGAGCGGGGTCATGACGAGCGAATTTCTGCCCCACCGCTTTTGAGTGCAATCGTGAAACGGGGCTCGCTATGGATCCCGGCTCGCTTCGCTCGGGGGCCCGCTCGCCGTTTCATTTTGTTGCGGACCGATCCGCGGGTTTCGGGCCGTTGGCCCTCAACCCACGGCTATTCTATAGATGCCCCTCACCGGGGCATCCCCCCTCGCACCCTGGCCGCGACGCATCCCCCCCATGGCGAGCGCCAGCGATGCCCCGCCGCGACGCATCCCCCGGGAGGGGGATGGTTAGAATAGCCGTGCGGTTGAGCCCATAGGGCGAAACCCGCTGTAACGCAGTCATCATCAGAAATTGGCGAGACGACCCCCGAGCCATCGGCGAGCGGGGTCACGGCGAGCAAATTTCTCCCCCGCCGCATTTGGGTGCAAAAGATGGCGAGCGCCAGCGATGCCCCACCGCGCGACGCATCCCCCGGGAGGGGGATGGTTAAAATAGCCGTGTGGTTGAGCCCACAGGGCGAAACCCGCGGTCTCGGCGTCAACCCCAGAAATTGGCGAGACGACCCCCGAGCGCCTGCGAGGGGGTCATGGCGAGCGAATTTCACGCTCGTCACATTTAGGGCGGCTAAAGTTCCTGGAGCTCGCCGGTGTAGGAATCCATCACGAAACCCTTGACCGACACCCCTTCAGGAGGCATCAGCGGATGGTGGCTGATGAGGTCGACCGTCTCGCGCACGGCATCGTCGGTGTTTTCAAATCCATGAAGCCACTCGCGAAGATTGATTCCGCAATGCTCCATCAGGGTGATGTGTTCCTCGCTCACCCCGCGGCTCTTCATCAGCTCGAGCATCTCGCCGGCATCCATTCCCTGAACGCCGCAGCCGGTGTGGCCAATCACCATTATCTCGTTGACCCCCAGCTCATAGACAGCAATAAGCAGGCTGCGCATCGTTGAGTCGAACGGGTTAGTGATGGTGGCGCCCGCGTTCTTGATGATCTTCACATCGCCGTTGCGGAAGCCGAGTGCGGCCGGGAGCAGCTCGATCAGGCGCGTGTCCATACACGACACTATCGCAATCTTCTTGTCGGGATATTTTCCTGTGGCAAAGCGCTCATAGCCTTTCGAGGCCACGAACTCGCGGTTGAACTCCTTTATTCTGTCGATCATAGCGCGTTGTGGATTTGGATTGTCACCGACAAATTTACGAAATTATCGCAGTGCAACCAATCCCCCGAAAAAATGAAAGTGCACTTCTTCACAGAAGCGCACCTCCCTCATAACCAAAATTCAAGTATATTTATCTTTATGTAACTAACCTTATACAACCGGATTACTGATTGGAATCCGTTGCTTTTTTATCCGGCGGGGCCGGGTGTGGATGGTCACACACCTGACACACTTGCCGGTGATGGGGAGAAAAAAGAATGATGGATCGGGTGTTGTGTTGCTTTATTGCGTAATTGCGTTATTTGATCTGCAGGCGCCGACTTAATCCATTGCGCCCCCTTTTCCATTGCACTAATTTCAGGTTGCAAAAGTAATGCCGCAGATCGACATCTGCAACAATATGAAAGCAAAAATAGCTTAAATTGTGTGAATCAGGCTATTTCCCGGCATTTTTACCGGCAAGCATTCCGCAGGCCGCGTCGATATCCTCGCCGCGCGACGCACGGATGGTAGCCGTGATGCCACGGTCGTTGAGGCGGTCGCGGAAGGCCTCCATGTCGGCTTTGGCCGCCGGCTGCCCGTCATAGCCCGGGAAGGCATGGAAGCGAATCAGATTGACGCGGCATGGCAGGTCGTGAAGCAGCCGCGCCAGGGCATCGGCGTGGCGAAGGTCGTCGTTGACCCCTTTCCACATGATGTATTCCACCGAAAAACGGCGCTGCCCGGTCCACGAGTCGGCCTGACGGATTTTTTTCAGCACATCGGGGAGCGGCCACGCCTTCTCGACAGGCATGATCGCAGCGCGCGCAGCCGCAAAAGGATTGTGGAGGCTCAGCGCCACATGGACTTTCGTTTCATTGAGCAGGCGCCCGAGCAGGTCGCCCTTACCGACGGTAGACACCGTTATGCGCCTCGGGCTCCATGCCAGACCCCAGGGGGCCGTGAGGATCTCGATGGCGCGCGCCACTTCGTCGAAATTGTCGAGCGGCTCGCCCATGCCCATGAAAACGATGTTGGTCAGATCTTCGCTGCGGGGCACCGAGAGCACCTGATTGATAATCTGGGCCGTAGTGAGATTGCCTTGAAAACCGCCCCGGCCGGTCATGCAGAAGCGGCAGTTCATACGGCAGCCCGCCTGCGAGGAAACGCAGAGGGTTGCCCGGTCGCGGTCGGGGATCACAACCGCCTCGACGTCGCGCCCGCCTGCACCCCGAAACAGATACTTCGCCGTGCCATCAGCCGACAGCGCCTCGGCAAGAGGCTTCTCGCGGCCCACCTCGGCCACCTCGGCCAGCCGTCGCCGCTCATCTTTCGACAGCTCGGTAAACTCATCGATTGATACAGCGCGCTTCTGAAACACGCGCTTCGCGATCTGCCCCGCCTTGAAGGCCGGCATTTTCAGCTCGCCCACAAGCTCCTTGAGCTCAGGCAGAGTCATTCCGATGAGAGCTTTCTTTGCCATTTACCTGATGAAAAAGGCGTGAAAGACATTTTGCTGCCTCACGCCGTGTTCCTGAAAAAATGTCGGGGTGGCGAGATTCGAACTCGCGACCCCCTGCTCCCAAAGCAGGTGCGC
>CAYTBH010000119.1:0-1921 GCA_964435935.1 uncultured Alistipes sp.
CGCTCGCGAAATCCAGGGTGGCGCGGCGATTGTGCTCGACCTCAAGGCCGATCCGTTGAAAAAGCTCAAGTCGCTCGACGTGATTACGCGTTCGAACGATGTAATTGTGGGCTTGATGGCGGTTACCTTGCAACGTCCATAATTTCTATTGTGGTTTAATCATGCGAAATCTGAAAAGTTACGTTCTAATAGCGTTTGCATCAGCGGCTTGCCATGCGTTTGCCCAGTCGCCGACCGATTGGTACCAGCCAACTGTTGAAAACCGCCCCTTTGTGCGATGGTGGTGGCTCGGTAGTGCTGTCGACCCCGAAGGGTTAACATTCAATCTCGAAGAGTTTGCCAAGAAGGGATTGGGCGGGGTTGAAATCACACCCATCTACGGCGTTAAGGGAAATGAAGCCAACGACATTCCATACCTTTCGGACAAATGGATGGAAATGCTGGGATTCACAACCAGCGAGGCTGACCGCCTTGGTTTGCAAGTAGATATGAACAATGGCACAGGGTGGCCGTTCGGTGGCCCTGATGTCACCACTGAATATAGCGCCCGCAAGCGCGTTGTCGAGCGTTTTAATGTCGCTGGTGGCAAGAAAATCAAGCTGAAAATCGAGCCGTCTGATGCCAAGCAGCAACCAGTGGCAAAATTGCAGCTAGTAATAGCGTCCTCAGAAACCGGCAAAAGGCTTGATATTACCAAATACGTTGGCAAAGACAATGTTCTCAGCTGCAAGCTACCTAAGGGGCAGTGGGATATTTACGCCGTGTTCAGTGGACGCACTTTTCAAAAAGTGAAGCGTGCGGCTCCAGGCGGCGAGGGCTACGTTCTGAACCACTACGACAGTATTGCGGTGAAGCACTATCTCGAAAAATTTGACGACGCGTTCGCAAGAACCGGGACCGGGGTGCCAAACACTTTCTTTAATGATAGCTACGAAGTGTATGGCTCTGATTGGGCCGACAATATTTTCGAAGAGTTTTTTGCCGACCACGGGTATAAGCTCGAAAATTTCATCCCTGAGTTTGTCAATGAAAAGGATGAAAGCGATTTGCGGCGGCGAGTGGTGAGGGATTACCGACAGACACTTGCCAGAATGCTTGAGGAGAATTTCACTTTGCCCTGGATTGGCTGGGCGCACTCAAAGGGAGCCCGCATCCGCAACCAGTCGCACGGTTCACCCGCGAATATTATCGATATCTATGCCGATGTCGACATTCCAGAGTGTGAGTCGTTCGGGCAGACCGATTTCAACATTCCGGGACTCGTGCGCAATGGCGATTCTCGCCCGAGCGATGCCGACCCCGCTGTTTTGAAATTCGCATCGTCAGCAGCACACCTTGCAGGCAAGAAGCTCACATCGTCGGAAACCCTCACTTGGCTCACCGAGCATTTCCACACCTCTCTGAGCCGGTGCAAGCCCGAGCTCGACCTAATGCTCTGCTCCGGGGTGAACCATGTATATTTCCATGGCGCTCCCTATTCCCCAAAGGATGTTGAATTCCCTGGCTGGCTTTTCTATGCCTCCATCAACATGTCGCCGACAAATTCCATTTGGGAGGATGCCGGCGGGTTGATGAAGTATCTTGAGCGGGCGCAAGCTTTCCTGACGGCAGGGAAGCCCGACAATGATTTCCTGCTCTATTTCCCGATTGAGGACGTTTGGTACTCGCAGACGGGAAATCCTTATCTGATGTTCGACATTCACAAAATGGACCGCCGAATGCCAGAAGTCAAGCGCGCTGTCAACGAAATAATATCAGCCGGTTACGATTGCGATTACATTTCAGACCGATTTGTGGAATCGCTGTCGGTTGAGCCTGACGGACGGCTGCGTTCCGTGGGTGGAACACTTTATCGTGGACTGATTGTGCCCGATGTCAAGCTGATGCAACCCGCGGTTGTCGAAAAGTTGGCATCGCTGGC
>CAYTBH010000119.1:2021-5812 GCA_964435935.1 uncultured Alistipes sp.
ATGGCGGAATCACGGCAAGGTCAAAACGGATCGACAGATATCCGACTCCAGCTTGCGCCAGGAGAGTCGGTGTTGTTGAAAACATATAACGAGCTCGTGGAAGCTCTTGCCTGGGCATACGTTGAGCAGAGAGGCGAGCCCATGAACATTGAACACGGGTGGAGCATCTCTTTCCCTAAATCCGAGCCGGCTATCGAAACCACATTCGAAACCGACACGCTCACACAATGGTGCTCGCTGCCCGATGCACGGGCGAGCGTTAATGCCGCGACGGGAAGATATACTGTTACCTTCGACCTCCCCGACCCATCGGCTGCGGACGATTGGGAGCTTGACCTGGGTGATGTCCGCGAGTCCGCCCGAGTGAAAGTCAACGGCAATGAGGCCCCGACGGCCTGGGCCGTACCCTTCAGAATTCGCGTTGGTTCTCTTCTGCGACCCGGAGCTAACACTCTTGAAATTGACGTTACAAATCTGCAAGCCAACCGCATTGCAGACTTTGAACGCCGAGGAGTTGAATGGCGTAAGTTCAAAGATGCCAATATCGCTTCTGTTACTAATGCCAAAAAGTTTGACTTCGGTGAGTGGCCTGTGGCTCCTTCGGGCCTTAACTCTACCGTCACGCTAACCCCCCTGTATCTTTCGAAATAACCTTATAACAAACAATAACATGAAGAAATTTGTGCTCGCTTCGCTTGCCGCGCTCTGCATGCTTCCCATGTCGGGCGCCGAGCAGCTTATCCCGCGCGAACAGACGCTAAAAACCCTCATCAAGGTCAACGACCACTATCTGAAGAAACATCCCGACCCCGGTGTTACCATTCCCTACTATTCACGCAAGAAAGTTTACGAGGCCAACATCTGGACCCGCGGCGTTTATTTCGAGGGGTTAATGGCCCTCCATTCAATTTACCCCGACAACCGCTATTACGATTACGCCTACGACTGGGGCGAGAAGCACAACTGGGGTTTCCGCCGCGACGACACAACCACCCGCAATGCCGATAACTATTGCGCCGGACAAACCTACGTTGACCTTTATCGCTTGACCCCCGAGCCTAAGATGCTCACAAAGACAAAGGCCAATATGAACATGCTCATCAACACTCCGCAGATTGACGATTGGACTTGGATTGATGCTATTCAGATGGGTATGCCACTCCTCGCCAAAATGGGCCACGACACAGGCGACCGCCGCTACTACGAAAAGGCATGGGATATGTACAACTGGTCGCGCAACACGCTTGCCGGCGGCCTCTATAACGAAAAAGAGGGCCTGTGGTGGCGCGACAAAGATTTCGTGCCCCCCTACAAGGAACCCAACGGGAAGAACTGCTATTGGAGCCGCGGCAATGGTTGGGTGGTGGCAGCTCTTGTGAAGGTGCTTCAGGAGAGCCCCGCTGACGATCCGCACCGTGCCGCCTATATCAAAGATTTGAAGGCTATGTGCGAAGCGCTTGTGAAATGCCAGCGCGAAGACGGATTCTGGAATGTTTCGCTTCACGATCCTGACCATTTCGGCGGCAAAGAGGTTACCGGCACGGCTCTCTTCGTGTATGGAATGGCATGGGGCATCAACAATGGCATTCTCGATCGTGAAAAGTATCTCCCTGTCGTGGCAAAAGCGTGGAATGCTATTGTAAATGACGCTATCCATCCTGATGGTTATATAGGTTTTGTCCAGGGCACTGGTAAGGAACCAAAAGACGGTCAGCCCGTGGCATACGATTCGAAACCCGATTTCGATGATTACGGCACCGGTTGCGTGCTTCTCGCCGGCACCGAGGTCTACAAACTTTGATTTAAGGTCATAACATAATAAGCTGGCTGCCAGTAAAAACCAATGCGCTGAGTCGGACTCCCGACTCAGCGCATTGCTATTTTAAGGGGTTAAATGACTTATTTGGGCAGCTTGAAGGCGGCGGTCATTTCTTTCATTTGTGAATCAGTCATGCCGTCGGGGATGAAGCCCATGCAGCGAGCGTCCATATAGATGATGGCGCTTTTCGTGAGCACGTCGATCATGTCGAATGCTTCGAGCACATCGTCGGCAACTGAGAAAACGCCATGTTTTTCCCACATCACAACATCGTAGTCATCATCGATGGCTTTGATGGTCGCGTCGGCAAGCTCGTTGGATGAGGGGAGCATGTAGGGCACGATGCCGAGACCGCGGGGGCAGAAAGCCTTTGTTTCGGGAATCATGCTCCACAGGATGTTCGAGAGCACGTCCTTTTTGAGGAACTCGGGGTTGTGGCTCATGGCAACAAGCTCGATAGGGTGGGTGTGAACCGACGCTTTGTAAGTCGAGCCTTTGCCAATGAGATAATTGTGAACAGCGAGGTGCGAGGGGAGCTCGGAAGTGGGCTTCACAACATCGTCGGCGATAATTTCGTAGTGGGCGCAGTCATCGCAAATGCGTATCACCGAGCCGTTCTGCATCGGCCAGCGGGCGAGGTCGCGCATGCGACGATTTGTGCCTTTGCAGTAGAAATAGCAGCCTTTGAGGTTGGGGAGCGTCAGGCCGATGGGAGTTTTAGGACCGATTGCGGGCATGGCGCGGATGGCGTCGTCAACATGTTCGGTGATGTTTACGGTGATATTGCCACCATTGCGTTCGGCCCACCCTTTTTGCCAAAGATAGCCGGCAACTTCTGCGACATCGCCAACTTGCTTTGCGAGGCCCGGACGATTATCAAGAATAGACATGTTAGTAGGTTTAAATTATAATTAGATTATACGAGCTGGGGAAGGAAGCAAGAGATGACAAGCACTATGATGCCCACAATGAGCACATTGATAGTCTTGCGCGAGCAACCTTTCCACTCGTGAAGAATGATGCCCCATACATTTGAGAAGACAACGTTGAGGGCCATCAGTATGCAGAATGAGAGGGTGTAGAGTGTCGGCGATTCTGTCAGGAAGCCTTTGCCGAGGCTCAGACCGAAGAATTGGCTGTACCACAACGCGCCGGCAAGAGCGCAGAACACGAGGTTGTTGCCCCAGACGCTCCCTTTAGCATAGTCACCCCATGTGTGGTTTTTGCTGTTTTGGAAAAAGCAATAAACAGCATTGGTGACAAACCCGCCGAGCGTCACGAGCAGTGTTGCCGGAAGGGTTTTGTACATGTCGGGAGTGAGGTCGCCGAAGTTGATGTCGGCACCGAAAGTGAGGCCAACATTGAAGCACCCGCTCATAAATCCGGCGAGAAGGGCAATGGCAAGGCCTTTCGGGAAGTTAAAATCCTTCACGGCCTGGCGCTTCTCCTCGTCAGAAAGCGAAGCCGACTTCATCGATCCTGCAACGCCTATGATGGCAATGCCGATGAGAGTGACCACCACGCCGAGAATCACCGAGAAAGTGAGCGACGAAAGCGCGTCGAGTTCCGGGAAGAAGATGTTGAGCAGAACCGGGCCCATGATGGTGCCCAGGCCGGCGCATGTTCCAAGGGCTATTGACTGGCCGAGGGCCACGCCGAGATAGCGCATCGAGAGGCCAAACGTCAGACCGCCGACACCCCACAGGGCGCCGAAGAGAATCGTCATCCACACGTTGAATGAATCACTCTCGGCAAAAAGCTCGCAGAGCGAGTGACCCTCGGGCACGGCGAGAAACGCTCCCAACAGGGGGAACACCAGCCAGGCGAACACACCCTGCACAATCCAGTATGACTCCCAGCTCCAATTTTTGATTTTGTTGATTGGAACGTAGCAACTCGATTGGCAGAATGCGCCGACTGCTATGATAAGAAGGCCAATGATTATATCCATCAGATTCTTTTATCAGTGACC
>CAYTBH010000120.1:0-5664 GCA_964435935.1 uncultured Alistipes sp.
GTTCTTCGCAGGACACTTCGTAGTCCTTGGAGAGGCCTTCGTGGGTGGCGTACATGCACTTGCCCACAGTGTCGTAGTCGCCCTTGACCAGAGCGTCGCAGACGTCGAGCACGCGCTGCTTCTCCTCGATCACATATTTGGCGCGGAAGTAGTCCTCGGCCGACATCTCGCTGCGGGCAGCGTTGAGAGCTTCCATAGTGGCGTCGCGGAGGGTTTCCACACCGAGCAGTTTAGCCACGCGTTCGCAGCTCTGGCGGCGCTTGTTGTAGGGGGAGTCAACAAGGGCGTGCTTCACCTTCGAGTCGAGGAGCACGAGTTTGTAACCGTCGATTTTGAAGGGGAAATATTCAAATTCCATCGAGCGGCAGTCGAGGCGCATGAGGTTGTCCTTTTTGCCGAACACTGAGGCGAACTGGTCCATGATACCGCAGTTCACGCCGCAATAGTTGTGCTCGGTGCTTTGGCCGATGCGGGCGAGCTCAAACTTGTCGATGGTGTTGCCGTTGAAAAGGTCGTTGAGGGCGTATGCGAAGCAGCTTTCAAGGGCAGCCGACGAGCTGAGGCCGGCGCCGAGGGGAACGTTGCCGGCGAAAACGGCGTCGAAACCTTTGACGGTTCCGCCGCGCTTCATGATTTCGCGGCAAACGCCGAAAATATAGCGAGCCCATTGTTCTTTGGGTGCGTCTTCTTCGTGAAGGCCAAACTCAGCGTATTCGTTAATGTCCACTGAGAAAACTTTCACTTTGTCAGTTCCGTTGGGGAGGATGGCGGCCATAATCACTTTGTCAATAGCGCCCGGGAACACGAATCCGCCGTTGTAGTCGGTGTGTTCGCCGATGAGGTTGATGCGGCCTGCCGACGCGTACATGATCGGCTGCTGGCCGAACTTCTCTTTGAAAATGGCTTTCAGTTTATTTTCCATGATATAATCGAATAATTTGGTTTTGTGAGGTTTGCGGAGACTGTTGCGACGCAGCCGCCATATTTCCTACAAATTTAAGTAAATTTTCTAACATTTAGTGGTTTAAGCCGAAAAAAATCCCGCCATTGGCGATTTTTTCGCTTTTGGCGGGATTGCTTTATCGCGGCTCGAGCCGCATGGGTTCGAAAGCTATTTTACTTTGATTGTGATTGTTGCCGGTTTCACCCCTGGGGCTGTCACTTTCAGTGTCGCTGTTCCGGGTGTGTCGGCTGCCCTGAGAATACAGGTGGCCGCGCCTGAGAAGAGTCGCATTTCGGGGTTGTCAAAGCTCAGAAGACATGTCGGGTCGCCGTTGGCTGTGGCCAAAAACTCGGCCGCGCCGCTCACTGTGAATTTCACCATCCGGGTGTCCGTCGGTACGATAGTTCCGTTCTTGTCGGCCACTTGCACTGTGACATACACGAGTGAATTGCCGTCTGCCTCAATTTCCGTGCGATTTGCGGTCAATATAATTTGGTGCGCTTTCCCGGCTGTCCGTTGAAATGCCTCGGCGGCAGGGTTGCCGTTTTCGTCAAGAGCCACAACCTTGATTTCGCCCGGCTGATATACGACGTCGTCCCACACGAGGCGGTAACGGTCCATCGCTTTGCGGTCGTTGGCGCGAGAAATATGTTCCACTGAACCGCGTTCCCAGTAGGGTTTGTCGGCAACTTCAGAATAGTCGAGCTTTTCAGGAGTAGCTTTAGAGCGGATGCCCATTGACTTCCCGTTGACAAACAGCTCAGCCGCAGGGTAAGATGTGTAAGCAACAACCGGGGTCACTTTCCCTTCGCGGCCGGGCCATGTCCAGTGGGGCAGGATATGCAGCGTGTTGTCCTTGTTGTTCCATTGCGAGCGATAAAGATAGTAGCGGTCCTTTGGGAGCGATGCGAGGTCTATGATGCCGAACACGCTCGAATGGTTGGGCCAAGCGTCGGTGTCGTAGGGCGACGGCTCGCCAAGGTAGTCAAACCCTGTCCAAACGAACTGGCCGATCATCCACGGATAGTCATCGTCCATGGCGAAGTCAATATCAGGAATATTGCTCCAATAGCAGAACTCGGTGTCGTAGCTCGACGATTGGTGGTTGTCGTGAACGGCGTTGGCTTTTAGCTCCATAGGGAACACATAGCAGCCGCGCGAAGAGACTGTGGATGCTGTTTCGGAACCAAGCACAAGCTTTTGTGGCAAGGTGTTGTAGGCTCGCAGGTAGTATTGCGGTTTGTAATTGAATCCAGGGATGTCAAGGGTTGCGGCGAAGCCGTTGTCGAGAACTGAGCCGATTTGGTCCATGCCGCATGTCACCGGGCGCGTGGGGTCCTCGCGGTGGCAAATATCCATGAGCATCTGGAGCTCGCCGACCCCGTCGGGGCCCCATTGGCTCGGTACTTCGTTGCCGATGCTCCACATCACCACCGACGGGTTGTTGCGATAGTGGCGCAGCATGTTCACCATATCTTTTTCGGCCCATTCCCCAAAGATTGAGCCATAACCATTCAGGCTTTTGGGACGGAAGCCCCAATCGTCAAACGGCTCAATCATCAGCATCATGCCCATTTCATCGCAGAGCTCCACGAGCTCCGGCGCGGGCATATTATGAGAGGTCCGTATGGCGTTAGCACCCATATCTTTCAACATCTCAATCTGATGACGCAATGCCGATTTGTTGACAGCCGCTCCGAGCGGCCCGAGGTCATGGTGGTTGCAAACGCCCTTGAATTTGGTGTACTCTCCGTTGAGGAAGAAACCCTTTTCGGGGATGTATTCCAGCGACCTTATGCCGAACCTGGTAGCGTAGCGGTCAACTTCAACGCCATCAACCACCAGGGTGGTTCGGGCTTCATAAAGGGTGGGGGTGTCGCACGACCAGAGCTGCGGGTCCTTCACCAAAAATGATTGCACGAACGGCTGTCCCTGAGCGTAGTATGCCGAATTGTTGGTGGCAACGACGGTGCCGTCTGGCCCTACAATGTCGGTGTTGACCATTATCTGCTGCGCTTTCTTCGCACCTTCGATAGTGGTGGTCAGTTTAACGGAAGCCTCCGTTGCGGAAACGTAGGGAGTAACCACATAGGTTCCCCAAACGGGAATATGGATTTCGGAGGTCGACACAAGGCGGACGTTGCGATACAGACCAGCTCCGGGATACCAGCGGGAACTCTGCGGCTTGTTTTCAAGATCAACAACTATGCTGTTTTCGCCTGGTTTTACGACACCCCGCGGCAGGTCGATAAAGAATGAGTTATAGCCGTAGGCCCAATGTCCGACATGCTGACCGTTGACGGTTACCTGGGGGTTGGACATCGCGCCGTCGAATACCAGCGTAAAGCGTTCACCCGTGGTGTCGGCAACTTCAAACGTGGTTCTGTATTCGCCCCGACCCATATAGGGCAGTCCGCCCGTCCGCCCGGTTTTCTCTGATTTTTCTGTTTCGCCATTTTGCTCTACAGCAACAACCTGGAGGTCGTTGTCGCGTGAAAATGGTTCGTGAATTGCCCAGTCGTGGGGCACTCTGATTGTTTGCCACTTCCCTGCGACTCCGGCAGAGTCAATTTTCGCGAATTGCCACTCGCCTGACAACGAGATTTCATTGCGTGCTTGCGCGGGAATCCCGGTTGCTAACGCGACGAGAGCCAGTATTGGAATTCTATTCATTGTGTTGAGTGAAATGGTTAAAATCTGTGTGATATGTCGATTCAAAGAAGCCTGTCATTCGAGCCATGCGCCGATGATTGATATTCGCCCTCCATTATAGTCAAATGGAACTTGGAGTTGCAATTTTTCAAGCCGGGATAGGTCGAGCTCGAAGCTCCCTTCAGGCACGAATTCGCGGCTTAGAAATGATGGGTATGGCGCTGGAACGAGCATTGTAGGCGACAACGATAAATCACTGAGTGGCAACCTGACAATGCCGTTTGGCTCGGGCTTGATTCGCGCGCTGAATGAAATGCCATCGTTGTCGACCAGGGTCACGGTTAGAGAGTCGGCCCGGTCACAATCGCCAAAACGTATGGCCAAGGCTTCCCGATTGGCAAGGAGCGCTGTTGGATATGTCGGCAAATGTTTCGTGACTATCGCTTTAACGTCATCGTTTGGCTTTGCCGCGATTTCGATGGCATTTTCGCCCATAGGCGCATTAGCCGAGTGCGAAATCCAAACGTTGTTCCATGTGTCGGGAATCGTTGAGAGTTCGGCTCCATCGATTCCTTGCGAAGCATCCAAGAGGACCAACGGCGAAGCGGGGTCGGAAATAGCAACCAAGTATTTTGGCATTCCGTCGAGGGCATCCCAATCAAGAGGTGTGCCATCAGTTCCGCCCGGGAATGTCTTCACCTCGTCGCCCGAATAAGCTACGAGGCGGTAGCCGAAAAGGGGCTCTCCAGCGACATCCGATGCCGGTATGTCGAATCGATAATCATAATTATTGATTCTGACCCCTTTGTAGAGCTTGTTTGCTTTGTTCCAGAAAGATGCTTTGGCAGGGAATAACACGATTGAATCAACGGGATGCTCTCCAAACGCTTCAGCATATAGAATTATGCTGTCGCCTTTGACAAGGGCTGCCGGGGGAAGATGGTTGACATGCAACGGCACCCTGGCGGGATTTGTTGGAAGAACGTATTCGCCGAGACCGATACTTCCAATGCGAGAAGGCAATGCCGATAAATCAACTTTCTTGGCGGTTGAACTTAGCAGATAAACTCCGGGGGTCACATCGATTGTTCCTCCAACTGCAATTTGCGAGCTCCCGTTGTCAAGCCTTTCAGCGCTAAAACTTTCGCCAAGTTGTGGCAGATTTATGGTGAACTGACGGCATTCGGGATACAGCATCCATGCCATAGGTCGGCGGAGTGATGGCTTTTTAAAAGGGTCATCCGAAAACAGCACATCAGGCATAATTTCCAATCGCCAAACTCCCGGCGTTACTTCGTCGAGGAAATACGCGCCTTTGCCATCGTATGCTACTACCTCCGACGTTCCGTAGCCTGCTATCTGTTTCAGCCTCTCGACGCTCTTAGGAGAAATCTTGTTGTGGTTTGTGTAAAGAAACTTATCCTCGGCATTAAGGGCCGCGAGGTCCTGCTTGTGACTGATTACAAAATCGCCAAAAATAGTGTCAGCAGGATATTTTCCATAATCCGCACCCTCGGGAACGCGACGCATAGCCTCGCCGGCAATCATCAACCCAAGCGCTTTCTGCGGGGTATAAGCCAAGTTAAGATAATGGGTCTGATATTCGGTATTGTAGGGCGCCAAAACCAAAGGGTCGTAGGCAAACTGGGTGGCCCACTGGAATCCTTCGCGTGCGAATGTTCTCGCAATAGCCGGAAACATATAGCTTGACATCATGTCGGCCGGATCAAATTCGTAGATTACCTTGAACTTGTCGCTGAATCCGCTGATGGTGTCAAATGGGATGTCGTAGCTGTCAACGTGTGGCAGATAGTTGCCTTTGCGTTCTTTGCCGGATACGAGTCCCACAGGGTACCATTGGTAAGTTGTGCCGTCGACATCCGAATCAAAATATGCCTGCCTGACCGCGGGGTTATGTGAGGCATTATATAATATCGGTTTTTCCCATCCCGCTTTTTTGAGCGCTTTCGCCATTCGGTTGATGTACTCCTTTACACTCTCTGCCGATGCCGTGTGACACGGCTCGTTGTTTATCTCCATTGCCACAATGCCGGGGTCGGAGCCGTATG
>CAYTBH010000121.1:0-5604 GCA_964435935.1 uncultured Alistipes sp.
CCTTGCCGGGGTCAGCGGAGTCGAGATAGAGCAGCTGGGCCTGGATCACGTTGGCAGTGTAGTCGTTAACATCGGTGCCGAGGAAAATGATGCGGTCCATCATAAGGCGCGAGAACACGTCCATCTGTGCCACGTTGAGCTGGCGTTCCTCGATGATTGTGGGAGAGATGTAGCTTGAACGTATGGCGTTGTCGGTGGCAGAGGTGTACTGGTCGAGGGCCAGGCCATTCATGCCAAGATGTTTCACCGCGAAGTTGCGGAAGTCCGATTTGTTATTCATAATTCTGTGTTGAAATTCAAATTGAGGTTTTCTAATTCAAAGATAATACATTTTTTGCGCTTTATCGCAAATAGTCAGCAAAAAAAATGCCATCTGCCCCAAAATTGGATTGGCAGATGGCAAAAAGATGTGAAAAGCGGTTTAACCTGCGTTAAACGCTCTTGTAGCGTCGGTTGTTACTCAGCCGCGGTGGGGTTCACCATGGCTTTGAACTCGTCGAGGGTGACTTCCTTGTTGTCGACGGTGACGAGGGCCTTGACCACGTTGAAGAGCTTGCGCTCGCTCACGTCGTCGTGGATGCGGCGTGCCTGGTTCTGGTCGGAGAGCACCTTCTTGGCGTAGTCGGTGAGAACGTCGTCAGTGAGGTTGGTCATGCCATACTGCATAAACTGGTTGTAGACAATGCCTTTTGCGAAGTTGAGCATGTCGTCCTCGGTTACCTTCACGTCCTGGTTGGCGCGAATCTGGTTGCTGAGCAGCTCCCAACGGATGCCGGGAATCATTTTTTCAAACTCGGCGTCGATGTTCTCCTCGGTGAGCCCTTCATTGCGGGCGATGAGCCATTTCTTCAGGAATGCTGCGGGGAGCTCGATGTTGCCGAATTTCTCCATGAGCACTTCCTGGGCGTCGTGGTTGAACTTCATTTCGCTGTTGGGAGCGAGCTGCTGGGCAATCATTTTGCGAAGCTGTTCGTAGTATTCCTCCTCGTTTGTGACAGCGTTGCCGGCGAATACCTGCTTGTAGAAGTCTTCGTTGTGCTCGGCAAGTTTGAGCACGATGATTTCAGAGATGGCCATTTCGAAGTCGGCCTTCACCTCGGCTGCGCGCTCCTTGTCGATGTTGAGCATCGAAGCGAGCTCGGGCATGTTGCCGCCGGCTGCCTTGGCGGGGTTGAAGACAACTTTGTCGCCAACCTTCTTGCCGAGGAACTTTTCGTCCTCGGCCTTGTCGGTGAAGTACATGGGGGCTACGATGCCGGCAACGACCTGGATTGCGTCTTCCGAAGTCTTCACATTGCCGTCGGCATCAAGTTCCATGATGGCGCCTTTCACGAGGGCGGTAGCGTCGACCTCTTCGCCGGGCACCTGCGAACCGAAGCGGCGGAGGAGGGCCTGGTCCTGCTCCTTGACCATCTCTTCGGAAACCTTGATGGTATAGTAGGGGATTGTGATGTCCTTGTCGACTTTCACTTCGACTTTGGGCGCGAGGCCGATTTCATATTCGAAGGTGTAGTCCTTATCGTCGAGGTTAACCTCCTGCACCTTCACGGGAAGGGGTTCGCCTAAGATGTCGATTTTGTTGTCGCGGAGATAGGAAATCACAGCGTTGAAAACCTCGTCGTTGAGGGTGCGGCTCTTCACTTCTTTCCCGAAGCGGCGGCGGAGCTGGTCGATTGAAACATGACCCTTGCGGAAGCCGGGGATTGTGTGGGTGCGGCCAATTTCTTTCAGTTCTTTGTCGACCTTGGCTTTGTAGTCGTTCTCTTCAACCTGAACCTTGATAATCGCGTCAAGGTCGCCAGTTTTTTCAAGCGTTACTTGCATATAAGTAATTTGTTTTATAGATGTTAGCTTTGGAATGCGGGCAGGCCGGGCGCTCCCGGTCGCGAAAGGCGGGCATAAAATGCTCGTGCCTCCGCACGGTTTTTCAAGATGCAAAATTAACGCTAAAATTCATAATCTCCAAAAATATCGTTACGCAAGTGTTAAAATAATGTTAATCCAAAGTCGACTGGCCCCCTTTGCTCGCCAAAGGGGGTAAATTTGCACATAATATAATAAGGACGCGGTCGTGCAAGCGGAATTCCGCCGTCACGACTTCGACAATTGATTTTTAACAAGCCAATTAATGAGTATAATAAAATACAACGACGTTGAGATTCTTCGCAAGGAGCTCGTGGTGTTGAAGCACGTCAGTTTCACCATCGAGCCGGGCGAGTTCTGTTACCTCATCGGGCGCGTCGGCAGCGGTAAATCGTCGTTGATGAAATCGATGTATGCCGAAATCCCTGTGTTTAACGGCAGTGCCGAGGTTATGGGACGGCAGCTCGTCGGCATCCATCGCAAGGAGATTCCCATGTTGCGACGCGAAATAGGCATTGTTTTCCAGGATTTCCAGCTGCTCACCGACCGCACCGTCTACGACAACCTCCACTTCGTGCTCGAAGCAACCGGATGGAAGGACCGCGAGCAGATGGACGAGCGCATCGAGCAGGTGCTCCGCCAGGTCGGCATGGGCAACAAGTCCTACAAAATGCCCCACGAGCTTTCCGGCGGCGAGCAACAGCGCATCGTCATTGCCCGCGCGCTTCTCAACAAGCCAAAACTCATTCTTGCCGACGAGCCCACCGGCAATCTCGACCCCGACACGGGCCAACAGATTGTTGACCAACTGCGGCGCATCGCGGCCGACGGCACCGCGGTGCTGATGGCTACCCACAACCTGCAACTCGTAGAGCAATATCCGGCCCGCGTTCTGCGCTGTGCCGACAAGCAACTGATTGTTTCCGACCCCGTCGAAGCCATCGTCGAGTCAATCGAGGAGTCGATTAAGAGCGCCATCGAGGAGGGGCAGCGCACAGCCTGCCAAGCATCGGAAAGCATCGAGATTTCAGAAACCGACATCATCATCTCAACAAACGAAGACAACGAATGAAAGTAATGAAGTTCGGCGGCACGTCCGTTGGGTCGGCCGACAGAATAAAGGAGGTAGCGTCGCTCGTCAGCGGTCGCGGCCAAAACATCGTGGTGCTCTCTGCAATGTCGGGCACTACCAACACGCTCGTTGAGATTGCCGACTACCTGCGCAAACGCAACATCAACGGCGCCAAGCAGATTCTCAATTCCCTGGAGAAGAAGTATTCGGCCACAATCGCCATGCTCTTCACCGAAGTCGACTATCGAATGGAGGCCGACGAGGAGATAAAGGCCATTTTCAGCCACATCCGTTCGCTCTGCCACGATAATTTCGATGTTGTCGACGAAAAGGAGATTCTCGCGCAGGGCGAAATGATGTCGACCACTCTCATGTACCTCTATCTCCATGAGCAGGGGGTCGACGCGGCATTCATCCCCGCCCTCGACTATATGCGCATCGATGCCGATGGCGAAGCCGACTCTGAGTATATCCGCGAAAATCTGCGACAGCTTCTCGACGATAGTCCGGCGGCACAACTCTACATCACCCAGGGCTATATATGCCGCAACCATTTGGGCGAAGTCGACAATCTGCGTCGCGGCGGCTCCGACCTCACCGCAACCCTCGTCGGCGCGGCCATCGAGGCTCAGGAAATAGAAATTTGGACCGATATCGACGGGATGCACAACAACGATCCTCGTTACGTCGAGGGCACGCGTCCTGTGAGCGAACTGCATTTCGACGAAGCAGCCGAGCTCGCGTATTTCGGAGCGAAAATTCTCCACCCGGCTTGCGTGCTCCCCGCAAAGGTAGGCAATATCCCGGTCCGGCTCCTCAACACCATGGCGCCGCATCTTCCCGGAACGCTTATTTACAACACCGACCGCTCGGGATGTATCAAGGCCGTGGCCGCCAAGGATGGGATTACGGCTATCCGCATCAAATCGTCGCGAATGCTCCTGGCGTCGAACTTTATGCACCGCGTTTTCGAGATTTTCGATAACTACCGCAAGCCCATTGATATGATTGCCACCAGCGAGGTTGGCGTTTCCGTCACAGTAGATTCCCCTTTGAAGCTTGAGCATATCATTGACGAGCTGAAGGAGATTGGCACGGTGACCGTCGACGAGGATATGGTCATTGTGTGTGTGGTTGGCGACCTTGAATGGCACAACATAGGGTTTGAAACCATAGCCCTTCAGGCGCTCGACGGCATCCCCGTGCGCATGATTTCATACGGCGGCAGTAACCGCAATATCTCGTTCCTTATTCGCAAGGAGGATAAGGTGGCCGCGCTCAACGCGCTGAGCGCAAAACTTTTCCCCAGCTGTTGATTAAACCCCGAACTGAATTATGACCGGAAATATTCTCGAAAAGGCCGCGTCCAAGCTCCAGGATTATTTCACCCTCAACGGCTTTCTGCTCCCGCAAGACGAGTCTGAGAAAGCTATTCGCGACGGTGTTTCATTCCGCGGTCCGAATATCCTCATTCTGGTGTTTGCCATCTTCATCGCCTCGCTTGGATTGAACACCAATTCTACGGCTGTGATTATCGGCGCGATGCTCATATCGCCCCTTATGGGCCCGATCATCGGCATAGGGTTGGCTATCGGCATCGAGGATTTCGACCTGCTCAAGCGCTCGTTGCGCAATCTATGCGTCGCGGCCGGTTTTTCGGTGATAACCTCAACAATCTATTTCCTTATTTCGCCGGTGAGCGAGGGGCATTCTGAGCTCCTCGCGCGCACATCGCCAACGATTTACGATGTGTTCATAGGCTTTTTCGGCGGTTTTGCCGGCATCATTGCCATCGCCGCCAAAAGCAAAGGCAATGTGATTCCGGGCGTTGCGATTGCCACGGCCCTCATGCCGCCGCTCTGCACGGTAGGCTTCGGCGTGGCAACATGGCAGATTCATTATTTCCTCGGAGCGCTCTATCTTTTCCTCATCAACTCAATCTACATCGCGCTCGCCACTTTCATCGGTGTGAAGCTGATGAAGTTCAACCGCCACATCCAGGAACCTTCGCCCAGAGCTAAGCGCGTCCGCAAAATCGTTTATGCCATATCGATTCTCACCCTGCTCCCCTCCATTTATCTCACCTATGATATGTTGCGCAACGAGCGTTTCGAGATGAACGCCTCGCGGTTTGTGCAGGATGAGTTTGACTTCCCCTCGACGCAGGTTCTCAGCCACAAGGCAACCGATGTACACGGCAAGCGTACCATTTGCGTTACCCTCATTGGCAAGACGCTTCCGCAGGATTCACTGACGATGGCTTTGTCGTCGAAACTGAGGCTCTACGGACTCGAAGGTACCCATCTTTCAATCATTCAGGGCGAGAACCCGAATCCTGCCGACGTGTCGTTGCGTTCGTCATCGCAGATGTTTGAGTATGCCCAGCAGGCAATCGCCGCAAAGCAAACCACCATCGACTCTTTGAAAGCGGTCATCGCGTTCCAAAACATGAACGACACAGTGGCCGCGCGCCTGGCACCCGAACTCAAAGTGATTTTCCCGCAGGTTGCCGACATCGCCGTGACCAAAGCTGTTTTCGGAAATGTGGAGACCGAAAAACTCGACACGGCCAACATCGCCCTTGTGCGCTACACAAAGCCCATGTCCCCCTCCCAGAGCGAGGAGTTCTCGCGCTACCTCAAAGCCCGCCTGCGCCTCCCCTCCATCGT
>CAYTBH010000122.1:0-5466 GCA_964435935.1 uncultured Alistipes sp.
CTTGAAGCGGGCGCGGACGTTGGCGGCGCCGGTGCTCTGGTCAATCACGCCTGAAACGGTGGCAACCTTGCCGCTCTCGGGGTAGAGGGTGCCGTCGGAGAGCTGCAGGCGCACCTCGGGCATCTCGGCAATCGCCTGGGCAATGCTCTTGGTGCCGTTGTCGGTGAGCTCCAGGAGGTCCTTTTCATTGATCGAGAAGTAGGCGTAAACGTCGCTGTTGTCGCTCACGGTGGTCAGCGGCTGCACCATCGAGGGGGACGCCAGGGAGCCCTCGCGGTTGGGAATCTGGCCCACGAAGCCGTCAGAAGGAGCGGTGACAACGGTGTAGCTCAGGTTCTTGCGTGCGTTGACCACGGCGGCCTCGGCGGTGCGGAGCTGGGCCTCGGCCTGGGCGAGCGAGTTCTTGGCCAGCTGGTTCTCATATTCGCTTATGATGTTCTTGTCGAAGAGGCGCTGCTTGTTGGCGGCGGTGAGGCGCGCTGTCTCGACAGCGGTGCGGGCCGACGCGAGCTGGGCCTCGGCCTGCTCGACAGAAGCCTGGAACTGCACCTGGTCGAGCGTGAACAGGGGCTGCCCCTTCTTCACTGCCTGGCCTTCGTCGACGTGCACTTTGGTGATGAAGCCCGAAACGAGGGGGCGCACATCGATGTCGGTGCGACCCTTGATTGTGGCGGCATAGTTGTGGGAGAGGTCAGAGGTGCCAGGCTGCAATGTGAGCACCGCGATTTCCGGTGTCTGCTGCATCATCATTGCCATCTGGGCGGCTGCGTCGTCTTTCTTTCCGCAGGAGGTCAAAGCCATCACAGCGGCGGCTCCGCCCAGGATGAAACCACGGAGGGCGAATCGCTTAGTGTTGTCAATCATTGTGTTACGGTAATTTTTATGATGTATTGTTTTTGATTTTCGCCTGAAAGGATGAATGGTCGATTGGAAACCGATTGCAAAATTAATCAATAAATTAAAGCCAAAATATGATATATATCACACCGCCTCCCCCTTTAACACTATTTAAATAAAGGAGGCCGTCACGCCGGGGCTCCCGGCGCGGCCACCCCGAAACGACATTGACACGCCGTTGAAACACAAATTAAACAGCCCCAACCAATTGGGCGCTACACGTTTGAAAAATATTTACTACTTTCGCGCCGTAATGAGAATAATCCACGTTATCTTCACATTCCGCACCGGCGGCGCCGAGACGATGCTCATCGACATCATGAACCGCCAGGTGGCTCTTGGCCACGAGGTGATGCTGCTGATTATCAACGACGGAGTCGACCAAGGCCTCATCTCGACCATCAACGAGCGAGTGAAAGTGGCCCACTGGCCCCGCCGCCCGGGAACCCACAAGTTGCTCCTGGCCGCGCGCCTCAACCTGTGGCTGCGCGCCAAGCGGCCCGACGTGATCCACGTCCACGACCCGAAGCTCCCGGGACTCGTGCGCGGCCTCGACGGCAAAATGGTCTACACGATACATGCCCTGAACCTCTCGCAGCAGTATCTGCGCTCCTCGGTCAAGCAGGTGGCAATCACCCAGGCAGTGCGCGACGACGTGGTGGCCCACCACCCCGATGCCGACATCGTGGTGATAGCCAACGGTGTCGACGTCGACTCCATCCGCCAGCGCGACCCCGAGCGCATCCCCGCCGAAGGCGAGTTCCGCATCGTGCAGACCGGGCGCCTCGACTCCGAGAACAAGGGCCAGGACATTCTCATCCGCGCCCTCGGCGTGCTCGACCGCATGGGCGTTAACGACATCTACGTCGACTTCATCGGCGAGGGGGCCGACCGCCACGCCCTCGAAGAGCTCGCCCTGGCCGAAAAAGTCGCGAGCCGCGTCACCTTCCGCGGCCTCATGACCCGCCAGGAGGTTTACAACGCCTACGCCGACTACGACCTGATGGTGCACCCCTCGCGCAAGGAGGGTTTCGGCCTCATCATCGCCGAGGCGATGGCCGCCGGGCTCCCGGTGGCAGTCCCCTCGGAGGGGGGACCCTATGAGGTGATCGACCGCGGCCACCTTGGCGAGACTTTCGACACGGAGGACCCCGAGTCGTGCGCCGAGGCAATCCTCAGCGTCCGCGCCGCCTACCCCTCGGCCCTGGTGCGCGCCGAGCTCGCGAAACGCCGCGCCGCCCTCGCCTACTCGCTCAACTCGATGGTCGACGAATACCTCGACCTCTACAAGTCGCTCCCCCTCCACAGGTGGAAAAACATGGTGTGACAAGCCCAAAACTGCTGAAAAACATAATTTAAAAGCCGCTTTGCAGCGGCTTCTTTTTTTTTGTCACTTTTTTTGCCAACTTTTGCCCATAAAATTTGTAACTATGCTAAAATCGCGGTACTTTCGTTGATTGTTTCAACCAGCATAAGAAAAAAACATCTAACATAATACACCCTGCATCATGAGTTATCTGAAGTTTGATAAAAACCTGATGATTAATCTCGAACAATCGCTCCCAAAAGAGATGCTCCGGACTAATCAGGCAGGCGCTTATCATTGCACCTCGATTGTCGACTGCAACACCCGCAAGCAACACGGCCTGCTTGTGGTGCCCATCGGCAACGAGGAGTACGACCCCCATGTGCTGCTGTCGTCGCTCGACGAAACCGTCATCCAGCACGGCGCGGCATTCAACCTGGGGCTTCACCGCTACCAGGGGGGAGTCTACAGCCCCAACGGCCACAAATACATCCGCGAATTCGACTGCGAGGGAGTGCCCCGCACAACCTACCGCGTCGGAGGTGTGGTGCTCACCAAGGAGAAAATCTTCATCCAGAACGAGAACCGCATCCTCATCCGCTACACCCTCCTCGAGGCCCACTCGGCTACCACCCTCAGGCTCAAACCATTCCTGGCTTTCCGCTCGAGCAACGCCCTGTGCATGGCCAACGACAAGGCCAACACCGACTGCCTCCCCGTGCAGAACGGCGTGGCATGCTGCCTCTACGAGGGCTATCCGACCCTCTACATGCAGCTCTCGCGCAAGCCCGAGTTCGTCCACGACCCACATTGGTACAACAACATCGAGTATGTCAAGGACATGGACCGCGGCGTGCCCTACGTCGAGGACCTCATGGTGCCCGGCTACTTCGAGGTGAGCATCAAGAAAGGCGAGTCGATCATCTTCTCGGCCGGCCTCTCGGAAGTCTCGACCCGCTCGCTCGGCAAAATGTATGAAGGCGAAATCGCATCGCGCACACGCCGCACCTCCTTCTTCAACTGCCTCAAGAACGCCGCCAAGCAGCTCTACCTCAAAAAAGACAACGACGAATACATGCTCTCGGGCTATCCCTGGGGCAAAATCCTGGCCCGCAACACTTTCATGTCGCTCCCGGGCAACACCATCGCCATCGGCCACCGCGAAGACTTCGAGCGCATCATGGCAACCGCCGAGAAAGCCCTCGAAAACTTCATCGCCACCCTCGAGCACTCGCGCATGATCCACGGCATCGCCGAGCCCGACATCCCCGTGTGGGCCATCTGGGCCGTCCAGCAGTATGCCAAGAGCTACGGCATGGAAGCCGCCCGCGAGCGCTACCTCGGCATGGTGACCGCGCTCATCGACTTCATCACCAGCGGCGGCCACCCGCGCCTGACCCTCGAAAGCGACGGCCTGCTGTCGACCGACGGCACGCAGACCCCCGCCTCGTGGATGAACTCCGTGTGGGACGGCCACCCCGTGGTGCCCCGCACCGGCAAGCTCGTCGAAATCAACGCACTGTGGTACAACGCCCTGCGCTTCGCCACCGAAATGGCCAAGGGCGTAGAAGGCCTCGAAGAGAAAGCCGTCGCCTGGGCAGACACCGCCGACAAGGCCCGCGACGCCTTCGCCCCGACTTTCCTCAACGACTACGGCTACCTCTACGACTACGTCAACGGCCAGTATGCCGACCCCTCGGTGCGCCCCAACATGGTCATCGCCGTCGGCCTCGACCACTCGCCCCTCGACCGCCGTCAGCGCAAAGGGGTGCTCGACGTGGTAACCCGCGAGCTCCTCACCCCAAAAGGCCTCCGCACCCTCTCGCCGAAAAGCTACGGCTACCGCCCCTTCTACCTCGGCTCGCCCCAGGAACGCGAAATAGCCCTCCACAACGGCCCGGCACGCCCCTGGCTCATCGGCTTCTATGCCGACGCCTATCTCAAAGTGTTCGGCCTTAGCGGGCGCAGCTACATCGACCGCATGCTCATAGGCTTCGAAGAGGAAATGAGCCAGGGATGCATCGGCTCGCTCAGCCAGCTCTACGACGGCAACCCGCCCTTCTCGGGCCGCGGCGCCATCTCCCACGCCACAAACATCGCCGAAGTGCTACGCACCCTGCGCACCCTCAAAAAACTCGACTCTTGAACCACCCCGCAACCCAACACCTTACAGAAGAATGAAAGCTTTAATGTTCGGGTGGGAATTTCCACCCCACATCCTCGGCGGCCTCGGTACCGCCAGCTACGGCCTGACCCGCGGCATGTGGCAGTGCGGCGACATGGACATAACCTTCGTCATCCCCAAACCCTTCGGCGACGAGGACAAGGAGTTCGCCCACATCATCGGCGCCTCGCAGACACCCGTCGCATGGAGGGACGTGTCGCGCGAATACGTCGAACAGCGCATCGGCAAAGTCATGGACCCGGAACTCTACTTCCGCCTCCGCGACCACATCTATGCCGACTTTAACTACATGCGCCTCAACGACCTGGGATGCATCGAATTCTCGGGCCGCTACCCCGACAACCTCCTGGAGGAAATCAACAACTACTCGATCGTGGCCGGCGTCATCGCCCGCACCATCGACTGCGACGTGATCCACTCCCACGACTGGCTCACATACCCCGCCGGCATCCACGCCAAGCAGGTCACCGGCAAGCCCCTGGTGATCCATGTGCACGCCACCGACTACGACCGCTCGCGCGGCAACGTCAACCCCACCGTCTTCGGCATCGAGCGCGACGGCATGATCCACGCCGACCACATCATCACCGTCTCGAACCTCACCCGCCAGACTGTGATCGAAAAATACGGCATCGACCCCGCCAAGGTCACCACCGTGCACAACGCCGTCACACCCCTGAGCCAGGAATACCTCGACGTGAGCGTCACCAAGCCGAAGGACAAAGTGGTCACCTTCCTGGGACGAATCACCATGCAGAAGGGTCCCGAATACTTCGTCGAGGTGGCCGCCAAGGTGCTCAAGCTCGACCACAACGTGCGCTTCGTCATGGCAGGCTCGGGCGACATGATGGACAAGATGATCAACCTCGCCGCCGAGCGCGGCATCGCCGACCGCTTCCACTTCCCCGGATTCCAGAAAGGCAAGCAGGTCTACGAAATGCTCAAAGCGTCCGACGTCTACATGATGCCCTCCGTCTCAGAGCCCTTCGGCATCTCGCCCCTCGAAGCGATGCAGATGGGAGTCCCCTCCATCATCTCCAAGCAGAGCGGATGCGCCGAAATCCTCAACCACGTCATC
>CAYTBH010000123.1:0-5416 GCA_964435935.1 uncultured Alistipes sp.
AAATCGGGTGGTTTATTTTTTATAACTGCTTGAAAATCAAGTAGTTAGAGTGGAGATGGAGGGGGTCGAACCCTCGTCCAAACGCGGAACTAATGCGCTTTCTACATGCTTAGTTTCAACTTGGTTTTCGTCGGCAGACAGGCATGAAACGACCAATCTGCCGCTTATCTCCTGAAATCTCGGGGGCTTCTCGGAGCGGCCGGCCCCCTATTCCCGATTTAGCTGCACCGCCTTGTCGATTAGTCTCGGGAAGAGGACAATCGGGCGATGTCTCGTCAGCGCCACTGTGGCGCCGATAAAGCCGAACTTACTGTGCTTCGGTTAGGCAGCGAGAGCGTAGTTGTTTTCGCCATTTAAAATTGCGATGTCCCAGATTATAGAGCGTAGCCATCATTGCTCTGCATGCTTACACACCACCTCTACGCGCTGTCAAAACCGGTCATCCCCAATGTTTTTTTGAGCGCCGCCAGCGGGGCGTTGCGAATTGCAAATTTAGGCATTTCCGCAGCGTCCCGCAAGACGAGTGTCTTTTATTTGTGAAAGTTTAACAATTGGCTATTTCTTTTGGCCGCCTAATGTGATTCCCTGTAGCAACACCACATCGAGCTCGTCTTTTTCCTGGTTCACGATGAGCATGTTGGAGCGCTGTTTGGAGTCAGCGGGCGAGAAGTAGATGGTTGTCAGTTCGTCCTTTTCGGTCACCTGGGTTCCGATTTCGTATTTCCCTTCTTTCACAACGCGCTCTATGAGTGGCTTGATTTTGGCTATTGCTGAACGGTTTTCGGCGCTGATCACCTCCATGGCTTCGAGGGTGCTGATGTCAGCTCCGAGTTCCTCGCCCATTTCGGCGTATTCTTTGCCGGCTGAGTTAAGCCCCATGCGCAGAATTGTGCCACCGAGGTATACGGTTTCGACTCCGGGAATGCTTTCCGCGCCTTTGAACACTTTGAGTTGGCCACACGAGGTGAAAAACAGAGAGAAAGCCAAAACAACTGAGAGAATTAATTTTTTCATCGTTATAATATTTTTATAATTAACAGGTTAAATGGATTTACTGAGGATATAAGCTTATATGCGTAGGTTTTTCACACCGGGGTGTTTTCGTCGGCGGTAATCCGCGAGCTCACGGCGTTCAGAAGCCGCGAGGCGCGTTCGAGTTGGTTGTTGCACTCCGACAGCCGTGCGTCGGCTGTTTGCCGCGACTCGCTGAGTTTCCCGAGCGCCTTGGCGATATACATGGCTGCCTCCTGCGGGTCGTCAACTACGCGTGTCGGGGTTACGTTGGTTGGAGCCGCTCCCCGCTTCGCTTCGCCCGTGGGTTTCAGAGCCTGAATAGATTGCTTGGCCGGCTCCGTTTGCGATGACGCGTCACTGTTGACGGCCACGGCTACCTCGGCAATCACGGGCTGCTCGGCTACGATTCTTTCGCCAACCGCCTGTGCTATAATCTGTTTGTCTTCGGGTGTCTGCTGCGTGGCCGGGCGCAGAGCCGGAATGAGGAAGGCAATGACCACTGCCGCGGCTGTCGCCACTGAGGCGATGGCCCTGAAGCTAAGCCTTGATTTGGCCTTTGCGGCAAATTCCTCTTTTGCTCGGCTGTCGATTGCCGCTTCCAGGCGCTCGCGAAGCCCCTCGGGCACCTCGACTCCAGCCGCCTGGCGGCAGAGGAGAAACGCCTCGCAGTCATCGCGGAGCGCGTCGGGAATGCTCCCGGCCTCTTTTATTAGTCGCTCGAGTTCGGCCTCTTCCTTTGGCGAAGTGGTCCCTTCGAAAAAGTCGCTCAGGAGCTTTGATATGCGGTTTGTCATTGCGATATTCATTTGATTGTGAGAGAAGAAGTTTCCAGTGTCAGCGTCGGCCGCGGTTCAAAAGGTCGCGCAACGTTTTTCGTGCTCTTGATAGCTGTTGCCTCACTGTCGCGTTGTTTATTCCGAGGGTTTGGGCAATCTCTTCGTTGTCGAGGTCGGCGAAAGCCCTCATCCTCAGTATGTCCTGCTGCGCGTCGGGAAGCCGTTCCATCAGCCGGGTCACATATTCGAGCTTTTCGGCGGCCTCTTCGGCGTTTGCCTGGTTCGGAATTGAGGCTGTCTCTACAGCGACCCTCACTGCGGGCTCTTCCAAGTCATCTTCGCGTGTTGCCGACCGTATCAGCTCCAGGCATCTGTTTTTCACAGCCCGTATGGCATACGCTTTAATGGAGCTTACCTCGGCCAGCTGATCCCGGTGGTCCCAGAGCCGCATCATTGTGTCCTGAACAGCATCCTCGGCCATCGCCGAGTCGCCTCCAAGCATTGCCATCGCCACGCCGAACATCGCGCGGTAATGGGGGATCACTTGTTGCTTAAACTCGTTGCTGTTCATTTCTCGATTCCGTTTATCAGGGTTTCTGGAATATAGATGCGCGGAGGCTGCGATTTGTGACATGCGAGCGTGATTTTTTTCGCCGTTGCGGATTTCTCCCTTTTCTCCGAGGCCGCGGGTCGCTTAATGCCTCCGCAAAAAAATCCCCTGCCGAACCCAATCAGCAGGGGAGGTGATGTCATCGTTTCGAGGGCTTTTTGCTGTTCTCTTTCGGCTCTTCGTCGGCAAAATGGTTTGGATAGTCGATGTGTATCCGGGGCCGGCTCATGGCATAGCATATAAGACCGATGCCGAGCAGAATGAAGGGTATCGAAAGAATCTGCCCCATGTTTAGCGGCATTCCTACCTCGAAGGCCACCTGCGGATTCTTGATATATTCAATGAGGAAGCGCGAGCCGAAAAGCCACACGAAGAACACTCCGAAAATAAGCCCTGGCCGCTCGCCGGCATTCTTCTTCCAGTACATCCACATCAGCAAAGCGAACAGCAGCAAGTAGCATAGCGCCTCGTAGATTTGCGTCGGGTGCGAGGGGGGCGAGAACACCGGCTCGGCGCCTGCCATCCACGGCCCGAGGTTGGTCACGAAACGGAAACCCCACGGAAGGTCGGTCACATGGCCGTAGATTTCGTGGTTCATCAGGTTGCCGAATCTAATCAGGGCTCCCACGAGCGCTATGGCGATCACCAGGCGGTCAAACGTCCACAGCGGCGAGCGTTTCGTGGTGAAAATCGAGTAGAGGATCACAGCGATAATCAAGCCTATAGTTCCTCCATGACTCGCGAGGCCGCCCTCCCAGGTGGCGAGAATTTTCCACGGGTGTTGCGAATAATAGTCCCACTCATAGAAAAATACATGGCCCAGGCGCGCTCCCACAATCGTGGCGATCACCACATACACGAGCAGGGTGCCCATCCACGCTTCCGGCGCGCCTTCGCGGCGATACATCCGGGCTATTATCTGGTAGCCCAGATAGAACCCGATGACGAACATCATTCCGTACCAGCGCACTGTCAGCGGCCCGATGTGGAAGAAAACGGGGTTAGCCGTCCAGGTTATGAAGTCAAGCATAATTATCGATGCGTTGTGGTATTAAAACCACCCGCCGGGATTCCGGCGGGTGGTCGCGGTAGTTATGTCTCTTTAAAGTTCCTTACCCGAAACGATTGCTTCGGTGTCGCGGGCAATCATGAGCTCCTCGTCGGTGGGAACGACAACGACTTTCACCTTGGAGTCGTCGGTCGAAATCACCGTCTCGGTGCCGCGGGTCTTGGCGTTAAGCTCTTCGTTGAGCTTCACGCCCATGAAGCCCAGCGGCTTGCACACAACCGAGCGAAGCGAAGCCTGGTTCTCGCCAACGCCGCCGGTGAACACGATGATGTCCACGCCGCCCATCTCGGCAGCGTAAGCGCCGATGTATTTCGTGATGCGCTGCTCATACATGTCGAGGGCAAGGATAGCCTTTTCGTCGCCGGCATTAACGGCGGCTTCGATTTCGCGCATGTCCGATGAGATGCCGCTCACGCCCAGAACGCCGCTCTCTTTGTTGATGATGCGCTGGATATCGTCAGCCGAAAGGTTGTGCTTCTTCATCAGGAAAGTGAGCGCGCCCGGATCAACGTCGCCCACGCGGGTGCCCATCATGAGGCCCTCAACAGGGGTGAGGCCCATCGAGGTGTCCACGCTCTTGCCGCCGACGATGGCGGTGATTGAGCCGCCGTTGCCAACGTGGCAGGTGATAATCTTCACATCCTTGATGTCGACACCGAGGATTTCGCACACACGCTGCGAAACATAGCGGTGGCTTGTGCCGTGGAAGCCGTAGCGGCGCACCCCGTCCTCTTTATAATATTTGTAGGGGAGGGCATACATATACGACTTGGCAGGCATCGTCTGGTGGAAAGCGGTGTCAAACACGCCAACCTGCTTCACTCCGGGAAGAATCTCCTCCACGGCCTCGATGCCGGTCACGTTCGCGGGGTTGTGGAGCGGGGCCAGGTCATAGCAGTCCTTCACCTGCTGGATAACCTCGTCGGTGAGAAGCACGCTCTTGGCAAACTTTTCGCCGCCGTGAACCACGCGGTGACCAACAGCGTCGATTTCGTCATACGACTTGATGCAGCCGTCCTGCGGGTCGGTCAGCAGGTCGAGCACGGCCTTCACCGCGCCCTTGTGGTCGGTCATGCCAAGTTCCTTGATGGCCTTGTTGCCGTCAGGCTGCTTGTATTTGAGGAAACCGTCGGGGAGGCCTATTTTTTCAACCCCGCCTTCGGCGAGCACCTTTTCGTCAGTGGTGTCGATGAGCTTGTATTTTACCGAGCTGCTGCCGCAGTTCAAAACGAGAATTTTCATTGCTTTTGGAGATTTGTTAATCGTGGATTGCCTGGTTGGCTGTCATGATGATGGTCTTGTAGATGTCGTGCGAGCTGCAGCCGCGCGAGAGGTCGCTCACGGGAGCGGCGAGGCCTTGCAGCAGCGGGCCGACGGCCTGTACGCCGGCGAGGCGCTGAACCAGTTTGTAGGCGATGTTGCCAACCTCGAGCGAGGGGAACACCAGCACGTTGGCCTTTCCGGCGATGGGGCTGTTGGGCGCCTTGAGCGAGGCCACGGTGGGAACCATTGCCGCGTCGGCCTGGAGCTCGCCGTCGAGTTCGAGTTCGGGAGCCATTTCGTGGGCGATCGCGGTGGCTTCAATCACCTTGTCGACGCGCTCGTGCTTGGCGCTTCCCTTGGTCGAGAAGGTCAGCAGGGCCACGCGGGGTTCGATGCCGGCAACATATTTGGCTGTGTTTGCCGAGCATACGGCGATTTGAGCCAGCTGGCGGGCATCAGGGTCGGGCACCACGGCGCAGTCGGCAAATACCATCAGCCCGTCAGTGCCGTAGGGCGAGTCTTTGGGGAGAATCATCAGGAACGCGCCCGACACAGTGTCGATGCCCGGAGCCGTCTTGATCACCTGGAACGCGGCGCGGAGCACGTCGCCCGTCGTGTTGATCGCGCCAGAAACCATGCCGTCGGCATCGCCTGCCTTCACCATCAGCGCGCCCAGATACAGCA
>CAYTBH010000124.1:0-5371 GCA_964435935.1 uncultured Alistipes sp.
TTGCAGGTTTTAGTGGAGTTCCTGGAGGAAGCGGTCGGCATCCATTGCGGCGCGGCATCCTGAACCTGCCGCATTGATTGCCTGGCGATAGTGGGGGTCGGCGACATCGCCGGCGGCAAATACGCCTGGCACGCTGGTGCGTGTCGAGGGCGCATTCACAACAATGTACCCCTGTTCGTCGAGCGCGAGTTTCCCCTGGAACATGCCGGTGTTAGGCGTGTGGCCAATCGCGAGGAAGAACCCGTCGATAGGCAGGTCATAGTGGCGTTCCTGTTCGGTGCCTGAGTTCTCAACGAGCTTCGCGCCTTCGAGTACCTCTTCGCCGTAGAGCGCTTCGGTGACGGTGTTGAAAAGCACGGTGATTTTTTCATTATCCATAATGCGCTTCTGCATAACCTTGGAGGCGCGGAGGAACGATTTGCGGACAATGAGGTACACCCGCTCCGCGATTGTGGAGAGATAGAGCGCCTCCTCGCAGGCTGTGTCGCCCCCGCCAACCACGGCTACTTTGCGGTTGCGATAAAAGAATCCGTCGCATGTGGCGCATGCCGAAACTCCCATGCCAAGATATTTCTGCTCGTCGGGTAGCCCGAGGTAGCGGGCTGTCGCGCCGGTCGCGATAATCACGGTGTCAGCCTCTACGACTTCACCGCCATCGACCGTCAGTTTGAACGGGCGGCTGTCAAAGTCGACATCCGAGATTGTCTTGGTGCGGATATCGGTGCCAAATCTGAGTGCCTGCTCGCGCAGATGCCCCATCATTTCGGGGCCGCTCACGCCCTGAGGGTAGCCGGGAAAGTTTTCAACCTCGGTTGTGGTGGTAAGTTGTCCGCCGGGCTGCAGACCTTCGAACAGGATAGGGGAGAGGTTGGCGCGCGAGGCGTAAATTGCCGCGGTGTATCCCGCGGGGCCTGCGCCGATGATCGCGCAGGAAGTTTTGTTGTTGCTCATCGGTGATAGTAGTTTAGTTCGTTAGGCTCTTGGCGCAACAGCGCTCATTCTTTATCGGAGGTCTACAATCTCGGCATCGGGAATGAGCTTCTTGTTGAACCTGAAATAAGAGTCAGGCTTTTTGGCGGCTTTCTTCAAGGTGTTGAAAGTGATTGCCGCGGTATTACCATCATTCATTGTAACGACTATCTCTTTAAGAAAGTTCGATGAAGCGCTGGCAGTAACCACAGCTTTTCGAAATGAACTGTTGGCTGCCGGTGTCACTTCAATCTTGTCGACATCCGCCGCTGAAGCAAGGCGGCGCACTTTGCACCCCTTCGTGCAAGCCGAGATGATGCTCAACGGATTCGTTTCGGCCAGTTCCTCCTTGGTGGGCTCTATCACGCTTACTTCCTTAGTTTCATTTGAATAGGTCCACTGCGTTTTGCCATCATACCAGGCTCTCATCTGGGGCAGTGTGAGGGTGAATTTTGTGCCCTGGATAAAAGCGGTTCCCGAGATTGCCTGGTCGCCGTTTTGCACAATCTTGAAAGAGGCTTCAATGGCATCGGCCTTCGTCAGCGAGGCTGAAATTGAGTTTATAACCTGCGAGGCCGATTTTTTAGCTCCAAACAATGACACGGGAGCCAAAACGATGGCCAAAATAATGGTCAGTTTCTTTAACATCGTATTTAAATGTCGTTTTGCAGAACTCTTTCGAGCCCGATGGTGTCGATTATGATTTGGCGAGGTTTGCCCCCAACGCTCGGTCCCACCACGCCGGCAGCTTCGAGCTGGTCCATGATTTTGCCCGCGCGGTTATAACCGATTGAGTAGCGCCGCTGCAGCGACGAGGTAGAGGCTGTGCCCGAGGTGATTACGAATCGGGCTGCTTCTTCAAAAAGTGAGTCGCGCTCGGCGAGGTTCACCGCGGCAGCTCCGTCGCTATCCTCCATTATCGGTTCCGGCAGATAGTAGGCGTGTTCGTAGCCCACCTGCGAGTCGATGTGATGGCATATCGCCTCAACTTCGTCGGTGTCGATGAAGGCGCACTGCACGCGGTCCATCGAGCCGTTGTGGGAGAAGAGCATGTCGCCTCGCCCTATGAGTTGGTTTGCGCCCGAGCGGTCGAGAATTGTTTTAGAGTCAACCATCTGAGCCACGCGGAAGGCGATGCGCCCGGGGAAGTTGGCCTTGATTATGCCGGTGATAACGTTTGTCGATGGGCGTTGTGTGGCCACAATCATGTGCATGCCAACGGCGCGGGCCTTTTGGGCAATTCGGGCTATTGGCGTTTCAACCTGTTTGCCGGCAGTCATGATAAGGTCGGCGAACTCGTCCACAATCATCACGATGTATGGCAGGTAGCGATGCCCCTTTTCGGGGTTAAGCATTCGTTTGATGAATCGCTCGTTGTATTCTGTGATTGAGCGCACATTCGCGTCGCGAAGCAGCATGTAGCGTTGGTCCATCTCAACGCATAGCGAGTTGAGAGTGCGCACAACCTTGTCCATGTCTGTTACTACGGCATCCTCCTCGTCGGGCAGCTTGGCAAGGAAGTGACGTTCCAGCACGCTGTAGAGGCTGAATTCGACCATTTTTGGGTCGATGAGCACGAATTTCAGCTCCGCTGGATGTTTGCGGTAGAGGAGCGACGCGATTATGGCATTCAGTCCCACAGACTTACCCATGCCCGTCGCACCCGCGACAAGCAAGTGGGGCATTTTAGCGAGGTCGGCGATATACACTTCGTTGGAGATCGTAGCCCCGAGGGCCATCGGGAGTTTGCATTTACTCTCCTGATATGCTTTCGATTCGAGGATGGAGCGCATTGAAACAACCTGCGGGTCCTTATTGGGCACCTCTATGCCAATTGTCCCTTTGCCTGGGATGGGCGCTATGATTCGGATGCCGAGAGCTGCAAGGCTCATAGCTATGTCATCTTCAAGCCGGCGTATTTTGGCGATGCGCACCCCCTCGGCGGGAATTATTTCGTAGAGTGTCACCGTTGGGCCCACGGTGGCTTCTATGTGTGAAATCTGAATGCCGTAGTCATTGAGCGTTTTGGTGATTTTCTCTTTGTTCTCCTCCTGTTCCTCGCGGTCGACGGAGTTTGATTGACGTTTCACCTCGTGGAGCAACGAGAGCGAGGGTGGCTGGTAGCGCGAAAGGTCGGCGGTCGGGTTGTAGAGCTCCTGGGTCGGGGCCTCCGCTTTTTCAATTTCGGTGGCATATACTTCGAAGCCGGGGTCGGAAATCGCCGAGGTGCGCAGCGGCCCATCCGAGCGGGGCTCAACGGCCTGCTCTTCCTCTTCGGTATCCGCTATTCCCTTTGCCGATTCCTCTTCGGTTTTGTTCTCATCTTCCTCCTCTGAGTGGGTTGGCTCGTCATCAGCTGCGTCTTCCTTCTCCGACATTTCGTCTTCCTTGATGCCTGTATTATAACCATCTTGCGGCGAATCCTCAAATCCTAACTCTTCAAGGGGCTGGGTTTCGTTGAAGGGGTCGAAACCTGCCTCGGAGGGCTCTGGCTCAGGCTCGTGCTCGGAGTTCAGTTCGGAGTTTTCCATCGCCTCGCGGGCGCGCCTTCTGGCTTCGTCGCGTTCGAGCTTCTCCTGTTCGTCTCTCTCCCTGTGAGCGCGCCGTATGGCGGCATACTTGTTGTAGAGTGTGAGCAGGTCGTTGATGTAAACGTAGACCACTGCGGCAATGAGAATGATGCTGAGAAGGAGCGCGCCGATCCATTCAGTGTAATTCTGCACAAGGATGTTGACATAGCGCCCGTGGATGCCTCCGAGATTCACGTCAAGGCCGAGCCATAGGCTGACGAGCCCGAGCACTATCGAGACCGTGATGCCGACCAGCAGTGTCTTGAACGTGGCCGACCAAAAGTGGCACTTGCGGATACCCATCAGGCCGAGGCCGAGCACCACTAAATACACAATCAATGCTACCGATCCGAGCCCGAGCCCTTGCGCGAACATCGATTGAGCGAGTGCCGCGCCGAGTGGGCCACCCTGGTTTTGGACAGTGGCATTGCCGGCGGCGATTTCAGGAACGTCCATCGACGTTACAGCGCTTTGGTCAACTCCGCCGTAGCGCAGAAACGAAATAGCGGTGACTACAATGTAAAGCGCTATGCAAATTAGCATAACCCCCACGACAGCATGGGTGCGCTTGTCGCACAAAAAGTCCCAAATCCCCTTAAATGGATTTGTGAATGGCTTTTTTTCAATTGGCTTTTGTTGGTCGGCTCGCTTGGGTTGCTTTCGGGGGGCAGCCGGTTGCCGGTCGCGGTCCTGGGGCTGACGGCGGCGCGCTTGTCGCATTTCGTCAGGCTGGGCGTCGGTTCTTTTGTCGTTGTTGCCCTTGAGGTTACTCCTGCCGTTTTTCAGCAGGTCTGAGTCGTAGGAACGGCGCTGGCCCTCATCGCCTCGCCGTCTCGCGGCGCCGCGGTCAGGGTCGGGCATTAACAGGTCAGGATCGTAGTCGACACCGTCGGGTGAAAAGTTATAATCGTCCATAAAGGGGAGATGCGCAATGTGAGAGATTGATTGTTTAAGAATGCAAATTTACGTCAATTCCCGCAGATTACCAATTGAAAACTCGGGCCTTTTTTGCGAATTCTCTGAGCCCTCGGTCGATTTTTCCTCTTTTACCGACAGTGCTTTTTGCCGTTTGATGGAAAATTCATAACTTCGCGGTCGCGCAAAGCGCGTTCACCAAGCAAAATATCTTATACATACACATATAGAACGAATTTATGGCAACAACAGCTGATTTCAAAAACGGCATGTGCCTCGATATCGACGGCAACTACTTCTTCATTGTTGAATTCCTTCACGTTAAACCCGGCAAGGGCCCCGCTTTCGTGCGCACAAAACTTCGCAACGTCAAGACTGGCCGCATCCTCGACAAAACCTGGAACTCGGGCGTGAAAATCAACGAAGTCCGCATCGAACGCCGTCCCTATCAGTACCTCTACAAGGACGACATGGGCTACAACTTCATGCACACCGAAACTTTCGAGCAGATCGCTCTCCCCGGCGAAAGCATCGAAGGCGTTCAGTTCCTTAAAGAGGGCGATATCGTTGAGGCTATGGTTCATGCCGAGTCTGAAACCATCCTGACTTGCGAACTCCCCGCCAATGTGGTTCTTGAAATCACTTACACCGAACCCGGCATCAAAGGCGACACCGCCACCAACACCCTCAAACCCGCCACTGTTGAAACCGGCGCTGAAATCCGCGTGCCCCTCTTCTGCAACATCGGCGACAAGGTTCGCGTCGACACACGCAACGGCGCTTACCTCGAGCGTGTGAAATAATCATCTCGATGTAGCGCGCAGGCTTTGCCGCCTGCCTCTCATGCAAAATTGACCCCGCTATCGTTGGCCACTAAGCCTAATGATAGCGGGGTCCTCTTGTATTTGGATTTCTCT
>CAYTBH010000125.1:0-5275 GCA_964435935.1 uncultured Alistipes sp.
CAGAGAACAAAATGCCGAATTGTACTTTGTAGAGAACAATTTTGGGTAAACGGGAATTGAATGTCAAGGGTTTACGAAAGGCGGTTTTGGTGAAATAGGCGCCTTGGTGTTGTATGAATGGCTCTTGAGGTGCTGATGAAGCGACATTATTTGCTGATGGAGCGATATTGGATACTGATGAAGTGATGTTGAATGCTAAAAAAAGCGATGTGCCGGACCAAGTAGTCCGGCACATCGCTTTTTATGGGGATGGACGATTTTGTTTGTTGGCAGAGTGGTATGGAGAGTGGTATGGAAAGAGGGAGAGGGTGCGCGAGATCGCTTAGAGGGGTGAGGAGGGAGTGCGGAGAGAGTGCGGGGCGGAGGGGATCAGCGGGTGAGAACGATGTTCTTTTCCTGGGCGATGCGGCGCATGTTGAGCACAGCGTAGCGCATGCGGCCAAGGGCGGTGTTGATGCTCACCCCGGTGGCTTCGGCAATCTCCTTGAACGACATGTTGCGGTAAAAGCGCATGTCGAGCACCTCGCGCTGGGCTTCAGGAAGCGACTCCATGATGCGGCGCACGTCGGTGTGGATTTGCGAGGTAACGAGGATGTCCTCGATGTTCTCGTCAGAGAGGTCGCGGCGGTTGAGCACGTCGGTCTCCTCCTGGTCGGCCGACATGGTGTTCTCGCTCTTTTCCTGGCGGAAATAGTCGATAATTATGTTGTGCGCGATTCGCATGAGCCAAGCCGAGAACTTGCCGGACTCGGTGTAGCGGCCCTGCTTGATGGTGGTGATTGCCTTTACGAAAGTTTCCTGGAAAATGTCGTCGGCAATGTCCTTGTTTTTAACGATGTTGAGGATATAGGTGAATACTCTTTGCTGGTGACGGCGCAAAAGCGTGTCGAAAGCGGCGTTGTCGCCGTTGTAAAAAGCGGTTACCAACTTTTCATCGGTGAGCCGAGTGAGATTTTGCATTATTGTCAGTAGTTTTAGATTAAGTAGAGATGTAATCTATAGGCTGATAATTTTTAGTTAGGGAATTGATTTGTTGAAGATTATTGATTGAGTTTGTTTCTTTTTTTCTTTTTATCCAATGCAAAATTAGTAAATGGCCGCGAATTGGCCAAATGTTTTCGCCTTCAAATGCCCCGAATTATGATTTTTTTACCAACGGCAAGGCAATAATCGATTCCGTTAAGCGTTAGCAACAACCGGGAGGAAGTTTGAAAGGCTTTTTCACAAATTTGTCATTTTTAGAGGCTGGCGCGGCAATAATCGGTCTGTTTGGGCGTTATATAGGTGAATACCGAAAATCAACCAACATAGCGTGCCTATGAAAAATGATTCTACCCATTTAAATCCATCCTCTTCCTCCGACATGAATCATACCTGTCTGCCGGGGCGACGCCGCCAGGCCGCCCCGAGGCGAATCACGATCGCCGCGATACGCCAGTTTGCCCGCGCATACTCTTGCGCGCCGAGCCTTCCCCCGTCGCTTGGCTGCTTCGTGGCCAACTGATGCCTGCCGACCGGGCCAAAATTCATCATAGAAGGAAATTGGATGCCAGCCATCCGCCGGCGGCGCGTCATGAGCGACGCGCCGCCTTTGTTTTGCCCCGCGGGCCTGTGGGTCGCGGGCTATTGGCGGCGCGTTGGCGGCTTTTCGTTGAAGGTGTTTGGGCGTTAGGAGTTTTTTGAGTAAGTTTGCGAGCTTTTCCGGGTAGCGTCGAGAGCGCGCCCGTGCGTTTTTCCAGCTAAATAATAAACTATACATAGTGATGAAGAGATTTTTACTCGCGGCTGTTTCGGCCGCGGTTGTTTCGGTGGCGGCCCTCGCGGTGCCTGCCAAGCCGGGACTCAAAAAAATGGTTATCGGGCCCGACGGCTCAAAAGTAGAGGCCACGGTTGTCGGCGACGAGAATTTCCGCTATCTGGTCGGCCCCGACGGCCGGCCGATGGTAATGCTGTCCGACGGCACTTACGGCTACACCACCGCCGCGGCCATCAATGCGAGCGCTAAAGTCCGCAAGGGTGCCAAGGCCAAGGTGGCCAGCCGCGCCGCCTCTGACGACAATGTTTCGCAGGTGCCCCACATTGGCTCGCCCCGCATCCCGGTGATTCTCGTCGACTACACTGACAAGAAGTTCCTCGACGGGAGCAACGCCAACGCCACTTTCACCAATTTCTTTTCAAAAGGTAACAAGAGCGCCTACCAGTATTTCGTTGACCAGTCGAATGGCCGCTTCAAGCCGCAGTTTGATGTCTACGGGCCCTACCATCTCAAGAACAACCGCAAATATTATGGCGGCAACGAGGTGTTCTATTATCAAGGTGAAAAATACGAGGAGGACCAGCGCCCTGGCGAAATGGTGGCCGAGGCGTGCAAGGGCCTCGACAGCGAGATTGATTTCTCGCTCTACGACAACAACGGCGATGGCGAGTGCGACGTGCTAATCGTGCTCTATGCCGGGGTGGGCGAGGCCTCGTCAGACGAGGCTGACTCCGTGTGGCCCCACCAGTGGCAGCTCGACGAGTCGGACTATGGCCAGAACCTCCGCCTCGACGGTGTGAAGCTCAGCAAATACGCTGTGTTCAACGAGGTTAACGGCGACTATCAGTCGAAAATCGACGGCATAGGCACCTTCTGCCACGAGTTTTCACACTGCCTTGGGCTTCCCGACTTCTACGACACGCAGTATGGAGGCCACTTCGGCATGGGCCCATGGTCGTTGATGGACTATGGCTCGTATAACGACGACACTTACACCCCGATCGGCTACTCGGCCTACGAAAAGTGGTTCATGGGGTGGATTGACGATATTCCCGAGCCAACGCCCGGCACCACCGTCACCATGCCGGTGTTCAACCAGAAAGACGCTGCCACCGATGTTGCCTACCGCCTGGTAAACCCCTCGAACGCCAACGAGTATTTCGTGCTCGAAAACCGTGCCAAGCAGGGCTGGGACTCGGCCATCGAGGCCGAGGGGCTGATGATCTACCATGTGACCTACAATTCCCTGCGGTGGAACAACAACACCGTCAACGACTATGAGCCTGAGTGCATGGCGATTGTGGCGGCTGATAACAAGCGCACCGACGCCTCGGCCTCGGGCGACCTTTATCCCTACGGCAGCGTGAACTCGTTCACAGCGACCTCGCGCCCGGCAGCCACGCTCAACTCCGGCAGCAAGACTCTCGACAAACCTGTGACCGACATCCGGCGCAACGCCGACGGCACGGTGTCGTTCCGCTATATGGCCGGCGCTATCCCCCCGCTGCCCGCACCCGATTTCGGCACCAACGGCTTCGAGGATTACGCCATGAACGCGCATTCAGCCGGCTTTACCGCCACCTGGCCTGCCGTCTATTCGGAATTTGACCTCACTTACACTGTTGACATCAGTCCCCACAGTTTCATTGTGTCGACCCTTGTGCTCGACGAGGATTGCACCGACGGCGCGACCTCGTGGGCTACCACCGGCTATGTGGCCGGCGACGGGGATGCCGTGCGTCTCGGGTCAAGCAACCAAATCGGCACTATGACTTCACCCGTGTTCAACGTTACCTCAGGCAAAGGGGTGGCGCTTGTGCTCTCCGCAGCGAAATATAACAACGATGTGTCGTCGCTCCAGGTTGAGGTCGCATCCACCACTTCGAGCGTCAAGAAGACTATGTCGCTGTCGCTCAATTCGGCCTACGAAACCTATACCGTCGCCTTTGCCGACCTTCCCGACGGCAGCTACAAGGTGACACTCAGCTCGACGGCCAAGAAGAAGCGCGTGATGCTTGAATGGATCAAGGTCTACGACGGCGAGGCCCCGGCTGCGGCTGAAGCCCCTTCGCGTGCGGCTGACATTCAGAATCCCGCGACCGAGAGTCTCACCGTCAGCGGTCTGACGACCACCGAGTATGTGTTCACCGGGCTCACTGCCGGCGGTGTTTACGATTGGAAGGTTAAGGCTTGCGCCGTCAACCCCGACGATGCTTCCGACTCCGAATGGTCGGCTATTATCACCACCGAGCTTCCCAAGACATCGTCGATTGAAAGCGTCGATGCCGACTCGGCTGCCCCGGTGGAATATTTCGATCTCTCAGGCCGTCGCATCTCGGCCCCCGCGACCTCGGGCATCTACATCGAGCGCCGCGGCACCACCGTTGCCAAGCGCGTCCTCTGACATTCCCCTTCCACCAATACCCCCCTCCAACACAACAGCGTCGCGACCCCTCGGCCGCGACGCTGTTGTGTTCTAATGCTATATCCATAGTGAAAAATTGTATTGCCGAATGTGGCGTTTTGCAAAGTCGGGATTAATCATTATATTTGTGGCATCATATTGGTAGTATTATGGATATTTCTAATAATAGTAATAGTATATTGTCTGTATTGGAGAGCTTTATGCTGGATAATGCGGAGGATATTATGATGCTGGTGGCCGAGAATTTTCGAAGGCGTAGAGTCGAGAAAAATATCACCAGGCAGCGTATGGCGGAGATGTCGGATGTGCCTTTGTCAACATTGGCACGCTTTGAACAGAAGGGCCTCATTGCATTTGAGTCGCTTGTAAAGCTTGCTATGGCCCTCGGCTATACCTCGGAAATCAAAGATTTGTTTTGCGCCCCTAAGTTTGATACAATGGAAGAACTTGACCTGATACGTCAGAAAAGCAAAAATAAAAGGGCCTATCCTAAAACTAAGAAGAAATGAAAAAGACCGAAAAACTCAGGGTTATGTTCCATGGGCGACCTGTTGGCGAGCTATCTCTTACGACCGACAATCGTCTCAGCGTCTTTGAGTACGATAAGTCGTGGCTTGCCGATGGATTCAGTATTTCACCTCTCGAACTGCCGTTGAAACCCGGTGTATTCATAGCCAAAGCACAACCATTTTACGGTAATTTTGGAGTCTTCGAAGATAGCCTTCCTGATGGATATGGGCGTTATCTACTCCATAAAGCATTGCTTCGCAATGGGATAAACGATTCCGACCTATCGTCTTTGGATAGACTGGCATTAGTTGGCGACAATGGTATGGGTGCCTTAACCTATTCTCCTTCCGTAGCTCTCGATCGAGAAGAGTCTGTGACAGATTTTGACCGACTTCAAGAGATTGCGTTAGAAGTCCTTAAAGAGCAGCAGGATAAAGATGCCGGGCTTCTCCTGTATAACAGTGGTAACAGCGGAGGCGCAAGACCCAAGGCTGTATTTTCAGACGCTGAAGGACACTGGATTGTTAAGTTCCGTCACACATACGATCCGAAAGACATTGGATTGCAAGAAGCGCGATATAATG
>CAYTBH010000126.1:0-5254 GCA_964435935.1 uncultured Alistipes sp.
GCGCTGAAACTATATGGCAACCCCCATTGAGCCGGCGGCGAGGATAGGGCGCGGTGGCTCCAATGGGGGTCGTGATAGGGTGGGGGAGGTGAAAGTTCGGGTTAGTGGTGGCGGTAGCCTTTGAGATGGTTCCAGTGGCCGCGGGTGAAGTCGGGGACGGCGACCGGGGCCGAGCCGTTTTCCAGGGAGATGGCCGTGAGGGGTACGAGCGAGCACCACTCGGCCAGGTCGTAGACATCCATGTCGAGGGGCAGGCCGTTGCGCAGGCAGTGAACAAGGCGGTAGTCCATTATGTAGTCCATGCCCCCGTGGCCGCCGACTTTGCGGGCCACGTCGCCCACCTCGCGGATTATGGGGTGGGTGTATTTCTCGACCAGCGCTTTCTGCTGGTCGGGGGTGAGGAACCCGTGGGCGTCGAGGTCCTCGTGGTCGGGAATTTCGCCGGCGGCAAGCTGCTCAGGCTCAAAAGCATACCCTTCGACGGGATATTTATTGGCAAACCCCTTTGTGCCGGTGAGCTGGTACATGCGGTTGTAGGGGCGGGGGGTCACCACGTCGTGCTGGATGTGGATTGTTTTGCCGTTGGCCGTGCGGATCATGGTCATAGTGTGGTCGCCGTTGAGAAACTCGGCGTGCTTCTCGCCGGTGAGGCGCTCCCACTCCTCAGGCCCGACGACCGGCTTGGTATCCATGGCCACGAGGGTCACCATGCGGTCGCCTCGGTGAATGTCGAGCAGCTGGCATGCCGGGCCCATTCCGTGGGTGGGATAAACGTCGCCGCGGTGGTTCTTGTTGTAGTCGAGCCGCCAGTTGTTCCAATATCGGCCCCAGAAGTCGCGCAGGTTGTGGATATAGGCACCCTCGGTGTGGAGCACCTCGCCAAAGAGCCCCTGCTGGGCCATGTTGAGGGTGTTCATCTCGAAAAAGTCGTAGACGCAGTTCTCGAGCATCATGCAGTGGCGGCGGGTGCGCTCGCTCGTGTCGACGAGCGCCCATATTTCGTCGAGCGACATAGCAGCGGGCACTTCGACGGCCACATGCTTCCCGGCCTCCATCGCGGCGAGCGCCATGGGTGTGTGGGTCTGCCAGTCGGTGACGATGTAGACAAGGTCGAGGTCGGGGCGCGCCACGAGCTCCTTCCACGCCGTGTCGCTGCCGCAATATTCGGCGGCAGCGGGCATTCCGGCCCTTTTCAGGAAGCGCTGCGAGCGGTTGATGCCCGCGGTGTCGATGTCGCAGAGGGCCACCACCTTCGCCCCGGGAATGTGGGTGAAGCGGTCGACGGCGCTCGGGCCGCGCATCCCCAGCCCTATGAAACCCACGCGCACGGTGTCGATGGGCGGGGCGGCGTAGCCCACCATGTGGGTCTGCCCGGCAGGGCGCGGCGGTTCGGGAACAGGAATCGGCGTTGAAGCCTTGGCAAAGCATGCGGCAGCGAGCGCCGCGGCAGCAAAAAATCCTTTGATAAGCGATGGCGTTTCCATGGTCGGTCTTTGGTTACGATATTCTGGACGCGAATATATCCATTTTATCCGTTTATTTAACTATCTTTGCAATTGCGATTGCGCGCATAAAAATTCACGTTTCACCCTTATATCCATGAAAATCAAGTTATTCATTGCCAGCGCCATGGTTGCGGCGCTCCCAATGACCATTTCAGCCACCAAGCCTAACACCTCGCTCGCCGTGATTCCGCAGCCGCGCGAAGTGATGGAGCGCCCCGACGCCGACGGGTTCACCCTCGGCAGCGACGCCGTGATTATGGCCGTTCCCGGCCTCGAAAACGAGGCGGCATTCCTCAAAGAATACATCGCTTCGCTCCCCGCGGCCAACTCCGCGGCCCCGGTGGTGCTCCGGGCCGACCTGGCCGACCCTAACCCCGAAGCCTACACCATCAACGTCAGCCCCGCCGAAATCGTGGTGAACGGTGCCTCGCCCGCCGGCCTCTTCTACGGCATCCAGACCCTGCGGAAGGCCGCCCTCGGCGCTCCCGCCGGCGAAACCCCGGTGATTCCCTCGGCCACGGTGGCCGATGCCCCGCGGTTTGGCTACCGCGGCGCCATGTTCGACATCGTGCGCCACTATTTCACCCCCGACGAGGTGAAGCGCTTCATCGACATGATGGCGCTCCACAACCTCAACAAGCTCCACTGGCACATCTCCGACGACCAGGGATGGCGCATTGAAATCAAGAAATATCCCCGCCTCACCGAGGTGGGCTCCCACCGCGACAGCACCATCATAGGCCACACCGACAAATACGACCATATCCCCGTCGGGGGCTACTTCTCCCAGGAACAGGCCAGGGAAATCGTCGACTACGCCGCCAAGCGCCACATCGACGTGATTCCCGAAATCGACCTCCCGGGCCACATGATCGCCGCGCTCACGGCCTATCCCCACCTCGGCTGCACCGGGGGGCCCTACCATGTGTGGGGTCGCTGGGGGGTGTCGGAGGATATCCTCTGTGCCGGCAACGACTCGACCCTCGTGTTCCTCGACGACGTTCTCAACGAGGTGATGGACATCTTCCCCTCGGAATACATCCACATCGGCGGCGACGAAGCCCCGAAAGTGCGATGGAAAGAGTGCCCCAAGTGCCAGCAGCGCATCAAGGAGCAGGGCATCAAGGCCACCGACAAGTTCACCGCCGAGCAGCGCCTGCAAGGCTTCGTCACCTCGCATGTGGCAAAAACCATCGGCGACCGCGGCCGCAAAATGATCGGCTGGGACGAGATTCTCGAGGGCGACATCCCGCAGAGCGCCGTCATCATGTCGTGGCGCGGCATCGACGGTGCCACCCAGGGTGTCAAGAAGGGTCACCCCGTGATTCTCTCGCCCAACACCTACTTCTACTTCGACTACTACCAGAGCCAGGACACGGGCCGCGAGCCCGAGGCCCTCGGCGGCTACAACCCGGTTGACCGCGCCTACACCTTCGACCCCACGGCGGGGATGACCCCCGAGGAGGCCGCCCTGGTGCTTGGCCCCCAGGCCAACCTCTGGACGGAGTTCATCAAAACCTTCGACTATGCCGAATACATGGAGCTTCCGCGCATGTCGGCGCTGAGCGAGGTGGGGTGGACGCCCCTCGACCGCAAGGACTATGCCAGCTTCCTCAACCGCATGCCGGCCATGTGGCGCGTCTACGACCATTTCGGCTATAACTACGCCCGCCATCTGGCCGACGTCACGGCCTCATTCACCCCCGACATCGAGGCGCGCGCCCTGCGGGTTACCCTCACCTCGATGGGGGGCGCCGAGATTCGCTACACACTCGACGGAACCGACCCCTTCGACGCCGACGGAAACCCGGCGCCGTCGTCAACGGTCTACACCCAGCCATTCTTCATCAACCACTCGGCAACACTGAAAACAGCCGCTAAAATCGACGGCCACGTTGGCCGGGTCACCACCGACAACATCGATGTCAACGCCGCGACATTCGCCAAGGTCGAAATCGACGCGCCGTTTGCCCGCAACTACTCGTTCGACGGCCCCCAGACCCTCACCGACGGCCTTTCGGGCAACACCGGCTACAAAACCGGGCGCTGGCTCGGCTTCAACAACCAGGACCCGGTTGTGACCCTAACCCTCCCGGAGGCCGCCGAGGTGAGCGAGCTCACCTTCAACAACTGCGTTAACATGCGCGACTGGGTTGCCGACGCCCGCGGCTACACCGTCGAGGGGGCGCTCGGCCCCGACGGCCAGTGGCAGTTGCTCGCCAAAGGCGCCATCGACGAACGCCCGCAGGACGCCGAGCAGTTTGCCGTTTCGCGCCACACAGTGAAGTTCAACGCCCCGGCGAAGGTCGACCGCGTGCGCCTCACCGTGGTTTCAACCCGCTCGCTCCCCGAGTGGCACAAGGGTGCCGGAAAGCCGGCCCACCTGTTCATCGACGAAATAACGCTAAAATAAACCCTCGCGGCAATGCTACGCGAAATCATCATAGGGGCGCTCGCCATCGCGGCGCCCCTTATCGCACCTGCCGAGGAGCTGTTTGTGAAAGAGGTGGTGTTCCCGGCCGGGGCAACTGTTGAGCAGAAGGCCGAAATGGCCGCCGGCGTTGTGCCCACCCCCGCGCAGCTCGCCTGGCAGGACCTCGGGCTCACCGCCTTCCTGCACTTCGGCATCAACACCTTCACCGACCGCGAATGGGGCGACGGCACAGAATCGCCCGCGCTTTTCAATCCCGCCGCGCTCGATGCCCGCCAGTGGGCGCGCTCGCTGCGCGACGCCGGTGTCAAGCTGGTAATCCTCACCGCCAAGCACCACGACGGCTTCTGCCTCTGGCCCACGGCCACAACAGCCCACTCCGTGGCTTCATCCCCCTGGGAGGGGGGCCAGGGCGACGTCGTGCGCCAGCTCCGCGAGGCCTGCGACGAATACGGCCTGAAACTCGGCCTCTACCTCTCTCCCTGGGACCGCAACGCGCCCTGCTACGGCGACTCGCCGGCCTACAACGACATGTTCGTCAACCAGCTCACCGAGCTCCTTTCCAACTACGGCACCATCGACGAGGTGTGGTTCGACGGCGCTTGCGGCGAGGGCCCCAACGGCAAGAAGCAGGAATATGACCTCGACCGCTACTGCGAAGTAATCAGCCGCCTGCAGCCCGGAGCCGTCACCGCCATCATGGGCGACGACGTGCGCTGGGTGGGCAACGAGAAGGGCCTCGGCCGCGAAACCGAGTGGAGCGCCACGGTGCTCCTGCCCGAAAGCGTCAAGAGCGACCAGAACAAGCGCCTGGGCCTCCGCCCTAAAGCCCCCGACCTGGGTGGACGCGCCATGCTCGAAAACGCCGAGAGAGTCGCCTGGTGGCCCTCGGAAGTCGACGTGTCGATTCGCCCGGGATGGTTCTACCACGACAATGAGCAGCCCAAGAGCCTGCGCAAACTCGCCGAAATCTACCTCGAGTCCGTGGGGCGCAACTCTGTGCTCCTTCTCAACGTGCCCCCCGATCGCCGCGGCCTCATCGCCGCCGCCGACTCCGTGCGTCTTAGCGAGTTTGGCCACTGGCTGTCGCAAAACTTCCCCGAAGAGATGGGTGGCGTCCCCATCGACCTGCCGTATCCCAAAACTGTCAACTGCGCCGTTGTCAGCGAGGATATCACCCGCGGGCAGCGCGTAGAGGAGTTCGCCATAGAAGGCCTTGTTGAGGGCGATTGGCAGCAGCTCGCCTCCGGCACAACCATCGGCCACAAGCGCATCCTGATGTTTGACCCCGTGAAAGTCGACTCGCTCCGCGTCAACG
>CAYTBH010000127.1:0-5192 GCA_964435935.1 uncultured Alistipes sp.
TTTGGGGGTTGTGCGCGTCGAGGCGGGGGAGTCGGGCGCGGTGGGCGACTGGAAGAAGGGATACGGGATGCCGTAGATATCGTCGATGTCGCCGCCGGGGCTGAGGTAGCCGTCGATCACTGTGTCGCGGCCCGAGGCATACTCAAAGGTGTAGAGCTGGAAGAAGCGCAGCATCGCGGCCAGGTGCTCGAACACGGAGTCCTGGATGGCCTCGTAGGGGAACCACCCCGAGGTGGCCGTGAAGCAGTAAACCTGGAACGGGATGCCCGTGGAGGTTTGCGCCAGGGTCGACACGAAGCAGTCGTCGTCGTGCGAGATTTGCGGATTCGCGTCGAGCCACATTTTGAAATAGGCGCGGAAGAGGCCGAGATTCGTGTCGATGGTGCCGTTGACGAGCCCGGCGGGGTTGTTCACGTCGGCCACCTGCCCGGCAGCCTTCTGTTCGAGCTTCTTGGTGATATAGGCGTCCATCATCGGCACCTTGCGCAGCGCCTCGAGCATCTCGGGGGTTGCCGGCAGCACGCTGTCGGCATCAATCATATAGCTGCGGCAGATGCGGCGCGTGTTGCTCGACTGCATTGTGCGGTAGTTGGTGAAACCGTTGCTTATGAGGCTGTAAGGGGGCAGAGTGGTGGTGGTTTTGTCCCAGTTGAGCACCTTCACGGCGGTGAGCGACACCTCCTGCACCGTTCCGTTGGCGTCGCCGGCGGCAATCCAGTCGCCAACGTGGAGGCTGTCGTTCTCCGAGAGCTGCACCCCGGCCACGACACCGAGAATGCTATCCTTGAACACCAACATCAACACCGCGGCGAAGGCACCGAGGCCGGCCAGTAGCGAGCCGGGCGACTTGTCGACGAGGATGGCCACGAAGATTATCGCCGCCACAATCCACACGATGCCCTTCACCAGCTGCGCCAGGCCGTTGAGCGGCAGATGGCGCTTGTTGGCCCGCTCGTCGATGTGGTGCCACAGGGCGTTGATGAGCGCCGTGATGGCCCGTGCGAGCACGAAGGTCATATAGATGAGCGTCAGCTTGGTCAGCGCGCCCGAGAGGCTGTTGTGGTTCGAGAGGGTGAACTCTATGAAAATCAGGAACACGAGCGGCGTGATGATGCGGCACGCCTTGTGGAAGAACTTCTGCTGCGTGAGCGACAGGTAGACGCCCGAATTGAGACGCTTGGCAAGCGCCGACACCACGCGCAGCACAATCCACTGCACGATGTAGCCCGCCACCAGGGCAATCACCAGCACCACAGAGGCGTAGAGAAAAGTGACAAGCGTCTGATTATTGTCGAGGTTGAAGACCCCGAGAATCCAGTCGACGATATTCATAACGAGCTTGGCGATAGCGTAGGAAACCCCTGTGCTGTCGCCTATGAAGTGCGTAACGTCGATTGGCTGGCCCGCGATCGCGAGTAGCGGGAAAATGTGGCAATGCAATGACATGATGAATGCTTTTTTTGTTAGAACACCCCCGGGCCCCATATTGTTCGCCCCCACCGCGGAATAAGCGCCGCGGATTACGCGCTTTGGATGCTGAAAAGTTTTATGGGTCAAAAAATTAGCGTAACTTCGCGCAGAATCAAACACAACACACTCCAGCTACTATGAAAAAAGTTTTTCTAATGCTACTCGGCGCACTGTCATCACTTTCAACTTTCGCACGCGACTTCGAATTTGAGTACGCCGGCCAGACACTCACCTACACCGTCACCGACGAGAACGCCAAAACCGTCATGGTCAAGGAGGGCGAAGAGTTCGTAGCCCCCGGTAACAACGTAAAAGGGGCGTTGGTAATCCCCTCAACCGCCAAGGAGGGGAATGTGGAATACACCGTTACCTCAATCGGCGCGTCGGCTTTCAATTGTTGCCAAGACCTTACCTCGGTCTCTATTCCCTGGTCCGTCACCTCCATTGGAAGGTCTGCTTTTTGGGAATGCGTAGGACTCGTGAAGGCCGAATTCGCAAGCATCGAGTCACTATGCAGAATGAAATTTGGCAATGCCTTCTCCAATCCAATTTCATACTCGGGGAACCTCTACATACGGGGCACGGAGATTACCGAGCTCGAAATTCCCAACTCAATTACAAAGATAATCTATGCCACCTTCTACGGATACAAAAGCCTGTCGTCGGTGACAATCCCCACCTCGGTCACTGAAATCGGAAACATCGCATTCGAAGATTGCACTGGCCTTACCGAAATAAAGATTCCCAACTCAGTCAAGATAATCAGCGATTTTGCTTTTGGAGGTTGCTCTGGCTTGACTTCGGTCACAATCCCCAACTCAGTCACAGAAATCCGCATGTACGCTTTCTGCGATTGCACCGCACTGACATCGTTTGACATACCTAATTCCGTCACTACAATTGGCAATGGCGTGTTCTATGGAGACACCAGCCTGACTTCTGTTAGCATTCCAAATTCGATTCAAAGCATTCCAGATTACACTTTCCGTGATTGCAGCGGTCTTACATCCATCATAATCCCCACTTCTGTCACCGAAATTGGAATTGAAGCTTTCTATAATTGCTATGGCCTGACTGAAATTGAAATCCCTGGATCTGTAAACACAATTGGCACTGATGCTTTTGAAAAATGCGATGGTCTGACAAAGGTGTATTATGGGGCTGAGGAGCCGGTGAGTGGAGAGAGCGGGATTTTCTCAACCGTGGCATACGGGAACGCGACGTTGTATGTGCCGGCTGCGGCGGTGGAAAAATGCAGGCAGATTGACCCCTGGAAAAACTTCGCCAATATCGAGGCATACGACTTCGCCGGCATTGACGGCGCAGTGACCGACGCTGCCGACGCTCCCCGCGAGGTGTATAACGCCAACGGCGTTCTCGTTTCCGACACCACTGAAGGCCTCGCTCCGGGCCTCTACATTGTGCGCCAGGGTGGCAAGGTTCGCAAAATCGCGGTGAATTAAGCGCTCCTCCGCAACGACCTGATAGAAATGGCGATGGCCGGATGGGCAGGTGCGGCAACGCAACAAAAATGGCGGGTGTGACCCGCCATTTTTGTTTGTTTACCACTGTTGAAGGTTGATTGGGAGGGGTGTTCGAAGCGAAGGCCCTCCCTCTGTGCCGACGATGGGCTTAGAAGAGGTTAATCATCGCGGCCACGTCGGTGTCGCCCCAGAAGTCGGCGATGGTGAGCCAAACCAACAACAGAATTATGAGGATTCCCACACCGAAGAGCATCCAGATGCTGGCGCGGTTCTTTTTTACGCTTTTTTCTTCGCGGCGCTCAGCGCGGCGTTCTTTTCTTTCTTCACTTTCCATAATCGTAAGGTATGATGAATTTATTATTTCTAATGTTATAACAACCGAACGGGGGCATTATGTTCGCCGCGATTTGAAAAACTTACGCCAAAGGGGCGAAATTTCTCCCTACTGCCCGCCTGCCGACACGAGGCGCAGGGCGCGGCGGGCGGCATCGGCAGGTTTTTCGGATGGGAGTGGGTCGTAGCTCTTCCCGGTCAGCGCGAAAGGCTCCTCGAAGCCGTACCAGTCGATTTCGGGCTCGGCAAACTCCCCGCCCTCGGGGGTGGAGCGTAGCTGCTCGCTGGCCTTTTCAAACCAGTGGCGCCAGCGGGGGAGGTAATAGTCGGCAAGGAGCCCCTGCCACTCGCGGTGGGCATAGTCGCGGAGCTTGCCGCGGTCGGCAGCGTCGCGGTTGCCCCAGGTGGTGACGAGTTTCAGTTGGTTCCAGCGGTAGCGGTCGCGCTCGTAATCGTCGGTGGCGGCGCTCTCGGCCATCGCCAGATGGTGGCCGAGGCGCATCTGGGGGATGGTGGCCACGAGCGAGTCCTGTGCAGCTATCAGGGCCAGGAAACGCCGGCCCGCGCGGTCGAAGGCCAGGGTGTCGCGCCTTGCGATGGCCTCGCGGGCCCCGGCGAGCACCTTGCGCCCCTCCTCGGCAAGCGCCTGGCGGGTGATGTCGACAAGGTCATACTCAAACGCCCTCACCCCCTCGAAAGCCGGGGCGGCGGCAAGCATCAGCTCGGCGGCGCGGATCACAGAGTCGGGCTCGTAATAAGGCTGCGACTTGGCCCAGGTGGAGACATCGCTCACGGAGGTTGACGGGCGGGCGCAGAACAGCGACTCGCGCGTCCCTTGCTGCACCGAGGGCGCCGGGCAATTGTAAACCCCGTCGGCAAGGAGCTCCCAGGCATGGGCCACGCGGTCGTCGAGGGGAGCGCCGTAACGGGCCCTCAGATAGTTGGCGAGCCACTCCTTTGGCTCCCGGCCATCGCCGGCCATCCAGGGGAGGTCGGTCATGAGCTCATACATCACTTCGTTGTTTTCAATCCCCTCCATGGTGAGGCCGATGCCGGCCATATTCTCGCCGCGGGGCGACTCGAGCGCCCCGGCGTAAGCCTCGAAAAGGTATGGCAGCTTGCCGTAGAGCCCCGGATTGCCACCATAGTTGAGCAGCATGCAGAAATTCCAAAGGTGGTTGCCGAAGCCGTCGGGACGACGCTTGGCCCCGGGAGCGCCCCACTGAGGCACACACTCCGAGGTGAGGTCGAGCACAACGAGCTCGCCCGCCGGAATGCTGTCGATCATCTCGGCCCGCGGGTTCTGGTCCCACGCCTGGATGACCCATACAGCCTCGGGGTTGGCTCGCTTCATGGCGGCAAGGATTTGCTTTCCTGCCGCCGCGAGATCCACGCCGCGGGTGTTGCCCCCCTCGTGGAAAGGGTCCATGGAGTAGAAATCGGCTTTACCGCAGAGCTTTTCGAGCTCCTGGTAGTAGATGTCGGCTATGCGGTCAAATTCGGGGTCGGAGGGTTGGAGGAAGGCCGGGCGGCGGTAGGAGCACCACAACCCCGGGTCGGCGACTTCAACGCCGATTGTTTCCGTGGCATCGTGGGGGAGCATCCCCGAGTAGCCGGGGAGCACAGGGCGCATGCCGAGCTCGCGCATCCTCGCGAGAACCTGCCTCTGGAGAGCCTCCTGGCGCTGATACCAGCTCTCGGTGTTCGGGCCACCCCACTCCTCGAGATTGTTCATCAACCACCATGCCTGGAATGCCGGCCCGGCGATGAAGGCCCCGACGCGCTCGTCGGGGTAACCGAGGCGCTTCAACACAGCGCGCCACACAACGTCGGCCCCGGTAAGCGCCAGCGGCATGTTGATGCCATGGAGCGCCATCCAGTCAATCTCCTTTTGCCAGCGCTCCC
>CAYTBH010000128.1:0-5132 GCA_964435935.1 uncultured Alistipes sp.
TCACGGCAATCTCGGTGGTGCCGCCGCCTATGTCGACAATCATGTTGCCCTCGGGGGCTACAACGTCGAGGCCGATGCCGAGGGCTGCCGCCATCGGTTCGTAAATCATGTAGACATCGCGGCCTCCGGCATGCTCCGACGAGTCGCGGACGGCGCGGATTTCGACCTCGGTCGATCCCGAGGGAATGCCGACGACCATGCGGAGCGAGGGGGAGAACCAGTTGCTCTTTGCCGAGGCCTTTTTCACAAGGCCGCGAATCATAAGCTCGGCAGCGTTGAAGTCGGCAATCACGCCCTTGCGGAGCGGACGCACTGTGCGAATGCCCTCAGGCTCTTTGCCATACATACGCTGAGCCTCGATGCCGACGGCGATGAGCTTGTCGGTGCGACGGTCGAGCGCCACAATCGAGGGCTCGTCGATAACGATTTTGTCGTTATGGATGATGACGGTGTTGGCCGTGCCGAGGTCAACGGCTATTTCTTTGGTGAGAGAAAAAAATCTCATTGTATTTCTAATCTGAAAAATGAAGTCGGATTAATGACGGAAGTGACGGAAACCGGTCATTACCATGGCCACCCCATTGGCGTTGCAATAGTCGATCGACTCGTTGTCGCGAATGGAGCCACCGGGCTGGATTACGGCGTCGACGCCAGCCTTGTGGGCTATTTCCACGCAGTCGGCAAACGGGAAGAACGCGTCTGAAGCCATGACGGCGCCGTTGAGGTCGAAGTCGAACGAGCGAGCCTTGTCGATGGCGTGGCGCAGCGAGTCGACGCGCGATGTCTGACCGACGCCGGCAGCGCAGAGCTGGCGGTTCTTGGCCAGGACGATGGCGTTGCTCTTGCAGTGCTTCACGATCTTGTTGGCAAAGAGCAGGTCGTTGATTTGCGAGGCTGCGATAGCTTTTTCGGTGACCTGGCGCAGGTCGTCGGCGGTTTCGATCTTCGTGTCGCGTTCCTGCACGAGCGCCCCGTTGAGAATCGAACGGAACTGGCGGGTGGTTTTGAGAGGCTCCTTCTGGAGGAGGATGATGCGGTTTTTCTTCTGGCTGAGGATGCCGAGCGCCTCTGGTTCGTAAGCGGGGGCAATGACTACCTCAAAGAAGATTTTGTTGATTTCCACTGCGGTCTCGCCGTCGATAGTGGCATTGGTGACGAGCACGCCGCCGAAAGCCGAGACGGGGTCGCCGGCGAGGGCGTCTTCCCATGCTTCCTTAACGGTGGGTCGCGAAGCCACGCCGCAAGGGTTGTTGTGTTTCAACACGGCGAAAGTGGTGTCGGTGAACTCCGAGATGAGACCCACTGCCGCGTCGATATCGAGGAGGTTGTTATAGCTGATTTCCTTGCCGTGGAGCTGCTCGAACATCTTGTCGAAACGACCGAAGAAGTAACCCTTCTGATGGGGGTTTTCACCATAGCGCATGGTCTTTTCGCCATCTATAGCGAGGCGGAGCGCTGTGGGGTGTTCGGCAAGCGAGTCGAAGTAGTTGAAAATCGCTGAGTCGTAGCCCGAGCTTACGGCGAAGGCTTCCTTGGCGAAGAAAAGACGCTGGTCGAGTGTGGTTTTTGCACCGTTCTCGGCAAGGATGCGGCGCAGGGGCTCGTATTGCATCTTTGACGCTACGATTACAACGTCGTTGAAGTTCTTCGCGGCGCCGCGGATGAGCGAGATGCCGCCTATGTCGATTTTTTCAATAATGTCGGCTTGTGACGCGCCGGATGCAACTGTTTCAGAGAAGGGGTAGAGGTCGACAATCACGAGGTCGATCTCGGGAATCTCGTATTGTTTGGTTTGCTCTTTGTCCTGCTCGTTTTCGCGGCGGGCGAGAATGCCGCCGAACACCTTGGGGTGGAGCGTTTTCACGCGGCCACCGAGAATCGAGGGATAGCCGGTGAGGTCTTCAACGGCCGCGCAGGGATAGCCGAGCTTTTCGATAAACTGCTTGGTGCCTCCGGTTGAGATAAATTCTACACCGTTCTCATTGAGAAGTTTGAGGATTTCGTCGAGGCCGTCTTTATGAAAGACAGAAATCAGGGCTCTTTTGATTTCTTTGATTTGGCACATGGGGTCTGGGCTCAAAAGTTTTTTCGCTGTTAATAAAGTATATCAAGCCGCGAATTTACGAATTTTTCGCCGCATTTCTCCATCGCTCAACCCTAAAAATCCCTCATTTTCAAAAAAAATCCACAAAAAGTTTTTTGCCCGGTGTTTTTGCGAGGAGCCCCGGCGTTTAGACTGCGCCCCGTACTCGGCGCATAATATCACTGTGTTAAATTGGGCGGACCGCGTAGGCTTCGTTCAGCCTTCGCGGTCCGCCAATGCTTTGTGGAGGAAAATAGATCAATCTTTCAGGGCTTCGCGCATATCCTCGACCATCTTGGCGTACTCCTCGTCGGTGAGGTAAACTTCGCCCGGGTTCATGCGGAATGTGCCGCCGTAGTCGGGACCGTCGACATATTTGGGGGCGAGGTGGAAATGGAGGTGCGAGAGTTTGTCGCTGTATGCCCCGTAGTTGATTTTCTCTGGGTGGAAAACCTTGTCCATCGCGCGGGTGACGCGCACAACGTCGCGCATAAAGGTGTCGCGCTCTTTGTCGCTGAGCTCGTTGAGGTCGTTGACGTGCTTGTTGTAAGCCACAAGGCAACGGCCGCGGTAGGTCTGTTCTTTGAAGAGGAACGCTCTTGATACCTCGAGCGGGGCGATTTCGATCATCAGGTCGTGGAGCGTCTGGTTGTTGGTGCAGTAGAGGCACTCTTTGGGGTCGCTGTACATGGTAGATGTATTTTAGGTAGATGAAGTTTAGAGGGTCATTTTAGGCCAATGAAAATGAGCTGTGCCCATTCCTGACGGTAGACACAGCTCATTGAGTTCATTCGCGAGTCGTTTTTTTATTTTACGATTGTTTTTGTCACCTTTGAGCCGCGGCGCTCGATGACGAGCTGGCCCTGGCGGGGATGGGCCATGCGGATGCCCTGGAGGTTATAGTATTCGGCGGGAGCGAGGTTGTCGTCGTTGATTTCAACCTCTTCGACAGCGCTATTGTCGGGAGTAATCACAACCATGAAATTGCTACCCACGGCGTGGTAAGCGCCCATGTCGTAGTTGTTCTCGCTGAACATGAGCGAGCCGTCGGGCATGGAGATGATGTATTCGCCATCATCCACAATCATCTTGCCGAACGAGGCTTGGTTCTGGACAACTTCGCCCACGCTGAGGAAGTAGGCTGCGTAGGAGTAGAGCGAAGCCTCGCCGTCGCTGTTGATGCCGAGCGGGGCTGGCTCGATGTAGACCATCGATGGGTCGGTGGCGTTGATGTAGATGTAGTGGGGGTGGTCGTGGTTGATGAGGAAGTCGTTATAGGCCTTCGACCAAGTGTGCTCGGCGTAGGGGTTGACAAGGCGGTAGCGGCCAGGGGTCGAAACGCACTCCTCAACCGGGCAGGTGAGCAACTGCTGTGTGGCGGTCTCGTAGACGGTGATGAGGATAGCCTCGGTCATTGTGGCGGTTCCGATGTTTTTCCAGTCGGCGTCGTCCTTCTCCAGGATGTGAGAGTAGGCGCAACGGGCAGCCACAACCGCGCCACTGTCGTTCAGGCCCACAGCCAGAGTGGTGTAGAGGCCAGCGGGTGCGTTGTCGGCGGCCTGGAATTCGATATAGCCTTTCGCCGGGTCGACAACGGCGCCGTTAGCGGCAACCGCGGCGTTGTTCGAGTCGCTGTTGCTGTAGTAGCCGTATGCTGTGATGACCTTTACCGTAGCGATGTCCGAACCGCGGGTGATGGAGATGGGCATTGTGTTGTTCTCGGCGCACACGGGGAGGTCGATATCCAGGGTGTAATCTTTCAGCTCATAGCCGGGCAGCGCGATTTGGAACACGTTGTTGAGGTCGCAGTAGTCAAATCCGGCCTGGTCGTAGGTCGCGTAGGCGAACGCCCTGTTGGGGAACGTGATCACGCCGTCTTTAAGCTGGCCGTATTGCTTGTAGCCAGTCCATTCGTTCTCCGCCACAAGGTTGGATATCAGAATGTAGTCGAAAGCGAAGAAGTCCTCGATGTAGACTTTCGAGGGGTTGGTGGCATTAATATAGACGTAGTTGGTCGCATCAACTGTTTCCAGAGCTGCCGAAACCGGGTTCTCGGGCGACGAGTAGGGGAGCAGGCGATAGTAGCCGGGGTATTCCTTGGCCTCTTCGAAGGATACCTCCCACGAACTACCGGCGAGGGGACCTATGAGCTGGTCAAGAAGGCCCTCCATCCAATAGCCCGTGCCGGCGGCTTCCCATGTGGCGTTGGCCGGGACCGACGACATCACGCGTGATTTTGGCGAGCGCGCGGCTTTGAGCTGCGGCATGCCGGGGGTAAACGTCTCCATCGGGAGCCTGCCATTTTGAGCCTGGGCAGCCGAGAAAAGGATGGCAGCCGAAGCAAGCAATGTGTAAAATCTCTTCATTGAAATTAAATATAGAACTTTTTAATTGGCATTCGGCGCGCTTTCAACCTGCGGCTGAGGCCAGCTTGGCGGCGCGCCCGTCTTTCACAAAAAGCAAAATTAGTCATTCCGAGGCGAAATTACAAGCATTCTCCGCGGTTTGTTGCTTTTTTTAACGCTGTTTAGTGCTAATTCTGCAATTTACCTTAAAAATTCGGCCATTTGTTTGCCAATCCGTTTTATAGGTGTTATCTTTGTAGAAAACAAATTACCATCAAACACGAACACAACCTTATGGAAAACAATGAACTCCTTAAAACCGTAAAGGAGCGTGCAATGGGATGGCTCACCGCCGACTATGACGAGGCCACACGCGCCGAAGTGAAACAGATGCTCGAGGCCGAGGATTCTACCCCGCTGATCGAAGCTTTCTACCGCGATCTTGAATTCGGCACTGGCGGCCTCCGCGGCATTATGGGCGCCGGCACCAACCGCATGAATATATACACTGTCGGCGCTGCTACCCAGGGCCTGGCAAACTATCTTAAAGAGGCGTTCCCCGACCTGCCCCAGATTTCTGTAGCTGTGGGCCACGACGTGCGCAACAATTCGCGCAAGTTTGCCGAAATCGTTGCCAACATATTCTCGGCAAACGGCATCAAGGTTTACCTATTCGACAGCTTCCGTCCCACACCCGAGCTTTC
>CAYTBH010000129.1:0-5031 GCA_964435935.1 uncultured Alistipes sp.
GCGACATCACCGGCGGTCTGCCCCGCGTCACCGAGCTCTTCGAGGCCCGCAACCCCTCGAACCCCGCCGTGGTCACCGAAATCGACGGCGAGGTCAAGTTTGCCCCCAAACCCAAGCGAGGCAACCGCGAAATCTCAATCACCTCAAAGCTCGGCGAGGTCAAGAAGTATCTCGTGCCCCTGTCGAAGCAGATCCTCGTGCAGGAGAACGACTATGTGCGTGCCGGCACCCCCCTCTCCGACGGTGCCATCACCCCCTCCGACATCCTCAACATCATGGGTCCCACAGCCGTGCAGGACTACATCGTCAACGAGGTGCAGGACGTCTACCGCATGCAGGGAGTGAAAATCAACGACAAGCACTTCGAAGTCATCGTGCGCCAGATGATGCGCAAAGTCAACATCATCGACCCGGGCGACACCATGTTCCTCGAGCAGCAAATCGTCGACAAGCGCGACTTCATGGACGAGAACGACCGCATCTGGGGTAAGAAAGTGGTTGTCGACGCCGGCGACTCCGAGAACCTCAAGCCCGGCCAGATTATCACCGCCCGCAAACTCCGCGACGAGAACTCGGCCCTCAAGCGCCGCGACCTCAAGGTTGTTACCGTGCGCGACGCCGTGCCCGCCACCTCCGAGCAGATTCTCCAGGGCATCACCCGTGCCGCCCTGCAGACATCCTCGTTCATGTCGGCCGCTTCCTTCCAGGAAACAACCAAGGTGCTCAACGAGGCAGCCATCAACGGCAAGACCGACAACCTCGTCGGCATGAAGGAGAACGTGATCTGCGGTCACCTCATCCCCGCCGGCACAGGCCTGCCCCAGTACAACCGCCTCGTCGTTGGCTCGCGCGAGGACATCGAAGGCGCTCTTGCCGCCGACGTTGTCACCGACGCCATGCCCGAGCCCGAGAACATCGGCTGATTCCCCACCATCCCCCTCTTCGCCCCGCCCCCCGGCGGGCGCGAACCATAAACACAAGGCAATAGATTCGCGAATATCACCGCGAATCTATTGCTTTTTATTCTCAATATGGGGCAGTTTTTTCTCCTTTTGGAACAGGGCGCTTGCATTGCAGCGCATTAATTCGTAACTTGCAGCTGAAAAACTAATTACGTCTGATATGAAATTTGATTTTACCTTTTGCCGTCCCATTTTGCTGGCTGGCGCCATCGCCGCATCCGCGATTTCGCTAACCGCCGCCATTAGAAACGTGGGGCCCGATAGCCCTATGGTATCATCCGCTGACGAACTCTCACGGCCCATGGCCCCGGAATCGCGCGGCGCTTTCGACGACTATTGGGGGCATCAGGGCTATCCCAGTATTCCCGAGCGTGCCAATCAGGCTTATTTCCTCACGCGAATCGACACGGAGACCGATGGCGTGCCTACAAGAGTGCGCACCGTGGACTATGACAGGGACATTTTACCGTCAAAATATGTCGACTCACAATGGGACGCAGCCAGTCAGCAATGGGTTGAAAAACAGTGCGACAGATTTGAATGGGACAGCCTTGGCCGAATGTTGTCCAACGGCAGTCAACGGTTTGAATTCGATGCGGAAGGGCGAATGGCTGTCTGCGAATATATCTACTTCGGTTACAGAATGCGCTATGCGTATCAGTATGATGAAACTGGTCATCGGACTAAATGCGCGATAGATGTGATTTACGATGATGGTACGTTGGAGCCTTACTGTATCGAGGATTATCAGTGGTCGAAGGCCGATGGCGCCGAGACCATGCGGATGACCACCTCTGATTATTACGAAGGCGTTTGGCGCATGAGTCGGCGGCAGGTTTTGACTAAGTTTGACGTGCCAGAAGGCGGATGGGAGGAAGAAACGATTTACTCGTCCGAAGACAACGGAAATACTTGGGTGACTGAAAAATATTCATATCAGACGTTTGCACGAATAGTGCCGGGTATGTTTAATGGCTATGCCACTTCATCAATCAAGAAGAATCGCTACGGCGACAAAATGTGCGTTGTCTCAGAAAGCACCTCGGAGGTCACTGAGCTTGGAAACCATACGATTAAGATTGTATGGAATGGAAAGGACTGTCGTTACTATTCCGATGGATCACTATCGGGAGAGACTCCCAGCAAAGTCGAAACCGTAATGAGGGCGTTTATCAAGTTTGGGAGTTGGCAGCAGGAAACGCTGTCGCGTAAAACTTTCACATTCAATACCAATACGAATGAATGGTTCCTTGCAAGTGAACGAATGCAAGAGTTCACTGATAACGGATATTGTCTTAGGGACGATAACATTTCGTACTCTTTCGACGGCTCAATCTCCAAAAGACACGACGAACACACCTACGATGATTTGAATCGAAGGATAGAGAGCGTGGAATATGTAGGCAATGATAAGGAACTGAATCCAAGGACGCGTTATCGTACTACCTATGTCGGTAGCACCAATGCGCATAACACTTACGAATATACTTTCTATAACACGGTTGAGAACGATTGGAATGAGCCGGCACAATTGTATGAGTATGAATGGGACGCCTCTATTGATGGAAGCCTTTGTTACATATTTGCAGCTTATCCGCAAATGAGCTGTTACTATATGTATTTAAAACCAATCAGCCGCACGCTCACAACCCGCTCGAATGATGTTGTGAAGGTTGAAATCGAGCGTTACCACTTCTCAACACCGGCAGAGCTCGGCGGCGTGGAGGATGTCAAGGCCGACGTTGCCGCCGCGGCTGGTCCCGTGACGGTCTTCTCCCTTTCGGGCGTGAACCTGGGCGTTTTCGACTCAGCTGACAATCTGCCACTCACCCCGGGGGTCTACCTGGTGCGTCAGGGCGATTTGACTCGCAAAGTGTGCGTGCGCTAACCGCTGTGTGAACGTCGTAGGCGAAGAAACTCTTTTTTAGTGCGAATTATCGCTTAAAAATGTTGGAGTTACGGAATTTTTCTTACCTTTGCAAAAATCAAACACTAATATTACCAAGAAATAATTTTTACGACAATGAAGAACTTAGTTGAAAAAGTTGCTGAACTCAACGCAAACTTTATGAAAGAAGCAATGGCACAGTTGGAAAATGGCAACAAAGCTGCCGGAACACGCGCACGCAAGGTTTCTCTCGAGCTTGAAAAAGCAATGAAGGAATTCCGCAAGCTCTCGCTCGAGGCTGCCAAGAAATAAATTCCACCTCTGCTCCATTTAGAACCCAACCTCTCGTGAACGCCCCGGAGAGGGCCAGCAAACACACCACTTATTAGGTCAACGATTACGCCCTGTGCACCCCGGCTTGCCGGGCAGCGCAGGCGCGTTTGTTTTTTTGACACCCCGCGCGAGGGCCACTTGTCGATTATTTTTTGTAACTTTGCAATGAGGGCCACCTTCCACAGCCCCGTCACCACCAACCACGCCCATGACCGAGGAAATTAAAAGCGAAAACAATCCCGCCGGCGCCCAGGAGCGCCCCGCCGACACCCAACCCGAGGAGCTTTTCGACATCGCCGACGAAAGCGAAGACGAGAACCCCGTCGGCACAACCGAATACGACGAGGAGGACATCAAAACCCTTGAATGGAACGAGCACATACGCTTGCGCCCGGGCATGTACATCGGCAAGCTCGGCGACGGCACATACAGCGACGACGGCATCTATGTGCTCCTCAAAGAGGTGCTCGACAACTCCATCGACGAGTTCGCCATGGGCTTCGGCAACAAAATCACCGTCGAGGTGGCCGACGGCTCGGTGAAGGTGCGCGACTTCGGCCGCGGAATCCCCCTGGGGAAGCTCATCGACGTGGCCTCCAAAATGAACACCGGCGCCAAATATGACTCCAAGGCATTCAAAAAATCCGTGGGCCTCAACGGCGTCGGCATCAAGGCCGTCAACGCCCTCAGCTCCCATTTCGCCATCCAGAGCTTCCGCGACGGCCTGACCGTCAGAGCCGAGTTTGCCGAAGGCGTGCTCCTTAACCAGACCGGCGAGCAGCCCACCGACCAGCCAAACGGCACCTGCGTCGAATTCACCCCCGACAACGCCGTTTTCCGCGACTACCACTTCAACGAGGAGTTCATCGTCACTCTCCTGAAGAACTACACCTACCTCAACACCGGCCTCTCCATCTACCTCAACGGCAAGCGCTATATGTCGCGCAACGGCCTGCTCGACCTGTTGAAGTCCAACATGACCCAGGACCCCCTCTACGACATCATACACCTCAAAGGCGACGACATCGAAATAGCCCTCACCCACACCAACCAGTATGGCGAGGAATACTACTCCTTCGTCAACGGCCAGCACACCACCCAGGGGGGCACCCACCTGGCCGCCTTCAAGGACTCCGTAGGGCGCGTCATCAAGGAATACTTCGCCAAGAACTTCGAGTATGCCGACGTGCGCAACGGCATGATCGCCGCCATCGCCATCAAAGTGGTCGAGCCCATCTTCGAGTCGCAGACAAAAACCAAGCTCGGCTCCCGCGACATGGGCCCCGACGGCCCAACCGTGGCCAAATACATCAGCGACTTCCTCAAAAAAGAGCTCGACAACTACCTCCACAAAAACCTCGACACCGCCGAGGTGATTCTGCGCAAAATCCAGGATAGCGAGCGCGAGCGCAAAGCCATGGCGAGCGTCAAAAAAATCTCGCGCGAGCGCGCCAAGAAAGTCAACCTCCACAACTCCAAGCTCCGCGACTGCCGCGTCCACCTCAACGACCCCAGAGGCGACGAAGCCAAGAAACTCGCCTCCTCGATTTTCATCACCGAGGGCGACTCCGCCTCCGGCTCGATCACCAAAATCCGCGACGTCGAAACCCAGGCCGTCTTCTCCCTCCGCGGCAAGCCCCTCAACTCCTTCGGCCTCTCGCGCAAAGTGGTCTACGAAAACGAGGAATTCAACCTCCTCCAGGCAGCCCTCAACATCGAAGAGGGCATCGACGGCCTCCGCTACAACAACGTCATCATCGCCACCGATGCCGACGTCGACGGCATGCACATACGCCTGCTCCTGCTCACCTTCTTCCTCCAGTTCTTCCCCGACCTGGTCAAGAAGGG
>CAYTBH010000130.1:0-4921 GCA_964435935.1 uncultured Alistipes sp.
GCACAGAACCGCCGAGTTGAAATCTATATCACTGCCGACAAGAATATGATTCAGCAGGCCGAAGCTGGAACTCTCCAGTAACCAACTGCTTCTAACAACAGGATAAAATCGAAAAGCGATGTGTCGAGAGATTCGGCACATCGCTTTTCGTTTATATCGGAATCCTTGGTGGAATCAGATGAGGTATTGCGAGGAAATTGATTCGTTGTTGTGAACGCGACGGATGGTGTCGGCAAACATTTTGGCCACTGAAAGGATGGTAGCCTTGTTGCAGTCCTTGTGGAACGGGATGGAGTTGGTGAAAATAATCTCCTCGAGAGAGCAGTTGTTTACACGTTCCGAGGCGGGGTCGCTCATGATGGCATGGGATGCGAGTGCTCTAACGCTCTTCGCACCGTTTGCCATCATCAGGTCGGCGGCTTTGGTGATGGTGCCGGCTGTGTCGACCATATCGTCGATGAGAATCACGTTTTTGTCTTTCACGTCGCCGATAACGGTCATAGAGGCAACAACGTTGGCCTTGGCGCGCTGTTTGTGGCAGAGAACGAGGGGCACGTTGAGATATTTGGCATAGTTGTTGGCGCGCTTGGCACCGCCAACGTCGGGAGTGGCGATTACGAGATTGTCGAGATGAAGGCTCTCGATGTAGGGGAGGAACACGCTGGAACCATAGAGGTGGTCAACCGGCACGTTGAAGAAACCTTGAATCTGGTCGGCATGCAGGTCCATGGTGATGACGCGGTCGACGCCGGCAGCCACAAGCAGGTCGCTGACGAGTTTGGCGGCAATCGAAACTCTGGGCTTATCCTTGCGGTCCTGACGCGCCCAGCCGAAATAGGGCATCACGGCAATCACAGATTTTGCCGAAGCTCGTTTTGCCGCGTCGATCATCAGCAAGAGTTCCATGAGGTTGTCGCTGTTGGGGAATGTTGACTGAACGAGATAAACCTCGCATCCGCGGATTGATTCCTCAAACGACACCTCGAATTCGCCGTCGGCAAAATGCTGTATGTTCATCTTGCCAAGCTCGATGCCGAGTTCTTTACAGATTTCCTCACCCATATAGTGCGACTTGGTGCCGGCAAATACTTTAATAGGGGGTAACAGAGCGTTCATATATGTTTTTGAAAAATGGTATGGCAAAGTTATGCAATATTCTTGTAAGTAGTCTTGAATTGCGAGATGATTTTCTCTACATTTTTCAGTTTGACTTAGCGGCGACCCGACTTTTCCGCGGCATGTCGGCCTTGAACTTCCACACGGAGGCGCCCCATGGACCGAGATTGACGGTGAAGGGTTGCAGCGAGCTGACATTCTTTCGGGCCTTTTTGCCTGAAATCAGTTCGGTGCACTGGCGGATTCCATCCCGGATGCCGTACATGTCCATGGCAAGGTCGGGAATTGCTATGCGCTGCTCGATCGGCTCGGCTGAGAAGTTGACGGCGATTAACAGCACTTCGTTGCCGTGACGACGCATGAAGGCGTAGGTAGTGTGAGGATTGAAGTCCTCGGGGTTGTTCATGTTAACGTACATGAGGTCGAAGAACTCGCCATCGTGGAGCGCCTTTTCCTCGTTCAACATTCTGAGGATGTGGCCATAGAGTTGGCGAAGGCTTTTCTCGTGCGGCGCGAGGGCTTCTCCGTCGGCTTTCCCGCCGTTGAGCCATCGGCGCAAAGTGGGGATGCTCCAATAGTCGAAAATGGTGGTGCGTCCGTCGAGGCCGCTGAATCCTTCGGCATCTTCGGCCTTTTCGCCTAATTCCTGGCCGGCATATATCATGAACGGAGCGTTGGAAATCATTGAGCTGACCACGAGCGAAGGGAGCACCTTGGCTGCGTCGCCGGCATATTGGGCCGAGGCGAAGCGCTGTTCGTCGTGGTTCTCAAGGAAGTTAAGCATTCGATGTCCTATGCCGTCGATTCTTTGCCAGCAGTCGGTTATGCGGGCTGCCGAATGGTTCCAGCACTGGATGGCTCGAAGCGTATCGTAGAGGTTTACCTTGTCATAAAGATAGTCGAAGCACCCTCGGTCGAGAAAGTCGCGATACTGGTTCACATCGTAAATCTCGGCGATGAAAATCAAATCGGGGTTGAGCTCTTTAACCTGGGGGATTGCCCATTGCCAGAAATCGACAGGCACCATAAACACCATGTCGCAGCGGAAACCATCGATGCCTTTGGATGCCCAATACCTTAATATATGGAGCATCTTATACCAAGTGGGCGGGATGGGGTCGAAATGGCAGGTGCCGTTACCATAGTCAACACCATAGTTGAGCTTGACGGTTTCGTACCAGTCGTTTTTGCAAGGGAAGGCATTAAAACAGTCATTTCCCGATGCCTTGGCGGGGAATTCCGTGTAGCCTTCGATCGGGAAAGATGGGTTGAATTGCTGTCGGGGGATGTAATAAAAATTGTTCGTGGGCGAGAAGAACATAGTTGTGTCATCGCCCTGGCCGAGGTCCTCGATGCCTTTGGGCGCGACATCCGAATGATAGCGGCGCGCCACATGGTTTGGAACAAAGTCGATCAGCACCTTCATCCCGGCCTCGTGGGTTCTCTTGACAAGCTCCTCGAATTCGCGCATTCGGTTTGGAACGTCAACGGCTATGTCGGGGTCAATGTCATAGTAGTCGGAAATCGCGTATGGCGAGCCGGCCATACCCTTTACGACCGCGGGATTATCGGGCGTGATGCCGAATTTCGAATAGTCCGTGGCGTGGGCGTGCTCTATAACGCCGGTGTACCAGACGTGGGTTACCCCCAGACCTTTAATTTCGTCGAGCACCTCGGGGGTGATGTCGTTCATTTTGCCGCACCCATTGGTGGCGATGTCGCCGTCGGGGACGCAGTTCTCGCAGGTATTGCCAAACAATCGCGGAAGCATTTGGTAGATGACCGCTTTCTTGCCGCGATTGTCGGTATTTGATGTGGTTGTCATTTATCGAGTTGGGATGATTCTGTTGGAATGAGGGAGTCAGGGTAGGGCGGCAATCAAAGATTTGGCTTAATTTGCTGAAGCCAGTCTTTAATGGCCCTGTGCGCTGCCGCGTAACCGCTCACATACACATTCTGGATATCTTTAAGGTTGAATACCTTGTAGTTGGCGATGTTGGGCGTTTCAATTACGAGGTCGCACATGTCCATGTCGACGCGGGCGCTTGTTTTTGCCATCAAAGCGTATGTGCGCATAGCCACGTCCATAATCGATTTTTTGTAGCGGTAGGTGGTCATGGGCGAGCAGTTTACTCCTATCAGGTAGTCGCATTGCTCGCGGATTACCCACGCGGGAAGGTTGCGCAGCACGCCGCCATCGACGTAGTTGGTGCCGTCGATTTTCACTGGCTGGAAAACAATGGGGATGGAGCAGGATGCCATTACGCGCTCGCCCAAGGGACCCTCGTGGAATTCAGCCGGGATGCCAAGGTCGAGATTGGTCACTCCGACATAAGTGGGAATCGGCAAGTCTTCGAGATTTTCCACCCCCGCGTTTTTCACCATGAATTTTTTGAGGTTGTTAATCGAGAACAAACCGCCACCATCGCGGATGGATAGCTTGCAAAAATCGGTGAATTTGGTTTTGGAAAACAGTGGCACGAGTTCCGTCGGGGGGAGACCTGAGGCATAGAGCACTCCGGCTATGGATCCAGCCGACACGCCGGCTATAACGTCGGGCTTCAACCCTGCTTCTTCAATGGCTTTCAACGCGCCCGCATGGGCGAACCCCCTCGCACCGCCGCCTGAAAGCGCGATGCCGAGCCGATAAGGGCGTTTGGATGGTTTGGTATCTGTCACAACCTAAAACTTTTACGCGAAGGTAGTGATTTTATTCTTATAAAGCAATCCCGTCGCGGAGGGATAATGGCTAAAAAAAGAGCCGCACCGATTATTTCGGCGCGACTCCAGGGAAATAGAGAGGGATGAATCAATTTTTGTCTTTAATCAGACCGCTGACGGTCTGCACGGCAGGCTGAGAGGGCAAATCATCTGCTGAAGCAACCACTCTGAGCTTATAGCTGAAATATCCGTAGCAGATAGGATAGTCAACCACATAAATCGGGGTAGAGATTTCAAGCAGGTAGTCGCCGGGGGTAAGATTGGTGGGGATTTCAAACTCGTAGGGACGAGTGTAAGCCTGGCCAATCATCGCTCCGTTTATGTAGTAGGTCACGACACCCATTCCGCCATCTTTGCCGGAGTTGTTAACCAGGTTGAGCTGGTCAACGGCGAGGTCTTCACCCTGGACTACATAAATTATGCCGTCATCAATCGTGGCACCTGAGAAGGTCGCCTGTATGCCAACATCGGGCACCTTGTTGTCGTCATCGTCGCAGGAGGTTACAAGCGCCAGCAACGGTAACATGAGCAAGTAATAAAGAATCTTTTTCATAATCCCTTAGAAAATATAGTTGTTTGTCAATTAGTTACGGAAAACGAGGTTGTCGTTGTCAACATCGATTATAATGGGCTTCTCTTTGTCGACGGTCTGGGCCAGAATGTCCTTCGACAAGCGGTTGAGCACCAGGCGGTGGATCACACGCTTTACGGGACGAGCACCGAATTCGGGGTCATAGCCTTCGTCGGCAAGGAATGAAAGCGCCTTCGGGGTCACCTCGAGAGTGATGCCGTTGGCCGCAAACATCTTCTTGACCCTCTTGACCTGCAACCCGACAATTTCTTCAATCTCAACGCGGATAAGCGGAGACAACATGATTGTCTCGTCGCTACGGTTGAGGAAGTCGGGGCGGATGGTATGCTTCAACATGTCGAGCACCTCCTGTTTTGTCTTCTCGATGGTTTCCTCCTTGTTCTCGGGAGTCATCTTGGCGAAATTGTCGCGGATGACGTGGGAACCCATGTTTGAAGTCATTATAATTATGGTGTTCTTAAAGTTGACCATACGGCCCTTGTTGTCGGTGAG
>CAYTBH010000131.1:0-4917 GCA_964435935.1 uncultured Alistipes sp.
CCTCGCCATCGGAGCCCGCGACCTCGAAAACGGCACTGTCGAACTCATGCGCCGCGACACCCTCGAAAAGCAGGTTGAACCCATCGAAGGCATCGCCCCCTTCATCAAGAACCTCCTCGAAGAGATTCAGCAGAACATCTTCGACAAGGCCCTGGCACGTCGCAAAGAGATGACCCGCGACGTCGACACCTGGGACCAGTTCAAAGAGGAAATCGAGAAAGGCGGCTTCCTGATGTGCCACTGGGACGGCACCCCCGAAACCGAGGAGCGCATCAAGGCCGAGACAAAAGCCACCATTCGCTGCATCCCCGTCGATGCTCCCGAGGAGGAAGGCAAGGACATGCTCACCGGCAAGCCCTCGCACCGCCGCGTGGTGATTGCCCGCAACTATTAATCCACACCGGGGCGTTCCGGCGGCTGGCTTCGCGGCCCGTCGCCGGAACGCCCCCGATTTTACCCCCCCTCTTTATGGTTCTCGCAATCGTAATCCCTTGCTACAACGAGGAGCAAGCCCTCCCCATAACAGCCCGCCGACTGCTCGGCCTGCTCGACCGCATGGCCGCCGAAGGGCTCGTCGCGCCCGAGAGCTACCTCCTTTGCTGCAACGACGGCAGCCGCGACCGCACCTGGAACGTCATCGAGGAGCTCCACCTGGCCGACTCCAGGGTTAAGGGAGTGAACCTCGCCCACAACCGGGGCCACCAGAACGTCCTCCTTGCCGGGCTGATGACCGTGCGCGACCGCTGCGATGCCGCGGTGTCGATTGACGCCGACTTGCAGGACGACCCCGAAGCGATTGTGAAGATGGTGCGCGAATTCCACAAGGGGAAGGAGATTGTCTACGGAGTTCGCTCCTCGCGCGACACCGACACCTGGTTCAAGCGCACCTCGGCCCACGCGTTCTACTCTTTTCAGAAGAAAATGGGCCTGGAAACCGTCTACGACCACGCCGACTACCGCCTGATGAGTTCCCGAGCCCTCAATCTGCTGAGCGACTACGGCGAGAGCAACCTCTTTCTCCGGGGCATCATTCCGCAAATCGGCCTCGACACGGCAATCGTCACCTACCCGCGCCACGAGCGCGTGGCTGGCGAATCGAAATATCCGTTGAAAAAGATGCTCAGCTTCTCAATCGACGGCATCACTTCGTTCTCGGCACGCCCCATGCGCTGGATTTTCCTCACGGGGCTAATGCTGCTCGTTGTCGCGCTGCTGGTCACGGTTTATGTGTTCATCTCCTACTTCTATAGCGACCACATCAGCGCCGGATGGGCGTCGATGATGCTCTCAGTGTGGATTCTCGGCTCGCTGATTCTCATTGCCATAGGGATTGTGGGAGAGTATATCGGCAAGATTTTCAACGAAGTAAAGCACCGCCCCCGCTACGCCATCCGCGACACCCTATGGGACTGAGGCCCGCCCTGCGCAATTTCCGCTCGCTTGTCGGCGCGGCTCTCGCGGCCGCGCTCCTTTCGGCGTGCTCGGCCACGAAGCATGTCCCCGCGGGCCAGCGGCTGCTCGACAAGGTGCGAATCTCCGTTGCCGACTCCTCCGACGTATCGCCCAAAGACTTCTACAACTACCTGCGGCAGACACCCAACCACCGCGTGCTCGGCCTGGCGAAAATGCAGCTGGGTGTCTACAACCTTTCGGGCGCCGACTCGACCCGCGGCTTCAACCGCTGGCTGCGGAAAATCGGCGAGTCACCCGTGATTGCCGACTCGCAACTCACCAGCCAAAGCGCCCGCCAGCTGCGGCTCGCGCTCGTGAACCGCGGATACAACAACGCCCGCGTGGAGGTTGACACCACCCACATCGAAGAAAAGCGAGTCTCGCTTGACTACAAACTGTTTCCCGGCCAACCCCACCGCGTCAACTCCATCACCTACGACATACCCGACCCAGCGCTCCGCTCGTTGGTTATGGCCGACTCGGCCCGATTCCCGGTGGCGCCGGGCGACCGACTCGACCGCGACCGACTCGACGCCCAAAGGGCCCTGATTGCCGAGCGGCTGCGCAACCGCGGCTTCTACGCGTTCTCGAAAGAGTATATCTCGTTTGTGGCCGACACCGTGGCCGGCGACAAAAGGGTCGACCTCACGATGATCCTGCGCCCCCACCGCATCGGCGACCCGACAGGGGCTGCCGCGGCGGCCCCCGACGGCCGCGACCGAGGCTACTCGCGCTATCGGTTCCGACGCGTCTATGTGGTGACCGACTTCTCGCCCGGCGACAACACCAACGACTTTCATTTCCCCGGGCGCGACACAATAAGCAGCGGAGGCCTCGACATTCTCTACGGCCCCGACCGGTTCCTGAAACCGCAGGCCATCAACGACCAATGCTTCATCGTCCCGGGTGCCTACTATTCGTCGCAGGCCATCGACCGCACCTACGAGGGGTTCAACCGCCTGGCCGTGCTACGCTACGTCAACATCCTCACCCGCCCCGCGCCCTACGACGGCGAGTCGGAGGGGCTCGACGTCTACATCCTTCTGTCGCGCACACGCAAACAGGGCATCACCGCCGAGCTCGAAGGCACCAACTCGCAGGGCGACCTCGGCATAGGCGGGGCGCTCACCTACACCAACCGCGACCTGGCACACGCCGGCGAGATTCTCAACGTGAAAGTGCGCGGTGCCTACGAGAGCCTCTCTGGCAAACTCGACAATCTCATCAACGACCGCTACACCGAGCTCGCCGCCGAGGCTTCGCTCACGTTCCCAAAATTCAAAGCCCCCTTCATCGCCGCCGACTTCAAGGCCCGCATGAAGGCCTCCACTGAATTCGCCCTCACATTCATGCGCCAGGAACGGCCCGAATACACCCGCCTGATGTTTGGCGCCGCATGGAAGTATAAATGGGCCAACCGCTCGAACACCGCGCGGCGCACCTTCGACCTCGTCGACATCAACGTGGTGAACCTCCCGAAGTCTACTGTAAACTTCATCGACCACATAGCCCCGTCGAACCCGCTGCTGCGCTACTCTTACGAGGACCACTTCATTATGCGAATGGGCTACACGGTCTACATCACAAACCGCCGCCCTGCTGCCACCGGGCTCGCCAACGCGCGCACCCGCCGACAGATAAACACCTACACCCTGCGAGCATCGGGCGAAATGGCGGGCAACCTGCTCTACGGCATCTCAAACCTCGTAGGCCAAAGGCGCGAGGGGGGCGTCTACCGCATATTCGGCATCCAGTACGCGCAATATATCAAAGGCGAATTCGACTACACCATCAATCACGCCATCACCACGCGCAACTCCATCTCGTTTCACGCCGGAGCCGGCCTCGCCATCCCCTACGGCAACTCGTCGATGGTGCCGTTCGAGAAGCGCTTCTTCGCCGGAGGTGCCAACAACGTGCGCGGATGGGGAGTGCGCACCCTCGGCCCGGGCACCTACGACGCCCGCAACTCGGTGACCGACTTCATCAACCAGTGCGGCGACGTGTCGATGGTGCTCAACCTCGAGTATCGCAACAAACTCTTCTGGGTGTTCGAAGGCGCGCTTTTTGTCGACGCCGGAAACATCTGGACCATAAAAGAATACCCCAACCAACCTGGCGGGGCATTCCGTTTCAACAAGTTCTATAAGCAGATAGCGGCGGCCTACGGCATCGGCCTGCGCATGGACTTCACCTACTTCCTGCTGCGCTTCGACCTCGGCTTGAAAGCCCACAACCCGGCGCGCGACCAGGAAAAGTGGCCCTTGATCCACCCCTCGTGGAGGCGCGACGCCACGTTCCACTTCTCTGTCGGCTATCCATTCTGACCGCCTTCGGCCTATTCGGCATTGCGCTTCAGCCACTCGGTGCGCACAGCGTCGGGCAGATGCTTCACAGTGAAATTCGAGAACGAGGCCTTGAACCCATCGCCGTCGGGCGATGCGGCAAACATACCCACCTTCGCGGGCTTGTTGGCCTCAAACCAGGCATTCCGCATCATGCGGTACTCCTTGTCGTCGAACGAATAGAAGATTTCAACGGCATCCAGGCGGCGCACCGCCTTAATCCACACAGCCTCGACAGGATGGTCAACAGCGATCACACTCCAGTCCGAAGTCTTGTGGGTCACCACGACGCTCAGATTGTACTTGCCGTCGACAAACTCAATCCCCGCCTTGATATAATTCTCGGCATCGAGCCTGAGCATCATCCCGGCCTGGTCGAAGCGCGCCTTGTAGTCGCCGGCGACCTTCACCTTGGCCTCGAACTCGCCGCCATACTCGGCATAGTAAAACGGTGCGTCGTCAACAGTGAAGCCATAGTGCGAAATCCGCCAATAGTCCGTGTGGGGAGTCACCTCCATCGACAGCGCGCCGCCGGAGATATTCCAGCTCGACGGCTCGTTAAACCAATTCATCTTTTCAAGAGTCTGGCCGCCGGCGCAAAACCCCGCGAGTGCGGCCAAAGCAACGAAAACAAACTTTTTCATAATATAACCAATATCTTATATCCGTCATTTCACCCTCGCGGGGCGAAACAACCAACATTAACAATGCAAAGTTACAACTTGCCCGCCAATGCGCAATGACACCCGCCAAACATTCTCCCCCCCCAACCATTTCCCGCCAACCATCTATATTCAAGCGAACCTTATCTCCACCGCGCCAACCAATCTCCAGCCCACCTTCCGCCAAAAGCCAACCACGGGCCCAGCCGCGAGAGCCCGTTTAACACCCAAAATCCCGCATCTCTCAAAAAAACTCTCAAAAAAACGCCCAAAAATTTGTCATTTCCCAAAAAGTGCGTAACTTTGCACACGTCAAACGAAGACAGCGCCTCGGCGGAGGCCGAAGCATGGCAAGACCCCCTCCAAGTCGAGCCCCGCAGTCCGAGAATTTTTTTGACATCTTATATTGCCTTGTGGTGTAATGGTAGCACGTCGGATTCTGGTTCCGCCTGTGAGGG
>CAYTBH010000132.1:0-4894 GCA_964435935.1 uncultured Alistipes sp.
GTCGACTACGGCAAGAACCGCGCGCTGCTCAACTGGTACTACATCGACCGCCTGTTCACCGAGCGCAACTCGTCGCTCTGCCCGAGCTACCTCAAAAACGACCTTAAGCAGCAATCGAACCCCTACGTTCGCGAAGTGACCTCGAAGGAAATATTCCCAGGCCGCGAACTCACCTACGGCGAATCATCGTACATCCAGACCCTCAATCTCTCGTTCTATCCCAACGAGCGCGGCCCTTATAACCTCGACGACACTAACATTGACCCGGAAGGAAATCTCCTAAACCCCGAAAAGCGATGGGGCGGCATCATGCGCAAGATGGAGACTACCAACTTCGAGCAGGCCAACATCGACTACATCCAATTCTGGATGATGAACCCGTTCCTTGATTCGGATAATCCCAATTACGACGGCGGCGACCTCTATTTCAATTTCGGCGAAATCTCAGAGGATATTCTGAAAGATGGTTTGAAGAGCTATGAAAACGGCGTACCCTTCGACGGCAACGACCGCTTCATGCAAAACACTGTGTGGGGCCGAGTTTCGTCGCAGAACTCGCTGACCTACGCTTTCGACAACAATTCGAGCTCGCGTCCCGTGCAGGACGTCGGTCTCGACGGCCTTATCAATGCCGACGAGTATACATCGCCCTCATACCAGGAGTATCTGCAGAACCTCAACGCCAAGCTTTCGCCAGCGGCAATGGAGCGGATGAACGAGGACCCGTTCTCGGCAATGAACGACCCTGCAGGCGACAACTACGGCTTCTTCCTCAGCAACGACTACGATGCACGCCGCGCCTCGGTGCTCGAGCGCTATAAACACTATAACGGCGTCGAAGGGAACTCCCTCTCGCCCGAAAGCGCCCCCGACCCGCAATACCAGAGCTCGCGCGCCGTGCCTGATGTCGAGGATATCAACCAGGATAACACGCTCAACGAATACGAACGCTACTTCCAATACAAGGTATCGATCCGCCCCGAAGACCTTGTAGTGGGCAAGAACTTCATAACCGACAAGCAGGTATCATATCCCCTCACCCGCGACGGCAAGAATGAACCCGTGGAGTGGTATCAGTTCAAGATACCACTGAGCGCGTACGAAAAAGTCGTAGGCTCGATAAGCGACTTCTCGACAATACGCTTCGCCCGCATCTTCCTCACCGGCTTCAAACAGACAACACACCTTCGCTTCGCCACACTCGAACTCGTCAGAGGCGAATGGCGCACCTACGACTTCAACCTCAACACCCGCGGCGACTCCCCCGCCGAGGGCGAGCTCGACGTGTCGGTTGTCAACATCGAGGAAAACGCCTCGCGCGAGCCCATCAACTATGTGCTCCCCCCGGGTGTGACCCGAATCACCGACCCCGGACAATCGCAGGCCGTTCAGCTCAACGAGCAATCGATGTCGCTTAAAGTGACCGGCCTTAACCCCGGCGACGCCCGCGCCGTTTACCGCGACACGCAGCAGGACCTGCGCAACTACAAGCGGCTTCAGATGTGGGTTCACGCCGAAAGCCTTATCGACGATCCCACACAGCTCGCATCCGGAGAGCTATCGGTGTTCGTTCGCCTCGGTTCCGATGTGAAGAGCAACTTCTACGAATATGAGATACCTCTGCGCCTAACCCCCCACGGCGTATACAACAACTATGTGAGTGCCGACCGCGAAAAAGTGTGGCCCTCGCAAAACTTCATGAACCTCAACTTGCAAAACCTTGTGGACCTCAAGAAGGCCCGCAACAGAGCCAAGAACGAAGAGGGCTCCCAGGTTGGGTTCGCCACACTATACACCAGCCGCGACCCCGACGACGAGCGCAACCGCATTGCCGTGATGGGCAACCCGTCGCTGAGCGATGTGCGCGTCATCCTCGTCGGCGTGCGCAACAACTCCAACCAGCGCAAGGACGGCATCGTGTGGGTGAACGAGCTGAAGGTGACCGACTTCAACGAAGAGGGCGGCTGGGCAGCCAAGGCTAATGTGAACCTGGCGCTCAGCGATATCGCCAACCTCAACTTCTCGACCCACATGGAGAGCGCCGGATTCGGCAGCGTTGACCAGAGCCTCAATTCCCGCCGCCTCGACGACTATCGCCAGATTAATTTCGCCGTTCAGGCCGACCTTGGCCGCTTCATCCCTGAGAAGGTGAAACTGAAAGCGCCGATCTACTATTCAGTTTCCGACGAAAAACTGACCCCGAAATACAATCCGCTCGACCAGGACGTGCTGCTCAAGGACGCCCTCAACGACGCGGCCGACAAACACGCCCGCGACTCAATTGAATCGTATGCCGTGGAGCGCAACAAAATCCAGAGCTTCTCAATCTCAGGGTTGAAATTCGACGTGCGTTCGCCCAAGCCGATGCCTTGGGACCCCGCGAACTTCACGCTCAACTTCTCCTTCAACAAACAGCACAAGGAGAATCCCACCACCGAATATGAGATAACTAACGACTACCGCGGCTCGTTTGCCTACAACTATTCGCCGATGGTGAAGCCGCTGAAGCCCTTCGGATGGCTCAAAACCAAAAACCGCAACCTCCGATTCTTCAAGGATTGGGAAATCAACTATGTGCCGGCCTCCATTTCGTTCCTGACCAACATGTCGCGCTACTACTACGAAATGCAGACCCGCTCGGAAACTGACCAGATGTTCCAGCTCCCCGTTTCGGTGAGCAAGAACTTCTTGTGGGACCGCCAGTTCCAGCTCGTATGGAACCTGACGAAAACCATCACCGTCAACTTCAACTCCAACACATCGGCCCGCATTGAAGAAACCGTGGGCGCCGTGAACCGCAAACTCTTCCCCGACAAGTATAAAGAGTGGCGCGACACCGTGTGGCAGTCAATCCTCTCCATGGGTACCCCCTGGGCCTACAATCAGTCGTTCACCGCTCAGTGGCGCGCTCCGTTCAACCGCATTCCCGTTCTCGACTTCATAACCTCGAACGTGAGCTACAACGCCACCTATCGCTGGGACCGCGGCGCCGAAGTCGACGGCTACTCCACGGGCAACACCATCGCCAACCAGTCGGCTTTCACCGTCGACGGCCGAGTCAACTTCGAGAACCTCTACAAGAAAATTCCTTTTGTAAAGGATGTCGACAAGCGATTTGCCAACTCTCGCCGCCCGACAACCCCGGTGAAACCGAAGAAGTTTGAACGCACCTTCAAGCTCAAACCCGATACGACTCTTACCATACGCCACAACCTGCGCAACAAGAAAGTTAAAATCGTGAGCCGCACAACCGATGGCCAGGCCTTCCCGGTGAAGACCAGGGTTATCGACGCGAACTCCATCGAGGTGCTCACAAAGGGGGACCAGGATGTCAAATTCTCGATTGAAGAGATTCTGAACGAGGATAAATCCGTGTGGCGCAATATCGGCGAATATGCGACCCGCCTCGTCATGAGCCCCCGCAACATCTCGGTTCGCTACAAGAACACCCGCACAATGTCGGTGCCCCTATTCCGGCCCGAAATCGGCAACATCTTTGGCGAAAGCACTCATTATGGACCAATGGCTCCGGGCCTCGACTTCGCCTTCGGCTTCGTCGACGAAAGTTACATCGATAAGGCCAAAGCCCGCGGCTGGCTCATCTGCGACGACGGCCAGACGTCGCCCGCCATGTGGTCGCGTGCCAACGAGTTGAACATCGAGCTGCAACTCGAACCCCTGAAGGGTTTGAAAATCCAGCTCACCATGAACCGCACCGACAACCGAAACACGCAGGTGCAGTTCATGTACGCCGACATGCCCATGACCTACTCGGGCTCCTACACCAAGACCCACTGCGCCATAGGAACAGCCTTCGGCTCGTTCAAAGCCGAGGATGGCTACTACTCGAAGCACTTCCAGCGCCTGATCGACAACATTCCCGTCATTGCCGAACGTTATAACAATCAATATCAAGGTACGACTTACCCAACAAATGGCTTCATGGCCGACAGCCCGCTCGCAGGGCAACCATTCAGCACGGAGGTGGGTACAACTCCTGAAACTTCGTCGGACATCCTCATCCCGGCATTCCTTGCCGCCTATACCGGCACTGATGCGAGAAAGCAATATCTCTCTCCGTTCCCATCTTTCGCCCAAGTGCTTCCCAACTGGCGAGTGACCTACGACGGACTGGTAAACCTCGGCAATTTGCGAAATGTCTTCAAGACATTCACGCTCACGCACGCCTACCAGTGCACCTACTCGGTCGGTTCATACAATTCGTATCTCAACTGGATCGAGGTCGACAACAACATGGGCTTCATTCGCGACGAGGCTACCGGCAATCCCGTGCCATCCTCTCCCTACAACATTTCGTCAGTTGCCATCACCGAGCGATTCTCACCCCTGATTGGTGTTAACGCGACCCTCAAAAACGAAATCCAGTTCAACGCCGAGTGGCGCGACCAGCGCACGCTCACGCTCAACACCTCCGCCGGCCAGCTTGTGGAAGCCACCACGCGCGGGCTCACCATTGGCGCCGGATACAAGATTGTGAACTTCAACTCTATCCTCAAAATAGGTTCGAAGCAGAACGGCGTGTCGAACGACCTGACGCTCAATGCCGACTTCTCGTTGCAGAACACTCAAAGCCTCATTCGACGCATAGAAACGAACTACACGCAAGCTACCTCAGGCACTCGAACGCTGAGCATCAACTTCCAAGCCTCCTATGTGGTTAGCCGTCGACTTACACTCGCGGCCTACTTCGACCACCAGGTGAACACACCCCTTGTGTCGAACGCCGCCTACCCCACCACCAACTCCAACTACGGAATCTCGGTCAACCTCAACCTTGCCCGCTAAAGGCTCCCCAACACACTTCTCATCTGTGTTTCGCATAGAATCTCTCCGCTCGATAGATTCCGTGCCTCCCATAGCCTCAGCGTTCCTC
>CAYTBH010000133.1:0-4850 GCA_964435935.1 uncultured Alistipes sp.
AAGCGCCTGCTCGAATACGACGACGTGATGAACAAGCAGCGCACCTACATCTACAACCGCCGCCACCACGCCCTCCTCGGCGAGCGAGTGGGTATCGACATCGCCAACATGATGTACGACCTCATCGAGAACCTCGTCCAGCAGTATGACCAGCCCGCCGACTACGAGGAGCTGCAGCTCGAACTGATGCGCACCATGACTCTCGAGGCCCCCTTCACCGCCGCCGAGTTCGCCAACATGAGCCGCGAGGAGAAAATCGAGAAGCTCTACGCCGCCGCCAACGAAACCCTCGAGCGCCGCTCGCAGCGCATCACCGAGGTGGCCATGCCGGTCATCAAGGAGTGGGTCGAAAACCGCGGCGCCACTGGCCTCATCGCCGTGCCCATCACCGACGGCAAGCGCATCTTCAACCTCCGCGCCGACATCAACGAGGCATATAACACCCAGTGCCGCTCGATTGTCAAGGAGTGGCAGAAGGCCGTGCTTCTGGTGACCATCGACGAGCTCTGGAAGGAACACCTCCGCGAGCTCGACGACCTGCGCCAGAGCGTGCAGAACGCCTCCTACGAGCAGAAGGACCCGCTGGTTATCTACAAGGTTGAGTCGTTCCACCTCTTCGAGAACATGCTCAACGCCCTGAACTCGAAGGCGCTCGCGGCCCTCATGCGTGGCCACATCTTCGTGCAGGAGGCTCCCCGCGCTTCCGAGGCAACCCTCGACTCCGAGAAGAACGCTTCCGAGTCCCGGCAGGAGCCCGCTCCCAAGCCCCAGCCCGAGGTGCGCCAGGCGATGCCCGACCGCCCCAACGACTATTCGCAGTACACCGCTTCGAAAGAGGGGCTCCCCGGCGAAGCCGCCAACCGCGCGGCCTCGGCAGCCGCCTCGCGCGGCCCGGTGCGCCCCCAGCCTGTGAAGGCCGCTCCCCGCGTGGGCCGCAACGACCCCTGCCCCTGCGGCTCGGGCAAGAAGTTCAAGAACTGCCACGGCAAAAACGCCTAATCAACCGTAAACCACACTATGGCTGAATCAAACAACAACCCCGCAGGCCAGACGCTCAACGAGCGTCTGCGCCGCGCCGCGGAGATGGCGCGCCAGCGCTCCGGCGAGCCCGCGGCACCTCAGGCCCCGGCCGCGCCGACTCCGCCGCCGGCCCCCAAGGTAGCCGCCCCCGTCCAAGAACCTCCCCGCCGCCCTGAGCCTCCCCGCGAGGAACCCCGCCGCGAGGAACCCCGCCGCCCGCGACCGGTCGAGGAATACTACACCGAGCCTCCGCGGAAACCCGCCAAAAAGTCAAAGACCGTTCTCTGGCTCATAATACTGTTGGTGGTTGCCATCATCGGCGCCGCTTTCCTCTTCATCAACAACCAGAAGCAGCAGGCCGAGCACGAGGAACAGCTGCAACAGCTGCAACTCGCCAACGAACAGCTGCAGCTCGCCAACGAGTATGAGAGCCTCAACAACGAGTTTGCCCAGTATGAGAACCAGACCTCCCTGCTGGCCAACGACTCGATTGTGCAGAAATACTCCGCCGCCCGCGCCCAGGTCGAAAAGCTGCTCCAGGAGCTCAAAAACGAAAAGAGCAAGTCGGCCGCCCAAATCAGCAAGCTCAAAGGCGAGATCGCGACCCTCAAAGGCATCCTCCGCACCTACGTCCAGCAAATCGACTCGCTGAGCAAGGAGAACCAGGCGCTCATTACCGAAAACAAGGACATCAAGGAGCAAAACCAGCAGCTTGCGCAAACCGTGCAGTCGGTGCAGGCCAACAACAAGGTGCTCAACGAGCGCATGACCCTTGCCGAGAAGCTCAATGTCACCGGCGTTTCACTCACCCCTCTGAACAAGAAGGGGAAGACGGAGAAGAATGTCACCAAGGCGCGCCAGCTGATGGTTACCTTCACCATCCCGCAGAACAACTCAACCCCTGTGGGCGAGAAAACCATCTACTGCCGCATCACAAACCCCGAGGGCGAGCTGCTCGGCAACGGCGGTTCCTTCTCGTTTGAGGGCGGCTCGGTGGCTTGCACGGCCCGCAAGAGCATCGAGTATGCCGGAGAGGAAATAGCGGGCATCCGCATCTACTGGGATGTGAACGCCACCCTGACCCCCGGCGACTACACAGTGGAGCTCTTCTCCGACAACTACCGCCTGGCTTCGCGCCGCTTCACCCTGAAAAAGTAACATTCACCGCACGAATGCCGCCCCACAGAGGGGCCAAGACACGATGAAATCCACATCTATGATATTCGGCATGCTGTCGCTCTTCGCGGCAGCATGCGCTTTTTCCGCCGAGGCGGAACACGTTTTGCGCTACGACCGCCCGGCCTCCCACTGGGTCGAGGCTCTGCCACTGGGCAACGGACGGCTCGGCGCGATGGTCTACGGGGGTGTTGCCTCCGACACTATCCAGCTCAACGAGGATACGTTCTGGAGCGGCTCGCCCTACAACAATGTCAACCCCCGCGCCCTGGGGGCTCTACCCGAAATAAGGGCGGCAATTGACCGCGGCGACTTCGCCCGGGCCCAGTACCTCGCGATGCACAACATCACCGCCGACCTCGATTCCACGGGCCACGGGATGATGTATGAGGCCGTGGGCAACCTGGTGCTCACCTTCCCAGCCGGCGGTGCCACCGACTACTCGCGCACCCTCTCGCTCAACGACGCTGTGGCGCGGGTCGACTATTCCGCGGCTGAAGACGGCTGCCGCTTTTCGAGAGAGTATTTCGCGTCGCTCACCGACTCGCTGATATTCGTGAAGCTCGCCGCCTCGAAACCCGGAGCGCTCGATTTCGAGGTCTCGTTCGCCGGCCCGGCGAAACGCGACCGCGTAACGGCCACGACCTCCGTGACCGCTCCCGACGAACTCTTCATCCTCAGCAGGCCCACCGCCAAGGAGGCCGAGCATGTGCCGAATCTGCTGCGCTGCGCGACGTTTGTCAAGGTGATTCCCCAAGGGGGCGAAGTGAAGGCCGCGGGCGACTCGGCGTTGAGCGTCAAAGGTGCCACCGAGGCGCTGATTCTCATCTCCTCGGCCACGAACTTCAACCGCTACGACGACATTGGCGGCGATGCCGAGCTCCGCGCGAAGCGCCCCGTCGACCGCTTTATGGCGGCTGGAAACGCGCCCGACGGCTATGCCGCCGCCCGCGACCGCCACACAAGTGCCTACCGGGGCTATTTCGACCGCGTGTCGCTCGACCTTGGTCATAACCCGGTTCAGGAAGCCAAGCCCACCGACCGCCGCATTGCCGAGTTTGCCGAGAGCCACGACCCGGGGCTCGCCGCCGACTACTTCCAGTTTGGCCGCTATCTTCTCATCTGCTCCTCGCTACCCGGCACCCAGCCGGCCAATCTGCAAGGCATCTGGAATCCCGATGCCGGGCAGTATCCCGCCTGGGATTCGAAGTACACCACTAATATAAATGTGGAGATGAACTATTGGCCCGCCGAGGTCGCAAACCTCAGCGAATGCCACGACCCCTTCCTCCAACTCGTGCGCGACGTGAGTGTCACCGGGCGGCAGTCGGCCAGCGAGATGTATGGCGCGCGTGGGTGGACGCTGCACCACAACACCGACCTATGGCGCTCGACCGGGGCGGTGGACTACGCCTCCTGCTCCGTGTGGCCCACCTGCAATGCCTGGTTCTGCTCGCACCTTTGGGAGCGCTACCTCTTCACCGGCGACCGCCGGTTCCTGGCCGACGCCTACCCGGTGATGGCCGAGGCGTCGCGCTTCTACCTCGACTTCCTCGTTCGCGAGCCGCGCACGGGCTATCTCGTGGTCTCGCCCTCGAACTCGCCCGAAAACAACCCGGGCAAGGAGAAGTATTTCGACACCATATTTAATAAGGAGCAAAAGCCGGCAATTTTCGCCGGGGTGGCCATGGACAACCAGATGGTCTACGACCTGCTCCACTCCACAGCCCGGGCTGCCCGCACCCTGGGAGTGGAAAGCGAGTTTGCCGACTCGCTCGATGCCGTGCGCGCCCAGCTGCCCCCCATCATGGCTGGGCGCTACGGCCAGCTGCAGGAGTGGCTCGACGACTGGGACCGCGAAACCTCGGGCCACCGCCATGTTTCCCACCTCTGGGGCGTGTACCCGGGTCACCTGGTTTCGCCCCGGCTTAACGCCGATGCCGCTGGGGCGGCCCGCAAGTCGCTCGATGGCCGCGGCGACGCTTCGCGCGGCTGGTCGATGGGGTGGAAGGTGTGCCTTTGGGCCCGCCTTGCCGATGGTAACCGCGCCTATAGGCTCATCAGCAACCAGCTTCGGCTTAAAGACCCCCAGGCAACAATCCGCGACCAGGATGGCGGCACCTACGCCAACATGTTTGATGCCCACCCGCCGTTCCAGATTGACGGCAACTTCGGTTGCTGCGCCGGCATTGCCGAGATGCTCGTCCAGAGCCACGACGGGGCTGTGGCCCTTCTACCGGCTCTACCCGACGCGTGGCCCGAGGGGCGTGTCAGCGGGCTACGGGCCCGAGGCGGCTTCGATATCGATGAACTTGTGTGGAGAGATGGCCAACTTGTGTCAGCGACGCTCCGCTCGCGCCTCGGCCTCCCGCTCCGCCTCCGCTCGGCGACACCCCTGAGACTTGCCTCCGCAAATCCCGAATCTCTTCAGCCGCTTGTCGAGGCGGCGGGCACCACCGCGAATCCTCTCCTTGATCCGGGGGAATTACCGCCATTCGTGGCCAACACGCCCGAAAAGCTTGTGCCGCTCGTCGCGCCGCCCGCTTTCGAGTATGACCTTCAGACCCTCCCCGGTCAGACCATCACCCTCGAAGCATTGCGGCAGTAACCAACGTCAACGCTGCTTTGCGGTAGTAACCTCCGCCAACGATATT
>CAYTBH010000134.1:0-4561 GCA_964435935.1 uncultured Alistipes sp.
ATGGTTGCCGCGCGGGATTACGCGGGATGGTTACCGCGGGGTGGGGTTACTTGTCCTGGGTGAGGCAGAAGAGGAGGTCTTTTTCGTCGTCGGGGTTGGTCTGGATGTCGACTTTGCCTTCGCGTGCGAGCCAGCCGATGGCGGCGAACACTTCCTTGTCCTTCAGTTTGGTTTCTTTCTTGAGCTGCTTGAGGCCGAGAACGTCGGCGTTTGAGAGGGCGTTCCATACGAGGCCGGCCCACGAGCCAATTGTTTCTACATTCATAGTTGAAAAATATTGATTAAAGTTAGACATTAAATCATTGGAGCCAGGCAACCGCGGGGGTTGCTGAATGTTGTTATCCAAGCGCTTATCTGAACGCGAATTTAGTTAATTATTTGAGAATATCGCAAATAATGAGCCGATTATGTTCGCGCCCCTTCGTGCGCCCATTATTAAAAACAGCGGTCAAATAATTGGGGTTCAAATAATTAACAAAATTTTGCAAAACATAAAAAATAGCGCGGGTGTTTTGGAGAAAAGAACCCAAATGTTGTAACTTTACGCCAAATTACCCCGCGATGGCCAAGAAACAGAGCCGAAAACCGACTGCCGCGCCCGAGGCGCGCCGCTTGAAAGGACTGGTGGTGAAGAACACCGGCGCCTGGTACACCGTGTTGCCCGAAGGCGAGGAGCCGGGGGGCGCGACGGTGAATTGCAAAATCAAAGGGGCTTTCCGCCTGAAGGGCATCAGGACTACCAATCCCGTTGCCGTGGGCGACATCGTGGAGGTGGCCCTGGCAGCCGACGGCAGCGCGTGGATCACGGAAATCGAGCCGAGGGCCAACTACATCATACGCCGGGCGTCGAACCTCTCGAAGGAGGCGAGCATCCTGGCCTCGAATGTCGACCAGGCGCTCCTTGTGGCCACGCTGAAGCATCCGGCCACCGCCACTACGTTCATCGACCGCTTTCTTGCCACCGCCGAGGCCTACAGGGTTCCCGCCGTGGTGGTAATTAACAAAATCGACTTGCTCACCGAGCCCGAGGACCGCGAGCTGCTCGAGGCGGTCGAGACGCTCTATACCCAGATCGGCTACCGCGTTGTCCCCCTCTCGGCCCGGACGGGCGAGGGTATGGCCGCGTTGCGCGAGCTGCTGGCCGGGAAGAAGTCGCTTTTCAGCGGCAACTCGGGTGTGGGCAAATCGACTCTCATCAACGAGCTGATTCCGGGACTCGACCTTCGCACTGCCGAGATTTCTGATATCCACGACCAGGGGATGCACACCACCACATTCTCGGAGATGTTCCCGCTTCCCGGCGGAGGCTGGATTATCGACACCCCCGGGGTGCGCGGTTTCGGCACCATCGAGATGAATCCCAAGGAGGTGAGCCACTATTTCCCGGAGATTTTCAAGGCTGCCGAGGGGTGTCGCTACGGCGACTGCTCGCACACAATCGAGCCGGGATGCGCCGTGCTCGACGCGCTCCGCGACCACCGCATAGCCCATTCGCGCTATGCCTCTTATATGAGCATCCTTGCCGATGCCGCCCCCGACAAATATCGCAAACCGTTCTAATCCCCCCACCGCTCTATGGTAACAAACCCCGACAACGCCCGCAAGGCGATGCTGATAATCAACCCCATTTCAGGCACCGGCTCGAAAGAGGGAGTGGAAGAAACGGCCCGGAAACGGATGGCCGAGGTGGGCATCGAGGTCGAGACCCGCTACACCGGGGCGCGCGGCGACGCCACGCGGCTCGCCTCCGAGGCTGCCACCCGCGGCTTCGGCACGGTGCTGGCCTGCGGCGGCGACGGCACTGTCAACGAAACTGCCCGGGCGCTCTGCGGCACGCCGACCGTCCTCGGCATTCTCCCGGCAGGCTCGGGCAACGGGCTGGCGCGTCATGTTGGGGTGCCGGTCGACATAGAAAAGGCGCTCGACATTGTGGCCGAGGGGCACATACTGAAAGCCGACTATGGCACGACGAACGGCAACCCGTTTTTCTGCGCTTTCGGCTTGGGCTTCGACGCCGCGGTTTCCCACCGCTTCGCCCGCCAGAGCCGTCGAGGGGTGATGAGCTACATCAAGAGCACGCTGACGGAGTATCTGAGTTTCCGCCCGCAGACCTACACTATTTCAGCCAACGGCAAACTGCTCACCGAGAAGGCGTTCCTGATTGCCGTGTGCAACGCCTCGCAATGGGGCAACAATGCCTATATCGCGCCCGAAGCGAGCATCACCGACGGGCTGCTCGACATTGTGGTGGTCCACTCGGGCACCCCGATCGATGCCGCGGTGATGGGGATGGATATCTTCACCGGCTACATCAACAAAAACACAATGGTGAGGGCGTTCCGCGCCCCGGCCGCGGTGATCTACCGCAACGCGCCGGGCGAAGCTCACATCGACGGCGAGCCGATTTCGATGGGCGACATTCTCGACATCAAATGCCACCGCCGCGCGCTGCGCATCTACTCGCCCCACGACCGGGGCCATTTCAAACCCCTGATCACGCCCATGCGCGAACTCGTGCGCGACCTGCGCCTGCGCCTCCACCTTTGAAATGGCGGGGAGGCGCGGCGAGCTTCCGAATATAGGTTTTTAGAATAGACGTTCCTGGCCCAGAATCTGGTCGCGGAGCTCGTCGTCGGAGACTTCGGTGAAGCCCTCCTGGCCGGTTTCTGCTTCGTCGGGAGCGTCGGCGTCCTGCTCCTCCTCAGGAGTCTCGGGTGCCGGGAGTTCGCGGGGCTCGAGTTCCTCGACAGTGGCGAGGTTGAAAGTTGTGAGGCGCTTGCCCTTGGCTTTGAACGACTTGACGGCCACGAAGTCCGCGGCGTCGATTTCGAGCGGTTCGCGGAACGAGTCGCCGGCACCGAATGTGAGCTGGAACCGCGCTCCCGGTTTGTCGGAGAGTGCCAGCAGGCGCGAAGCGGGGTTCTCGCCCAGGAACCGCTGGCGCTTGGCCGAGGATTCGAGGGTGAAGCGTTTCAAATAGGGGTAGTTCTGCTGGTCGGCGTCGTGGAGGATGGCGGTCCACACTTTCTCGGGCTGGAATTTCTCGATGAGTAGCAGCGAGAGGTTTTCGTAGTGGTTGGCGGCATCGAAGTTGGTGGTGTAGAATTCGCCGTCGGTTGTGACGACGAGCACCTGGTCGTTGCCCGAGAACTCGCCGAGGTAGTCGCCGCGGCCATCGTAGTTGAGGCGCATCACATCGCGGTCGAACCACACCTGACGACCTCCGAGGGTCGACACGCCTTTCTCCTTGAGCGAGAAGCGGTGCACTTCGTTGCGGGTCACAATGTTGCCGCGGCTTTGGCGCCCTTTGATGAGCTGCTCGGAGAAGTCGACGTCGAACTGGAGGGTTTTCAGCCGCGGTTTCGGCTTGAGGGTGACGCGCACAACCTCGGCCTCGCCGTTGGGGTTGGCCGTGAACCACACCACCCGCGAGCCCGGGGTGCCGAGGGTGAGGTTGTATTCCTTGTCGCGGGTAACGCCGGTGACGGGGAATCGCTTCATATAGAAAGTGCCCCCGCGGCCGTCCTGGTAAATCACGTTGTAGATGGTGCGCTGGTCGTTGCGTGCGAAGAGGCCGACGTGGCGCACGTTTTTGTCGATGAAGAGCTTCTCGGCCACGCGCACCACCTTGTAGCGCCCGTCGTTGTAGAAGATGATCACATCGTCGAGGGCCGAGCAGTTGAAGAGGTATTCGTCCTTTTTGAGCGAGGTGCCGATGAAGCCCTCCTCGCGGTTGATGTAGAGCTTCTCGTTGGCCTCGGCCACCCGCGAGGCCTCGATGTTGTCGAAGCCGCGGATCACGGTGCGCCGCGGATATTGCGCTCCGTAGCGCTCTTTGAGGCGCAGGAACCAGTCGACGGTGTAGTCGGTGATGTGGGCCAGCTGGTTGTTGATTTCGGCGACCCGCTCGTTGTAGAGGGCGATTTGGCGGTCGGCCTCTGCGACTGAGAATTTGAGGATGCGCTTCATGCGGATTTCCAGCAGGCGGTTTATGTCGTCGTCGGTGATGTCGCGCACCAGCTTGGGGAGGAACGGCTCGAGGCGGCCGCGCACATGGGCGCGCACCTCGTCGATGTTCTCGCCCTGCTCAAACTGGCGGTCCTTGTAGATGCGCTCCTCGATGAATATGCGCTCGAGGGTGGCGTGGTGGAGGGTTTCGCGCACCTCGGCGAGCTGGATTTCGAGGTCGCGGCGCAGCAGGTCGCGTGTGCGGAAGGCCGAGTGGCGCAGCAGCTCGCTGACGGTGAGGAACACCGGCTTGTTGTCGCTGATAACGCAGCAGTTTGGCGACACGGCCACCTCGCAGTCGGTGAAGGCGTAGAGGGCGTCGATGGCCTTGTCTGACGAGGTTCCGGGCTGCAGGTGCACGAGGATCATGGCCGTCTGAGCGGTGTTGTCGTCGACCTTTCGAATCTTTATTTTCCCCTTTTCAAATGCTTTGAGGATGGATGCGATGACTGCCGAGGTGGTTTTGCCGAAGGGTAGCTCCGTGATGGCGAGGGTTTTGTTGTCGATTTTCTCGATTTTGGCACGCACCTTCACCACGCCGCCGCGCTTGCCG
>CAYTBH010000135.1:0-4503 GCA_964435935.1 uncultured Alistipes sp.
CGCCACCGGCGACATTTTCGGCTCCCTGCGTTGCGATTGCGGCGAGCAGCTCCACCAGGCGCTCAGAATGATCGAGAAGGAGGGGCGCGGAGCCGTGGTTTATCTTCTTCAGGAGGGACGCGGCATAGGGCTGATGGATAAAATCAAGGCTTACAAGCTTCAGGAGGAGGGTATGGACACTGTGGAAGCCAACCTCCACCTCGGCCATAAGGCCGACGAACGCGACTACGGCGTGGGAGCCCAGATTCTCCACTCGCTCGGCATCAAGAAGATGCGCCTGATGACAAACAATCCCGTCAAGCGCATCGGGCTTGAAGGCTACGGCCTTGAAGTTGTCGAGAACGTGCCTATCGAAATCGCGCCCAACGACTACGACCGCTTCTATATGTCAACCAAGAAGAAACGCATGGGCCACGAGCTCCACATGGTCGATTAATCCCTACCCACAATAGCGACAGGTGCCACGCCGTTAAGCCCGGCGTGGCACCTGTTGTGTTACAATGGCCTGATATTCACATCAAGTATTTCCCGACTACGGGGATGCGGCGCAATAGTGCCGCGGCGGGGAAGCAAACCGCTATTGTCAGGAAATAAGTTGCCCACGATGGTTCCCAGCCGGGAATGTAGGGATAGAGGATGTGAAAAATGAAAAGCCAGTGAATCAAATATACGCCGAAGCTGTCGAGGCTTAATTCGCGGAGAACCTTATCGAGCACTTTCCCGGCCTTTGATGGTTTTAGATTCGTTTGCTTCCAACCACCAAACATCTGCCAGAACAGGATGAACATGAGTATGCCGAAAAACGCTTCGGTGCAATTTGGCGTGGCGTAGAACGCGTCGCTATACGCTCCCCATCCGTTGTGAACCCGGGTGTAGAGCGGATAGGCGACCAGCAGAAGCAGGGCGGGGAGCCACAGCTTCCAGGATGGGGGACGGGGGATGCCGTAATAAACAAGGTAAACACCCATCACGCAGTAGCCCATACAGTTGTAGAACATCGCGAACAATCCTGCCGAAATGTCGGTGAACACTCCGAAGAACGGCATATTGAGCGACACGAGCCACACCATCAGGTAGGCTTCGAGCTGCCGGCGACCGGCTTTGCGAAGCCATGGCGAAATCACGGGGGCAAAGAGGTAAATGCCCCCAATGGCATAGCAGAACCATCCCGGCGGGAAGACGGCATGAAACAGGATGTCGCGAAAAGACTTCGCGGTTGCCAGCATGTCGCGCTCCCCTTGCAGATAGTAAACCACGGCATAGACGACCGACCAGATGGCGAGGGGAACGAACACCCGCTTCAAACGTTTGCGAAAGAAGGCTCCAACACTCTCCGTAACCGGCAGCAGCAACACTCCCGAGAGCACGAAGAACGCCCCGATGGAGACATTGCCCGGGAGGTCTTTCCAAAGCCGTTGCTCCATGTCGCCCGGCAGCGCGTGGGCGGTGATTACAAGCAAAATGGCCACCACCCTGAGCAGGTCGAGCGCGGGGAAGCGACACCCGAGCGACGCGAGAGCGCGCGGCTCTCCGTCGACGAACATCGGTGTCTGTTTTGTGGCCATTTCGCGGAGCCAGGCGAGAGGTTAGAGAGCGATGAGCTCTTTGATTTTCTCTTCAAGGGTTTCGCGCTTCTGCGAGCCGGCAAGGCGGATAGCGGTTTTTTCGCCGTTCTTGAAGAAAAGAATCGTGGGGAGCGACATGATGCGGTATTCGGTGCTGAGGTCGCCCTCTTCGTCGACATTGTACTTGCCGATAATCACCTGGCCCTCATATTCTTTCGCTAATTCTTCAATCATAGGGCCCATAGCCACGCAGGGGCTGCACCAGGTTGCCCAAAAGTCAATAACAACGGGTTTGCCCGACTCGATTATTTCGCGGGCGTTTTCGTCTGTGATAGTCATTGCCATAATGAGATGTAATATTGAGTTTTTGATTATGCTCTTTCAAATTTGAAGGATATGTCGAGGTCCTCGAGTGTTTTAACCAACTCTTTGTCGAGGGGTATTTTGTGACTTGAAGCGAGTCTGACGTAACGGCCCGAAGCTGGGTCGAGCATGCGCACAAAGAAGTCGCCCATCGCTGTTCCCTCCTCTGGTGTTCTCGTGAGGCATCCTTTTATGATTTCCGTGAGAGTCGAGGTTATTTCGGTTGGGCTCAGCGAAATTGTCACCCCGCCGATGAGCTGCCCACGGAGGTCGCTCAGCAGTCTCACCCTCTCCACTTCGAGGCTGAGCTCGTCGCGGAAACGGCGATAGCGGGCGTTGACAACCACCGGGGTGCCCGGCACGCCGTATTTCGAAAAGTCGATATATTTTTGGTTGAACAGTTTGATGTCTGTCGATCCGGAATAATCCTCGATAGTCATGGTGCCGAAGCGGTTGCCGGTCTTTGTCGGGCGCGATTCAAAGTTGGTCACCATTCCACCAAACATTATTTCCAGCCCCTCTTCGGGCTCGATTTCGTTGCGCTCCTTGATACTCGTCATGCCGTAGTGAATCTCCATGAAGAAAGGGTCGAGCGGGTTGCCGGTGATGTACATACCCACGAGGTCCTTCTCATACTGGAGTTTCTCGGCATCGACCCAGCGCGGGGCGGGTCGCAGGGGCGGGCGCCCGGCGGTGTTGATTTCGGCATCCATGTCGCCGAAGAGCGACGCTGTCATGTCGGCCTGGGCGCGCTGATAGAGCGCGCCGTAGCGCAATAGCTGTTCGATGAAACTCTCGTCCTTGGAGTTCTTTTCGAAGTAGTCCTCGCGCTTGGCCTCCGGGAAGCAGTCGAAAGCGCCGGTGTAGGCGAGCGACTCCATCACTTTTCGGTTGATTGACTGCGACGGAACGCGCTCAACAAAGTCGTAGATGTCCTTAAACGGGCCGCCGGCATTGCGTGCCTGGATTATGGAGTCGACCACGTTGTCGCCCACGCCTTTGATGGCGGCGAGCCCGTAGCGGATGGCCCCCTCCTTGTTCACACCGAACTGGTTGAACGATTCGTTTACGTCGGGCCCCTTGATTACGAGCTTCATCGAGCGGCACTCATCCATGAAGCCGGTGAGTTTCGTGATGTCCGACTTATTGCGCGTGAGCACAGCCGCCATATATTCTGCCGGGTAGTTGGCTTTGAGGTAAGCGGTTTGGAACGCCACCCAGCTGTAGCATGTGGCATGGCTCTTGTTGAAGGCGTAGGAGGCGAATTTTTCCCAGTCCTTCCAAATCTTGTCGAGCACTTTCGGGTCGTGGCCGTTGGCCTGGCCCCCTTCCATGAACTTCCCTTTGAGGTGGTTCATTTTGTCGATGAGCTTTTTACCCATCGCCTTGCGCAGGGTGTCGCTTTCGCCGCGGGTGAAGTTGGCGAGCAGGCGCGACAGCAGCATCACCTGTTCCTGGTAGACGGTTACCCCGTAGGTGTCCTTAAGGTATTTTTCCATCACCGGGATGTCGTAGACGATAGGGGTCTTCCCGTGCTTGCGCGAGATGAACTCCGGGATATAGTCCATAGGCCCGGGGCGGTAGAGGGCGTTCATGGCTATAAGGTCCTCGAACGTCGAAGGCTGGAGCTCGCGGAGGTATTTTTGCATGCCTGCCGACTCGAACTGGAATGTGCCTATGGTGCGTCCGTCGCAGTAGAGCTTGTAAGTGGCGGGGTCGTCGATAGGAATTTTCTCCATGTCGATTTTCTCGCCGCGGGTGAGTTCGATGTTCTTCACCGCGTCCATGATAATCGACAAAGTTTTGAGGCCCAGGAAGTCCATCTTGATGAGCCCGGTTTCCTCGATTACGCGGCCCTCGTATTGAGTCACGAGGAGTCGGCCCTCGAGCTTGTCGACGGCGGTGCTCACCGGCACCCAGTCGGTAATCGGGTCGCGGCAGATGATCACGCCGCAGGCGTGCACGCCCGTGTTGCGCACGTTTCCTTCAAGCTGTTCGGCATATTTGAGCACCTGCTTTGTTTCAGGCGCTCCGAGTGCGAGCTCTTTTTTGAAGTCCTCGACATGCTCGAAGCAGTTTTTGAGGGTAGGTTTCAGCTCTTTGCCGTTGACCTCGGGCATGTGCTTGGGGATGAGCTTCGTGAGGCGGTCGCTTTCAGGGATTGAAAGCCCCTCGACGCGTGCCGCGTCCTTGATTGCCGATTTGGCCGCCATGGTGCCGTAGGTGATGATGTGGGCCACCTTGTCGGCGCCATATTTGTCGGTGACATATTGGAGCACCCTGGCGCGGCCGTCGTCGTCGAAGTCAACATCGATATCAGGCAGCGAGATGCGGTCGGGGTTGAGGAAGCGCTCGAAAAGCAGGTCGTATTTCACAGGGTCGATCTGCGTGATGCCGAGGCAGTAGGCCACGCATGAGCCGGCTGCCGAGCCGCGGCCAGGCCCTACGCTCACCCCGAGCTTGTCGCGGGAGGCGTTGATGAAGTCCTGCACGATGAGGAAGTAGCCCGGGAAACCCATGGTCTTCATTATATAGAGCTCGAAGCGTATGCGCTCCTCGAGCTCGGGAGTGAGCG
>CAYTBH010000136.1:0-4459 GCA_964435935.1 uncultured Alistipes sp.
TCGCCAAACTGGCCGGCACCGCCCGACTGTTTCTTGTGGCGATAGTCGGCACGGGCAGCCTTGGTGATGGTTTCGCGATAGGGAATCTTGGGCTCTTCAAATATGATGGGCAGCTTGTCGTTGTTCTCGACACGCCATTTGAGAGTGCGGAGGTGGAATTCACCCTGGCCTTTAAGAATGGTTTGTTTGAGCTCCTTGCTCTGCTCAACGATCCATGTGGGATCTTCGGCGTGCATGCGGCTGAGGATGCCTGATAGTTTCTCGGCATCAGCCTCATTGACAGGGCGCACCGCGCGCTGGTATTTGGGAGCCGGGTATTTAATGAAGTCAAACTGGATGTCGCACCCCTTTTCGTCGAGAGTGTTGCCAGTGCGGACGTCTTTCAGTTTCACGGTTGCACCTATGTCGCCGGCGCAAAGCTGGTCGACCGGGGTCTTGATTTGGCCGCAAACGCAATAGATTTGCGCGAGGCGCTCTTTGCTGCCGCGGGTAACGTTCTCGAGGTCGGCGCCGGCCTTGAGTGTGCCAGACATTACTTTGAAGTACTGAACTTCGCCGATATGGGGCTCGACGGTGGTTTTGAACATGAAGATGCTGAGCGGGCCGGCGCTGTCGGGCTTCACTTCCTCGCCCTTGGTGTCGATCGGGGCGGGCATATCCTCAACGAAGGGAACAACGTTGCCAAGGAATTCCATCATGCGGCGCACGCCCATGTCTTTAAGGGCTGAAACGCAGAACACGGGGTATATCGAACGGTCTACCAGACCCTTGCGGATTCCTTCGCGCATTTCGTCCTCGGTGAGATGGCCCTGGTCGAAGAACTTCTCCATGAGGGTTTCATCGTTTTCGGCGGCAGCTTCGACGAGTTGCTGGTGGAGCTCGTTGGCTTTCTCCATCTCCTCGGCAGGAATCTCTTCGATGGTGGGCACGCCGCCGTCAGGACCCCACGAATATTTCTTCATCAGAAGAACGTCGATCATGGAATTGAAGCCGGCGCCGCAAGCGAGCGGATACTGAATGGGCACGACTTTCGGACCGAAGATGTCGCGCATCTGGTGGAGCGTGTTCTCGTAGTCGGCTTTCTCACCGTCGAGCTGGTTGATGGCGAATATAACGGGTTTACGCAGGCGAGCGGTTGTGCGGAAGATGTTCTGAGTGCCCACTTCCACGCCGTATTGAGCGTCGATGACGATAACGCCGGTGTCAGTGACGTTTAGGGCTGTCACAGCATTGCCAACGAAGTCATCGGCTCCCGGGCAGTCGATCACGTTGAGCTTCTTTCCGAGGAACTCGGCATAGAACACGGTTGAGAACACCGAGTAGCCATACTCCTTCTCAACGGGGAAATAGTCGGAAACAGTGTTTTTGGCCTCGACAGTGCCGCGACGTTTTATAACTCCACACTCGTAGAGCATCGACTCGGCGAGTGTGGTTTTTCCTGAGCCCTTGCTTCCGAGCAGGGAGATGTTCTTGATTTCGTTAGTCTGGTAAACCTTCATTTTTCAAAGAGTATTTAAGGTAAGATTCACTCCGCGTTTGGGCGCGGATGATTTGTTTTGAATTTTCTGCCCGCAAATTACGAATTAATTTTCATTTGACAAACCTGGCAAATATGTTTCATAACATAAATTGCGCAAAGGGTTACAATTTTTGCGGCAGGGTAGTTGAATGGGCCGCCCCGTTATAAATTATGGTGGAAATTTAGTAACTTCGCGCTCGCAAACGAAAAAGATGGAAAACCAGAACTGCAAAATCGTCAACATCGGCAGTGTTGACATCTCAGATATACCCGGAGTGAAAGAGGCCGACAAGTCGTCGGTGGCAGTGCTCGCCACGCGCAACCTCGTTCTTTTCCCTTCAGTGACCATCCCAATCGATCTTGTGAGGGAGTCGGCATTGAAGGTGGCTCGCTACGCCGTAGAGCAGAAGAAGCTCGTTGTGATCGCGTGCCAGAACGACTCGGCAGCCGAGAGTCCGAAGTCGGCATCGGAGGTCGCTATGTACGCCGTGTTCGCCCATATCATAGATGTGATTGACCTGCCAAACGACAGCCACACTGCTCTTGTGAGGGGATTGGCGCGGGTGCGTATTCTTGGCGACGCCGTCAAACCGGCTTTCCCTGGCTGCGACTTGACGGTGAAAGTGCGCACTCTCAAAGAGCAGCTCCCTTCTAAGTCAGATAAGGAATGGGCAGTTCTTGGAGAATCTATCCGCACCCTTGTTTCGAAAATTTCGGAAAAGGGGCTCGACGACCCTATGCTGGCCCAGATGGTTTCCGACTCGCAGTCGAACGAATGGATGATTAACACCCTGGCGACCCATCTTCCGGCTTCAAGGGACGAAAAGGTGGAGATGCTTTCCATGGGCCGTCTGAAGGACCGCGGCATCAAACTGCTGTCGCTCATTGAGCAGATAGGGCAGAAAGCTGAAATAGCCAACTCCATAAAGCAGAAAGCCCACGAGGAGATGTCGCGCAACCAGCGCGACGCGTTCCTCCGCGAGCAGATGGACGCTATCCACGCCGAGCTTTATGGCTCGGAAGCGGACGGACTCGAACAGCTGCGTCGCCGCGGAGAGGAGAAGGCTTTCCCCGACGCGGTAAACGCGCGGTTCAACAAGGAGCTCGCGCAGCTTGGAAGGGTGAGCCCCTCGCACCCCGACTATTCTGTGGGGTTCGGTTATCTCGAAACACTGCTCGACTTGCCCTGGGGCGTTAAGACTGATTTGCAGACTGATTTTTCGGTTGCCGAAAGTGTGCTCGAATCGGAGCATTATGGCCTGGAGAAGGTGAAAGAGCGTGTACTCGAACAGCTTGCCGCCATGATGAACAACCCTGAAGGAAATTCGCCCATTATCTGCCTTGTTGGGCCTCCGGGGGTAGGTAAAACCTCGCTTGGCAAGTCGATTGCCGAGGCGCTCGGGCGCCGATACCAACGGGTGTCGCTCGGCGGACTTCACGACGAAGCCGAGATTCGCGGGCATCGTCGCACCTACATCGGCGCGATGCCGGGGCGCATTATAGATGCGGTGAAGCGCTCGGGCTCTTCGAACCCGGTGCTTCTGCTCGACGAGGTTGACAAAATCGGCGCCGACTTCAAGGGCGACCCTTCGGCGGCGCTTCTCGAAGTGCTTGACCCGGAGCAAAACTGCCGTTTCCACGACAATTATATAGATGTCGATTTTGACCTGAGCGACGTGCTTTTTATCGCGACAGCTAACACATTGCAGACCTTGTCGCAACCGCTACTCGACAGAATGGAGATTATTGAAATCTCGGGTTACTCTGCCGAGGAAAAGACAGAAATAGCTCGGCGGCATCTCATACCCCGCCAGCTGAAAGCCAACCTGCTCTCTGCCGACGTGGTGGAGTTCACCGACGAGGCGATTGCCAAAATCATCGAGGGCTACACGGCTGAGAGCGGCGTGCGCCAGCTCGACAAGGCCATCACGTCGGCTATCCGCAAGTTGATTCTCAAAAAGATGCGCGGCCAGGAATTCCCCGGCAAGCTTGGCGCGAAAGAGATTCGGGAGCTTCTCGGCCCGGAAACGCGCCATCCCGATAAATATGAGGATGGCGGTACCCCCGGCGTGGTTACCGGCCTGGCCTGGACAGCTGTCGGCGGCGAGATTTTGTTTGTGGAAAGCACCATTGCCAAGGCTAAAGGGGGCGACAAACTGTCGCTGACGGGCAACCTTGGAGATGTGATGAAGGAGTCGGCTATAATCGCGCTCCAGTATGTGCGCACCCACGCCGAGAAGTTCGGCATTGATCCAGAACGCTTTGAACAGGAGCGTTTGCACATCCATGTCCCGGAAGGAGCGATACCGAAAGACGGTCCCTCGGCTGGAGTGACCATGGTAACGTCGATTGTATCTACCTTCACCGGGCGCCGCGTCAAGCCCCGCATCGCTATGACGGGCGAAATCACCCTGCGCGGCAAGGTGCTCCCAGTGGGCGGAATCAAGGAAAAAGTGCTTGCGGCCAAACGCGCCGGAATCACAGATATAATTCTGTGCTCGGAAAACAAGCGCGACATCGATGAGATTCCAGAACGTTATCTGAATGGACTGACATTCCATTATGTCGACAAAATCGACGAAGTGCTGTCGATAGCGCTCGAATAGGTCCCTCATTACTCAATTGTGGGTAATGCGTATGGGAAATACTCGTTGATTTAGATAGCCGCTCGGAATTTTTTCAAGTGGGAGTAATCCAAATTGAGTATTGCCCTAAGATATATTTATTGCTACTTTTGTGATAAGTATTTTGAATTGGAAAAGCAGAACCGATGATTGAGAATCAGCAACGCTACCTGCCCTCGACCCGCATGAGGGAGATTATTCGCGACAACAACATGCTGTTGATGGCCATAAGCCGCTTTGATATTGCTTTTGGCTTTGGCGATTCCACAATCGCGGAAGCGTGCCGACAGAACGGTGTCGACACCGATACATTCCT
>CAYTBH010000137.1:0-4451 GCA_964435935.1 uncultured Alistipes sp.
AGCCGTCGCAGCCGGTGTCCTCCTCGGATTCCTGGCTTAACCCCCGCCAATTCGATACACGCGTCCGCGGCAGCCTCCTGCCGCGGACGCGTCGCGTTTCCGGCCACCATACAGCTCCACAACTGAAGTTTTTTCGTATATTTGCAGGAAACTACCACTGACAATCACGAAGCAGAACCACGCTACAATACACTCCCATGAAAATATCGTTGACTAATGTTGGAAAAATCGGGCAGGCCGAGGTCAAGCTCAACGGTCTTACCGTAATCGCCGGACCGAACGACAGCGGAAAAAGCACGCTCGGACGGGCATTGTACTCCACCTTGAGAGCCAATGGCATGGCCATTGACTCAGAGCTCGATGCCGGGCGCGCCATGGTCAACAATCTTTTCAGCCGCATTTACAGCCTGATTGGTCTAAAACGGTTCACCTCGCCTGAGCTTTCGGTGCTTCTTCCTACCACGGTCGAACTGGCCACCGACCGATGGACCGAACTGGCCACCGAAACTGAAAAAGCGCTTTTCACCAACAAAATCATACAGGCCGTTTCCGAAACCGACCTTACACCGCGTATAAAGAGCTTATGCTACGCATCGCTTAAGGAGCTACCGGTAAAAGAGAGAAGCAGCGACATCGAAAGTGGTTTCACCAACGCATTCCAGGAATTGATAACAACCGAATTCAGCGGGAGCTTTTCCTCATACGGCTCCAACGAATCTACCATCTCAATAACAAACGATGCCGGCGACAAATCAATTTCCCTGGAAATCAAGGATAACAGATGCCTGGGAGGGCGAATGTCAAAAGCGCCTGATTTCCCGCTCGACGCGACTTTGATTGATTCTCCGCTGTATCTTAATCTCGCCCGCACCATCCAAAACGGCATGAGAAATCCAGAGAACCTGATTCAATCGCACATTGCCGACTTCATCGACAAGGCATCGATGCCCGCGCTGCTCGACAAAGGGAGCGACCAGAAGATGGAGGAGGTGCTCCGCGAGGGTAGATTCATATTTGACAGCACCTCGCGACAACTCGTTTTCGAACGGGGCGGCGCGCGATTCCCGATAAGCAACGTCGCGTCAGGTTTGAAAACATTCGGCATTCTACAGCTATTCCTTTCCAACGGAGTGGCTTCCCCCGAGAAAATGCTCATTTGGGATGAACCAGAAAACCATCTTCACCCCAAATGGCAGCTGAATTTCGCCGAAATTCTCGTGAATATGGCCAAGGAAGGTTACCCGCTGCTCGTATCGACCCACAGCCCTTACTTCCTGCAGGCCGTGAGATTCTACGCCGCATCGACAGGTATGGAGTCAAATGTCGACTATTACAGTTCGGACTGCGACGAGTCTACCGGACTTAACCGGCTACGCCACGTCAACGGTTGCCTCAACGATGTATTCATAACCCTCGCCGAGCCGCTTAACAGCATTATGAATGTTGACCTGGCCCGCAGAAATCACTCAGCGCAATGACTCCTGCTGAAATGCTCGCGCTTATTGACGCTTCCGCCCAGAGGTCAACCATTTGCGGCATAGAGAGGAGCTGCTTGCCAACTCCGCGATGCTCCCGTGGGTCGGCCTACCCGGTAGTCGAATTCGACTCCAAAGCGAGAAAGTTCTACAAAGAAAGAGGGGAGACATCCAAATCGTCGGTCGACGCACTCGCCATCAATCCAGCCGGCGACAAGCTCCTCTTGGTAGAAATCAAGAGCTGGCAGCTCGCGATAGTGCATCCTAAAAGTTTGGAAATTATCGACCCCGACGCAATCGCTCCCATAGCCACCAAGTACATCAATAAGCTCGCCAAAAAAGTCAAGGAATCTTACGAGTTATTTCAAACGCTCTCAGGCGACCCGAAAGTGATGGATAGTCTGGCTACCGCGGTTATTTTCGTGTCTGACCTGCCTACCGACCCGGTGACGATGCTCGCAGCCAACCTTAACACGCTCGCCGCGTTCCCAACGGAATACACCCAGCGATGCAACGACCTTACGCGCCTTGAACTCGGCAAACTCCCCGATATGGAAACCTATTACGCCGGTTGCCACGAATTTGACGCTCTGGTTGCACAACTCTGACCATCATCCCTTTCGCGTATATTTATCTCAAAACGCCATTATGTCACAAAACGCGACAATTCAATTTTCCGAAATGCTTGAAGCTCTCGCACCACGCGGTAAGGAGCGGCGCAAATTAAACTTGACTGACAGCGACGACCCGTCATTCGGCTACCTTGTGCCTGATAAGCAGAAAACATATATAGAACCAGCCCTGCTTAGCCAGCAGACCTCAGTGGGCTACACCGACATCAATGATGCTCGCATCATACTGATTTCCGCTCCGGCAGCAACCGGCAAGAGCATGATGACCAAGCAATTGTCCAACCGGCTGAACATACCCTGCTTTGACCTCGCCAAAAACGAGCCTGTTGGCAAGGACTCTCTCATCGGAAAAATATACCGCAGCCTGCAGCCTGCTGATATGGCGTGGTATATCGGCGCCCTCAACACCGGGAATGCGTCCATGCTTATCGACGCTCTTGATGAAGGCTATTTCGCCACCAGCCAAGGAGCGTTCGACAGTTTTCTAAACGACATAGCCCAGATGGCTAATGGAGCTGTCGGAATCCCGTTCGTCATTTTAGGCCGCACGGCCACGCTCGAATATGCGACCCTGTTCTTTGAAGAAACGAAGGTGCCGGTAGCGTGGTTCCAGATTCAGCCATTTGACCGCTCAAGGGCATTAAAATTCATTTTCAGCTCGTTAGGTAAGAAAACTGTACCTTCGGTCGACAATCTTGAGCGCAGAGCGGTCGACCACATTTTCGATTCATTGGGCAGTTGTTTCTCCGAGAGCGATGAAACCGCCTCGGCCATCGACCATTTTCTTGGCTACGCTCCCGTGCTTGAATCAATTGTCTCCTTACTTAAAGACAATCAGAACACACAGTCGCTGTGGCAGGAACTATCGACCGGCCACAAACACAAAATCGACCTCTTGATTGACATTGTTCGGCGCATCCTTAAACGCGAGCAAACGAAATTTATCGACGCATTCCGCCACAAAATCAATCCATCATCGAAGCAATCGCCGCTTGACCGATTTGTAGACGAGAACCTCGACTCTCTATACTCCCCCGGCGATCAGGTGAGCCGCATACTTCATAGATTAGTCGGACAAGCGACTTCCTCATCTCCTACAGGCGATGAGGAGTTCGACAGAGCCTACAACCAGTATGCCGAAGAATGGCTCGGTCAGCATCCGTTCCTCTCCAACGGCAAAATGGTCAACCCGGTTTTCGAAGGATACGTTTTAGCACGGCTCGCCAATCAGAGAGAGTATACACCGCTCGCTGACATGTATATGCGACATACGGGGCCATCATTATTGTTCTATGAATTTTTCTCCCATTTCCACGCCCCTGAAGAAACAATCAGTCCCCTCATTGCGCGGTATCTTATAGCGGCATATCAGGCCAACGACACCCCTGCGGCGAGAAGCGCCGTCAGCATAATTGCCGATTATGATTCCAACAATGCGGAGAGCTCCGTCAGATGCGCTATGGAGTTAAGCCGAACCAAGGACAGCGACTCTGCGACCTTTATTTTCGACATCGACCAGGAAGATATGCTTCCGCTCGGGCGAAACTTATCGAACATCACGGTCGATGCCCCCATCGGGGTCATTCTTAACGAGGTAAGAACCGAGTTCTGCCCCCCGGTGGTAATAGATGTAGACCGTCTTTCAATAACTTCCCGCGAACTCGTGTTCACTCCGGGATTAAACAATCGGAGCGCCGAAATAACGCTGGAGAGCCCACAAATCGACGCCAGGCTCGAATCCGGCATACAGCAATGCGTGGTGCGCGGCAATGTTAAAATACGCGTCATCACTGAAAGCACCCTTTTCTACCCGCTGGTGCAATACCGCCTCGCCGGTGAGAATGCCGACAGAGAATCGGATCTCAACATCCACGACTTGTGGTCGAAGTTCAGACGCATCATCTTGCACTTCCGCGCCAACGGCAACGGTGAGCTTGGAAAATGCAAAGCCAAGATTGACAGCCGTATCGGTGCGAAGCCTTCTGGAAAGGCCGTGCTTGAGGCGCTGCTTCGCGCCAAAATCATAACCGCTTCAGGCAATATGTATTATCTCGATTCCGACCAGCTGGCAGAGCGCTTAGGCGTCAGCTTCAGTTCCTTGAAAGATACAGAGATGAACAACCGAGTCAGGGACTTTCTAAGCTCGCTTGACGCTTGAACACATACACGATAAACAACGAAGCCGCGGGAGATACTCCGCGGCTTCGTTGTATTCAATCGGGAACCATCTAATTAACAAGCGCTTAGAAGATTACTTGCAGGCGGGCCTCGAGGAGGTTGACGTGGCGAGTGCCTGAAACGGTGTTGTAGGTGTTGCCATCTTCGTCGACTCCGGGGAAGTAGC
>CAYTBH010000138.1:0-4435 GCA_964435935.1 uncultured Alistipes sp.
GTCTCGGTAACGGTATCGCCCAGCCTATCTTCTACACCAAGGCAACCGAGGTTGTGGTGAGCGACAGCAAGTCGACCCTCTCGCTGGCCTACCTGCAGGTAGCCAACTATGTGGCCATCTCGCTCGTGCCTGTCATCATCGGCGCCGCCGGCAAAATCTTCGGCCAGGCCAGCAGCACCATCTTCCCCTTCGTGTTCTCTGGCATCGCATCGGCAATCGTGCTGGTAGTGGTGATTCTCCGCACCCGTCACTTCGTGTTCGGCATGAGCAAGAACTACTACGAATAATCTCTCTCTGAACAACTAAAAAACACACACTATATGGATACAACACAAACTTCAAAGCCCCGTATTCTCATAATCTATACGGGTGGCACGATAGGCATGGTCGAGACTCCCGACGGCCTGCAGCCCTTCGACTTCTCACACCTCATGGATAATGTGCCCAAGGTGGGCAACCTCGGCTACGACATCGAGAGCGTGCAGTTCCCCCAGCCTATCGATTCATCAAACATGAATCCTACCTACTGGAACCAGATTGTGAAGGATATCGCCGACCGCTACGACCAGTTTGACGGCTTCGTGGTGCTCCACGGCACCGACACAATGGCCTACACCGCCTCGGCCCTGAGCTTCATGCTGCGCAACCTGCGCAAACCGGTGGTGATCACCGGCTCGCAGCTCCCTATCGGCGACACCCGCGAGGACGGCACCGAGAACCTTATCGCCGCGCTGCAGGTGGCTGCCGCCAAGGACGAGAACGGCGACCCGATGATTCAGGAGGTGGTAATTGCCTTCCAGGACTACATCGTGCGCGGCTGCCGCTCAACGAAGTTCACCTCCACCGGCTTCCACGCCTTCAAGAGCTTCAACTATCCCGTGCTCGGCACCATTGACCTGCACATCGACTATGCGAAGCCCTACCTGATGCGCCACACCACGGCTCTCCCCCTGGACCCGTTCTACAACATGGACCCCAACATCCTGGTTTTGTGGCTCTACCCCGGCATCACCGAGGCTGTTGTGAAGGCCCAGCTGGCAACCCCCGGAATCAAGGCCGTTGTGCTCCGCACTTTCGGCGCCGGCAACGCCCCCACCGAGCAGTGGTTCCTCGACGCTGTGACCGACGCTGTTAACCGCGGGCTCATCGTCTACAATGTGACGCAGTGTCTCAACGGCGGCGACGAGCAGAAGCGCTACTACACCGGCGACATGCTCACCAAGGCCGGCGTGATTTCTGGCTACGACATCACGGTCGAAGCCGCGGTCACCAAGCTGATGTATCTCCTTGGAGCCGGCCTTTCGACCAATGAGGTCAAGAACTATCTGACCACTTCCGTAGTGGGCGAGATGACAGTTGAATAATACTCCCCCTTATAACCCAAGCAAAGCCGCGCGGCACCCTGAATGAGTTGCCGCGCGGCTTTGCGTTATGGCGCTTCGCTGCCCGCTACGGGCGTGCGGGGAGCGTGATTTTGAAGAGGTCCGAGGGGGTGTGCTCGCGCAGCACGATGTCGACCATCTCGGCAACAATCTCGGGATGCTCGGCGGCTACGTTGTTGTCCTCGTGAATGTCGGCGGCGAGGTCGTAGAGCTCGGGCACGCCTTTCTTCACAACCAGCTTCCAATCGCCTTTGCGAACCCCGATTTGGTCGGTTTCGTGGAATTCCCAATAAAGGAAGTCGTGCTTGGGCTGCTCCTTGCCAATGAGCTCCGGCATGAAGGAGATTCCGTCGAAGTAGTCAGTCTCCTTTGCTTTGTTGACAAAGCGCTTGGGGAAATTCTTTTCGCCGACGATTTCGGCAAAGGTGGGCATCACATCGTAGAACGCGAGCTGGTGGTCGCTCTCAGTGCCCGGAGCGACGCGGCCCGGCCAGCTGACGATGAAGGGGATGCGGATGCCACCCTCGTGGCACGACCTCTTGAGCCCTTTCAGCTTGCCGTCGCGGCCGAAGAACGTCGGGTCGGCGCCCCCCTCTTCGTGGGGGCCGTTGTCGCTGGTGAAAATCACGATGGTGTTTTCGTCGAGCCCCTTTTCGCGCAGCTTGGCCATCACTTCGCCCACATAGGCGTCGAGGCGCGAAATCATGGCCGCGAATTGGGCGTGGACGTGTTCCGAAGGGTTGTAGCGCGAACCCTCCTGGCCGCCCCAGGTGCGGTCCCAGAAAAATTTGTCCTTGTAGCCTTTCAGCAGCGAGTCGGCTGGTTGGGCGAGCTCGGCGTGGGGAAGGGTGTAGGTGAACAGGCCGAAGAACGGTTTCTCGGGGTCGCGGCGGTCAAGCCAGTCAATTGCCTCGCGGTGAATCATGTCGGCAGAATATTGGGGACGCTTCTCATAGCCCTCGCCAAACATGGGGTAAGGCAGGTTCTCCTCCATCACCACGCGCACCACCGCCGTGTCGCCCAGATCGGGGCGGTAGCGGTTGAGGAAGTTGGGATAGTAGAGATGGGCCTGGAACTGGCATAGGTAGCCATAGTATTCGTCGACGCCGCGCTTGTCGGGGGTCGACACCGACCCTTCATAGCCGCCGGCCCATTTTCCGAACACGCCGGTGTCGTAGCCGTTGGCCTTCATCAGTTCGGGGAGTATCAGGTGGCCCGGGTCGTAGGGATGTTGCCCGACGCGCGCCGGTTCGGGGTGGGAGCCGTAGTAAACGGTGTCGACGCCGCGCCAATACTCGCGGTTGCCGCGCACCTCGCCGTGGCCGCTGTGCTGCCCCGTCATGAAGCTGGCGCGCGAAGGGGCGCTCACCGGGCTCCCGGCGTAGGCCTGGGTGAATCGCATGCCGGCACGGGCGAGCGAGTCGATGTTTGGGGTCGAGATGTAAGGCTGGCCGTAGCAACCAAGGTCGCCATAGCCCATGTCGTCGCACATCACAACCACGATGTTGGGTTTCTGCTCCTTCTTTCCCGTTTTGGCCTGGGCGGCTTCGGCGCCTCCGGCTATGAGCGCTGCCGCTACGGCGGGAACCGCGGCGGCAGCTACGCTATTCTGCTTCATTGCTTGAATTTGGTTGGTTTCATGGTAGGGTTGGAGAGAGGTGGTGGCGCAGCGCCGGCGGCGTCAAGGTTTCACCTCGTAGTAGTCGACATCGGTCAGGCGCATGTTGAAGCGCAGAGCCGAGTAGGGAAGAATCTCGCCGTTGGCGTTCTCCTTGTAGGCCGAGGCGTAGGGCACGAGAATCTGCACCGTGTCGCCCACATGCATGTTCTGCAACGCGATTTGCCAGCCGTCAATCACCCCGCCGACCGCGGTGGTGAAAGTGCCGTCGGTGTTGTTCTCCGAGGAGTCGAACATCGTGCCGTTGTAGAGGAATCCCTGGTATTTGGTTGTCACCGTCGAGGTTGAATAGGGCTGCAGGTTGCCTGCTGTCTCCGACCGGTCGTTGAACCAGTGGATAAGGATATAGGCACCCTGGTCCCACGCCGGCACGAGCCGCTCGTAGAAGGGGTTCCCCTCCTCGTCGGTCAGCGCGGCCTGCTCCTCGAGCCACGCCTCGTTGGCTTGGCGGTAGGAGGCATATTCCTTCCAATAGTCGACATAATTATCGTCGTCGGAACAGCAGCACATTGCCGCGCCCACGACGAGGGCTCCAAGAGCGTAAACGAGCTTCTTCATCGCTATAACCCGCGGGGATTAAAATTCGACTTTCGGAGCTTTCTGAGCGCCCTCTTCGGCCTTGAACATTTCTTTGGGGCCGAAACTGAAGATTGAGGCGAAGATGCGGCCGGGGAAACGGAGCACTTTCAGGTTATACACCTCCACGGCCTCGTTGTAGCGCTTGCGCTCGGTCGCGATGCGGTTCTCGGTCTGCTCAAGCTGCGCCTGGAGCGAGAGGAAGTTTTCGTTGGCTTTGAGGTCGGGATAGGCTTCGCGCACGGCGTTGACATAGATGTCGAGGGCGCCCCGGAGCTGCGACTGCGCTGCCTGGTAGGCGGCGATGTCCTCCTGGCCGGTGGCCTGGGCGGCGTTGGCCTCGTTGTAGGCCTTCGTGAGCCCGGCGCGGGCGTTGGTCACGCTTTCGAGGGTCGAGCTTTCGTGCTCGGCATACCCCTTGACGGTGGCCACGAGGTTTGGAATAAGGTCGTTACGACGCTGGTACTGATTTTCGACCTGTGCCCACTGCTTTTGCACTGACTGGTCGGCTTCAACCATGCCGTTGTAGCTCGAGCAGCCCCCCGCGAACAGCAGGAAGAGAGCCACTACGATGACGATGGTCAATATGAGTCCTTTTTTCATTTCTTTGTCGGTTAGTTGAGTTTGCGGAGGAGGGCGTTGAGCGACACGCGTTCGGCAATAAGGCCGCGGAGCTCGTCAATCTTCACACGGCTCTGTGCCATGCTGTCGCGCTCGCGGAGTGTCACGGTGCCGTCCTCGAGAGTCTGGTGGTCCACGGTGATGCAGAAGGGGGTGCCGATGGCGTCCTGGCGGCGGT
>CAYTBH010000139.1:0-4407 GCA_964435935.1 uncultured Alistipes sp.
TTGCGGTCGCGGTCGAAGGGTTTGCGGTCGCGGTCAAAGGGTTTGCGGTCGCGGTCGAAGGGTTTGCGGTCGCGGTCAAAGGGTTTGCGGTCGCGGTTGGGAGAGTAGCGGCGCTCGCCTTCGTTGCGGGGCTCGCCGGCGCGGCTACCGCGATGTTCGCGGCGTTTGTCGCGGAACGAGCGTTCATCGTCGTCAAACTTGCGGCGATTGCCCGCGATGCGGCGTTCAGTGCGTTCGCGCACCTGGTCCATCTCGTCGTCCTTGCGCTCTTCAAGCGCGCGGAGCCGACCCCCTTCGGCACGGAAGTGTTTGTAGTCGCCTTCGAAGATGATGTATTCGCGGAGCTCGCACTCAATAGCGCCGTTGAGCACCGGAATTTTGACCGACGGAGCGAGCCCTATTTCGCGGATATAGTCGTTTTTGGCTGCGATAATCCAGGCGTGGTACCCCTTGAACACGTTTTTGAGCTTTTGGCCGATGAGGCGGTAGAGCCCCTCCATGTCGTCGGAGCTTATGCGCTCGCCGTAAGGGGGATTCGTCACCATGACGCCCCCTTCGGGGGCCTCGGTCCATTCCGACAGGGGACGTGTGTGGAGCTCGACCATGCGGCCCACGCCGGCGCTGCGGATGTTTTCGGCCGCGATGTCGATGGCGCGGGGCGACATGTCGGCGCCAATGATTTTGTGGGTCACTTCGCGCTCGCCCGAGTCATCGTTGTAGAGGCGGTCGAAGAGCTCGGCGTCGAAGTCTTTCCAGTTTTCGAAAGTGAAGTGGCGGCGGTAGACACCCGGGTTGATGTTGGCGGCGATCAGCGCGGCCTCGATGAGGAATGTTCCCGAACCACACATGGGGTCGACCAGCGGGCAGTCGCCACGCCAGCCGCTTTTGAGGATGATTCCGGCGGCGAGCACCTCGTTGATCGGGGCCTCGGTTTGCGCGACGCGGTAGCCGCGCTTATGGAGCGACTCGCCCGACGAGTCGAGCGAGAGGGTCACCTGGTCGCCCGAGATATGCACGTTGATCATCACGTCGGCATCCTGCAGGCGCATCCCGGGGCGCTTGTCGTCGCCATAGCGGTCCTTGAACCAGTCGACAATGGCGTCCTTCACGCGGTAGGTCACGAAACGCGAGTGGGTGAACTCGTCGCTGTAGGCCACGGTGTCGATTGAGAAGGTCGAGCCCACCGACATCAGCGAGCCCCAGTCGAACTCCTTGACGCGGTCGTAGAGCTCGTCGGTGTTCGCGGCGGTGAATTTGAAAATAGGTTTCAGAATGCGCAGCGCGGTGCGGCAGCAGAGGTTGGTTTTGTAGAGCATCTCCAAGTCGCCCTCGAAGGAAACCATGCGGCGCCCCGGTTCAACGTTTTCGGCTCCGAGGTCGCGGAGCTCTTCGGCCAGTACATCCTCCAGACCCTGGAAGGTTTTGGCCACCATTTCAAATTTTTCGGACATCACCTGAGTGGTATATTATATATTGGTGTTTCAATTATTGGCCGGTGTGAGTTTGCGCAGCTGCCGCATCGCGTAGCAGATGAGCGCTATGGTCACCAGCGTTGAGAAAATATCGCTTATGTAGAACGCACTCCACACCCCGTCGATGCCCATGCGGCTCGGGAGCCATATCAGCAGCGGGATGAAGAAAATAACTTGACGAATGAGGCTGAGGAAAATCGACAGGCCGATTTTGCCGGTCGACTGGAAATAGGTGGTGGACACGATCTGGAATCCCACTACCCAGAAAAAGAGCATCGCCGAGCGCAGGGCGTTGCCGGTGAAGCGCGCGAGCTCCCAGTCGGCAACGAAAGCGCGGGCTATGTACTCGGGAATGGTCATGCCGCCGACCCAGCCGCCGAAGGTGATGACCGACCCGGCGGCCACCGCCAGCCAGAACGCGCGGCGCACCCTGGCGGCGTTCCCTGCCCCATAGTTGTAGCCCACGATGGGCTGCATGCCCTGGCAGATGCCGAGCACCACGCAGCATAGCATGGCTGTGTAGGTGACGAAGATGCCCGAGGCGGCGATAGCGTCGACCCCGCCGTAGCGCAGCAGGGCGTGGTTGAGCTGGATGTTGATCAGGCACGACGCCACGTTGATGATGAATGGCGCGGCGCCGATGCCGAGCATGCCCCACACGATGTCGCTTTCGAGCCGGTAGATGCCGCGGCGGAAAGTGACCGGGCCGTTGGCCTGGCGGAAGAAGTGCCGCATCACGAACAGCATCGAGACGGCCATGGCGATGTCTGTGGCGATGGCCGCGCCTTTGATGCCGAGCCTGAGGCAGTAGATGAACAGCGGGGCGAGCAGGATGTTGAGCCCCGCCCCGATGAACATTGTGATCATGGCGCGAATCGGATAGCCCGAGGCGCGCATTATGTTGTTGAAGGAGAATGTCAGGTTGGTGAGGAACAGGCCCGGAAGAATGTACATCATGAAATCGCGGGCGTAGGGGAGGGTCTGCTCGTTGGCTCCGAACCATTGCAGCACGGTGTCCATTCCCCAGGCGAAGAGCGAGATGTAGATGACGCCGATGACGATGGTGAGGGTGAGGGCGTTGCCCAGCACCTTGCGGGCCTTGTCGGGGTCGTTGGCTCCCAGGAAGAGGCTCACGCGGGCCGCGGCGCCCGCGCCGACGAGGGTGCCCAGAGCCGTGGCGATGTTCATCACCGGGAAGGTGATGGCGAGCCCGGCTATGGCCTCCTTGCCCACAACCTGCCCGATGAATATGCGGTCGACAACGTTGTAGGCCTGCATCACGACCATCCCCGCCACCGCGGGGAGGGAGTATTTCCACAGCAGTTTGCCGACACTCATTGTCGACAGCTCGCGGAGCCGTTCAAGATTGGATGCGGGGGCTGTTGCCATCGGTTAAAGTTGAAACGTTTGTGAAGGGGTGGCGTCACGCCTTGGTGGCGGTGTAGATTGTGCACACGCCGAATGTCATGCGGCGCAGCTTTGGGTCGCGGAGGCCGGCCTCTGTCATGAGGCGGAGCATGTCGCGGCCCTGCGGCATCGCGGCTATCGACTCGGGCAGATAGGTGTAGGCCTGCTTGTCAGAGGAAACCGCGCGCCCCACGGCGGGAATCACCCGGCGGGTGAAGAGGTTGTAGAGCGGGCGCACCACTTTCCCAGTCGGTGTCGACAGCTCGATCACGCAAAGCGTGCCTCCGGGGCGCAGCACGCGGGCCATCTCGGCATAGCCGCGGTCGAGGTGCTCGAAGTTGCGCACTCCGTAGGCCACCGTGACAGCGTCAAACGACCCGTCGGCAAACGGGAGCGCCAGGCAGTCGGCTTTGTCGAGCCTCACCCGGTCGGCGAGCCCGGCGGCGGCAACCTTTTCGCGGCCAATCTCGAGCATGCGTTCCGAGAGGTCGATGCCCTGCACGCGGCAGTCTTTGGCCGCCCGGGCCAGGCGTATGGCCATGTCGCCCGTGCCGGTGGCCACGTCGAGAATCTCGCGGGGAGAGGTCGCGGCCACCATCGCCACTGCCTTCGCGCGCCAGCGATGGTCGATGCCGAGCGTCATCGCGCGGTTCATCAGGTCGTAGGCGGGGGCGATGGAGTCGAACATACGCTCAACCTGCCCCGTTTTCGGGGCGGTTGAGTCGTAGGGCTTTATTTTTTCTGCCTTGATTTCCACGCTGCAGAAGGGCGTTCAGTTGGCGAGTTCCTGGAGGCAGTTGGTCACGTTCGAGGCGATGCGCTCCTCGAGGTTGGCAGCGGGGGCGGGCTCGAACTTGCGGCCGGTGACGTGCTCGTAGAGCTCGATGTAGCGCTGCGACACCTCGTTGCAGAACTCGGGGGTCATCTGGGGCACCTGCTGCCCTTCGCGGCCCATGAAGCCGTGGTCGATGAGCCACTGGCGCACGAATTCCTTGCTGAGCTGCTTCTGGGGCTCCCCTTTGGCAAAGCGCTCCTCGAAGCCGTCGGCATAGAAGTAGCGCGACGAGTCGGGGGTGTGGATTTCGTCGATGAGTATTACCTTGCCATCGCGCAGACCGAACTCATATTTGGTGTCGACGAGGATGAGACCCTTCTCGGCTGCCATCTCGGTGCCCTTCTTGAAGAGGGCGCGGGTGTAGGCGGCCATCGTGTCAAACTGCTCGGCGGTGACGATGCCCTGTGCGATAGCCTCCTCGCGCGAGATGTTCTCGTCGTGGCCGGCGTCAGCCTTGGTGGTGGGGGTGATGATGGGCTCGGGGAAACGCTGGTTCTCGACCATGCCCTCGGGGAGCTTGACGCCGCAGAGCTCGCGCATGCCTGCCTTGTACTCACGCCATGCGCTGCCGGCGAGATAGCCGCGGATAATCATCTCGAGTTTCAGGCCCTCGCAGCGATAGCCGACGGTGACCATGGGGTCGGGAACGGCAATCTTCCAGTTGGGCACGAGGTCGGCGGTGGCGTCGAGCAT
>CAYTBH010000140.1:0-4295 GCA_964435935.1 uncultured Alistipes sp.
GCCTCACCAACAAATATGCCGAGGGCTATCCCGGTCACCGCTACTATGGCGGCTGCCAGGTTGTCGACGAGGCCGAAACCCTCGCCATCGACCGCCTCAAGCAGCTCTTCGGCGCCGAATATGCCAACGTTCAGCCCCACTCGGGCGCGCAGGCCAACATGGCGGTGTTCATGTCGGTGCTCAACGCCGGCGACACCTTCATGGGTATGAACCTCGACCATGGCGGCCACCTTTCGCACGGTAGCCCCGTTAATTTCTCAGGCCTGATGTTCAACGCCATCGGCTACAATGTCGACGAGGCCACCGGCCGCGTTGACTACGACCAGATGGAAGCCCTTGCCCGCGAAAAGCGTCCCCGCCTCATCATTGGTGGCGCGAGCGCCTACTCCCGCGAATGGGACTATGCCCGCATGCGCCGTCTGGCCGACGAAATCGGTGCCATCTTCATGGTCGACATGGCTCACCCCGCCGGGCTCATCGCCGCCGGGCTGCTCGAAAACCCCGTGAAGCACGCCCATATCGTCACCTCCACCACCCACAAAACCCTCCGCGGCCCCCGCGGCGGCGTGATCCTGATTGGCAAGGACTTCGACAACCCCTTCGGCAAAACCACCAAGAAGGGCGAAATCCGCAAAATGTCGTCGCTCATCGACTCCGCTGTGTTCCCCGGCGTGCAGGGCGGCCCCCTCGAGCACGTCATCGCTGCCAAGGCTGTCGCTTTCGGCGAAGCTCTCCAGCCTGAGTACAAGGAATACCAGACCCAGGTTAAGAAGAACGCCGCCGCCATGGCCCAGGCGCTCATCGACAAAGGCTACCATGTGATTTCCGGCGGTACCGACAACCATTGCATGCTCGTCGACCTCCGCACCAAGTTCCCCGACCTCACCGGCAAAGTTGCCGAGCGCGTCCTTGTCGAGGCCGACATCACAGCCAACAAGAACATGGTGCCCTTCGACTCCCGTTCTCCCTTCCAGACTTCCGGCATCCGCCTCGGCACCCCCGCGATTACCACCCGCGGTCTCCGCGAGAACGAGATGGGCGAGATTGTCGAGATGATTGACACCGTGCTCTCCGCTCCCGAAAGCGAGCAGACAATCGCCGCCGTGCGCTCCAAGGTCAACGCCATGATGGCCGAGCGCCCGATGTTTGCCTGGTAAGCCCTCCGGCGTCCCGCACGCATACCTGCCCCGTCCGCGAAACACTCAACCCGAACCCTTAATTGAAAATATGAAACTGATTCTTTATCGGATCTACCAGGTGTTGGTAATGCTGCCGATACTCCTCGTGCTCACGATTCTTGCCGCCGTGATCACCATCATCGGCTGTGCCCTCGGCATGTCGAAGGTGTTCAGCTACTGGCCTGCCAAAATCTGGGCCATGCTCTTCTGCTGGCTCTCTCTTGTGAGGGTCACTGTCAGCGGTCGCGAGAACATAGACAGCAAGACATCCTACGTTTTCGTGGCTAACCACCAGGGTGCCTACGACATCTTTTCAATTTACGGCTTCCTCAACCATAATTTCAAATGGATGATGAAGATTGGGTTGCGCAAAATCCCGTTCGTGGGGCGTGCCTGCGCCGCTGCCGGCCATATTTTTGTCGACAATTCGTCGCCGGCCGCCATACGCCACACGATGGCTGTTGCCGAGAAGACTTTGCAGGGCGGAATGTCGGTTGTCGTGTTCCCCGAGGGTTCCAGAACCCTTACCGGCCACATGGGCGCGTTCCACAAGGGAGCCTATCAGCTCTCGATGGAGTTTGGCCTGCCGGTTGTTCCGCTGAGCATCGATGGCGCTTACGACATTCTCCGCCGCGGTGACGCGTTCCCCCACTGGGGCCACATCCACCTGACAATCCACAAGCCCATTTCCGCTCCCGTCGACGAAGCCGACCGTAAGCGCGTCATCGACGCCTCCCGCGCCGCCGTCGCCTCCGCTCTCCCCGCCCGCTTCCGCTGACCACCTCCCGGGCCTCCCATTGCCCTGTTGTCAACCAAGCGACCGCGTCAAGCCGGCTTCTGCGACTCGTTGCGTCAATCACGCCGCAAAGTTACGCTCCCCATCCCCGCTCCAGTATGCGATAAAGCAAGTTCCCTCTCCATTTCGCACGCTTGCCAGTCTCGGCAGAGCTGAAAATATCTATCGAGCACCGCGCCTTGTTAATAACGAGGCGTGGTGCTCGTTTTTTTGCAGGTAACTATGGGCGCTTTTATACATTCCCAATGACCCATGCGCCCTCCAAAGCACAATAGGAAAGATGTGGGTGCATAAATATACATTTATTCGCTGAGGAGCTCGATTGTGATTTCTTATCTTAAGCATATTTGTATAATAATTAATTTTTAAAGCAAAAGTGTTTTTTTGTGTTGATATTTGGAATATTTCAATTTCTTTACTTTTTTGCCAGAAATTCACGTTTTCAACAATCTAATCATATATCATTATGCGAAAAATTGTTTTGATGGCGGCGGCGTTACTGGCTCAATGGAGCTTCGCGCAGGAGAGCTATCGCTATTTTGTTGCCGACGGGCTGGAGTATACGGTTACGGATGCCGAAGCAAAGACGGTGGAAGTGACAAAGTGGCTCCACATTGGCAACAGCGAGATTGAAGATTGTGACGGTCTGGTGGTGGATGTCCCCGCCACCGTGACCGACGGCGACGAAACGTTTACAGTAACCTCTGTGGCCGACAGGGTGTTTGGTGGAGACAATGACCTGATAAAAGTGACATTACCCAACACCATTAAAGGTGACGGAATTGGGATATTTAATTTTGTGCAGTGCCCCCGCTTGGAGACGGTTGTGCTCCCCGAGGGGTTGACCAAGTTTAACCTTGGCAACTTTGTTTCTCTACCAAGCCTCAAGCAGCTGACACTGCCTGAAGGGTTGGAGTCGTTAGCAATGTCGATAACGAGTTGTGGCATCGAGTCGCTGCGCATTCCTTCAGGCGTTACCAGCTTTGGCTGGTCATTGTCGGGCTGCGAATCGCTAAGCCGTCTGGAGGTAGGAACGATGTTCAGCGGTTCGATATTTATGGGAACCGGCGCAATCCGGGAACTGCGGTTCTCAGAAGGGTCAGTACTTCTCGAGGATGCCTTCCCCGCATACCCCAATCTGGAACGCGTGATATTGTCGAAAGGGTGCTTTGGCACCGGGAATACGCTGGACGGGTCGATGAAACTGCGCGACATAGTATGCGAGGATGAGTCGGTACTTATGGTTGATTTGTGCCCCTTCGCATGGGCCGCGGATAAGCTCGGAAAGAATGTTACGCTGTGGGTTCCCGAAGGGAGCAGCGAAAAATTTGCCGCGCACCGCGATTGGAAACGCTTCACCATAAAGGAAGGGGAGCCGAAAGCGCCCGTCGGAGAGGCCGGGCTGGCCAACGTGGCGGTTGACAGCGCCGAGGGGGCCGAAGTGTGGACCCTCGACGGCATTTTCCGCGGCAGCTTCGGCTCGGTAGGGGAGGCCCGCGACGCGCTCACCCCGGGCATCTATGTCGTTAAAGCCAGCGGCACGAGCCGCGTAGAGAAGTTCTGACGGCGTTCGCATTGAGGTTGCCATAATTATTATTGATTGGATTCAACGTCGCCCTCCGGGAGTATCAAGGGGGGCGGCGTTCTTTTTTTGAGGAGGCGGAGCGGGGCAGGGTGGAGCCGGAGGGCGCGCGGCTGAACAATGGAAGGAGCGCGGGCGTTATAGAAAGTGACAACAAAGGCAGACGGCAGAGCCGCCGGGTGTCACTTTGTCACGTTTGGCGTGTCAGATGGTCATTGCCGGGCGACAGCCGCTCGCTCCTGCCAGTTTGGCACGACTTATGCAGTGTCTTCAACACGGAAAAATAACTAAAAACGAACTAAAAATATACTACCAATGAAAATCAAACCCCTTGCCGACCGGGTGCTCATCCAGCCGACCCCGGCCGAGGAAACAACAATCGCAGGTATCATAATCCCCGATTCCGCAAAGGAGAAACCCCTCCGCGGAACCGTGCTTGCTGCCGGCGAAGGCACAAAAGACGAAAAAATGCAGGTTAAGGAGGGCGACCAGGTTCTCTACGGCAAATATGCCGGTACCGAAATCGAGGTCGAAGGTGAAAAGTACCTCATCATGCGACAGAGCGACATCCTCGCCGTCGTTGAATGACACGCTCACCACTCTTAACCACACAGAATAACAGACTAAAAACAGACAGAAATGGCTAAAGAAATAAAATTCGACATAAAGGCTCGCGAAGAGCTTAAAAAGGGTGTCGACGCTCTCGCCGACGCCGTGAAAGTGACCCTCGGCCACAAAG
>CAYTBH010000141.1:0-4218 GCA_964435935.1 uncultured Alistipes sp.
TAACTATGAAGCAGTTATCCATTCTCTTTCCAATAGGAATCTTTCTAACTCTTGCCGCATGCTCAAGTAATGAAGACCCTGATTATCCAGTCTTCATGCAACCATCCTCCATCCAATCTGCTGATGGAAACGCTGATAACCAAACTTTTATGTATGATGATTACGGGAGAATTGTTTCATGGAGCCGCACTTCTAATAGCCCAAATGACCCTACTTCATATTCAGCAAATTACTCATATCCTGACAAAAACACGATAAAAGTTACGGCTGAAGAAATTTTGCCCACTGAGCATCGATTTTATGAAGAATCCATTCAACTGAAGAATGGCAGGGCATCAAACTCGGAGGGAACCTGTATGACTACAATACATACGGAAGATTGGTCTAAGGAAGTGCAAAAGACCTATCGTCTCGCATTTAACTATCTGCCGACCAATCACCTTAACACTGTCGAACATTTCGAGGTGTTTGGTATCGGTGACGATATAAAAGAGAATGCTTGGGATAAGCCCTCGACGTGGGAGAATTATTTAATCTGGGAAAACGGGAACCTCAAAGAGTTTCAAAATTATCAAGGCAATTCCACTCTTTACCAAACTACCAAATACGATTATTCGGTTGAAGCTGTTTCATACCCCGTAGTTATCCCCATGGTGATAAAATTCGCCCACCATATACCACTTTGCATGCAGGGGGTGTTTGGAGCTAATTCAGTCAATTTAGTTAAATCTGCTTCGACATTTGACTATAATTCCAATTTAATTTTCTCCCGACAGTATTCCTACGAACTTGAACAGGCTCGGATAAGTGAGTATTCCGAAACATACTCTTCAAATTCAACACCCTCAAATACTCTTTCTTATAAGGTGTATTGGACAAAGAAATAAAAAAGCAAAGCTGGGCACCGAGTGGCGCGCAGCTTTGCTTTTTTATGTAGGAGAGATGTTATCGGGCTGACTGGACTTTCGAAACGAGAAGCTCACCGTCTACTTCGCCAGTGTGACGCCATACTTCCTGACCATCGCGGTAGACGATGAAGGTAGGTATCGACTGTACTTCGACCTGTGCAGCAAGCTTCACATTTTTATCGATGTCAAACTGGTAGACCTCGGCAGTTCCGCTCAAAAGTTCTTTAACCTGCTCGACAATGGGCATCATCTTCTGGCAGTGAGGGCACCAAGTGGCATAGAATTCAATCAACACGGAGGGTGAGGATTTCACCAGTTCCTGATAGGTTTCAATGGTAGTCATAGTATTTCAGTTATTTAGTGTATTGCCTTTGACTTAATAACGCTCGGCCCGAGTAACGGGTTGGGCTATTAAGCTACTTTAAGGATTTGTCGCACATTTGAGTTCATTAGCGCACAAACAGTTTCCTGACCGAATCACCATGTCTCACGATGTAGAGGCCCGGAGAAAGTTCTCCCTGACGGCGATTGCCGCTGAGATCGTAAACCTCATCGGGAGCACCGCTTTCGGTTTCGATGGTCTGAATCGAGGCTATTGAGCGCTCGATGCGAACGCGCAAATTGCCTGTCAGCGACTCGCCGCCGTCATAAACCCCGGCGATATATTCACCATCTTCTAGTTTTGAAAGGTCGGTTGCAATAACGAGCCCTTTTTCTTCATCGCCCTGGAGGTAAACACGCTCTGAGTCGCCGTGCGCTATATCCCGCCCACCATCGCCAGGGAAGATATAAACCCGAAGAGAACCAAAGAATACACCCGAGTCGCAGTGAAGTGTCAGAGCGAATTTAGCATCCTCCGGCGCGGTGATCGGTTCAGAACCATCGAGGCGGAAGTCGGTGACCGAGATTTTGGTTTCAGCTGTCAACACTTCGACTTTCACATCAACGGGAGCGCTGACATCCTTTCCGGCTGCGTCGCGGAACACAAGGGTATAGTTGCCAGCGGGGAAGGACTGGTCTTTCTCAGCAGTGAAGTCCGCGATATAGTCGGCAATTCGCTCGCTCTTTCCCCCCTCAACGTCGAGCGGACGGAATTGAGACTTCGCCACAACCGTGCCGGCAGAGTCTAACAAAACAGGAGTGACCGACGCATAAAACTCTTCCGTGCTCTTGTTGACCGCAGTAAACGGCATGGGGAAATCGCGGTCGCGATAAACCACGGCGGGCAGCTCAATTGCTTGAATTTCAATCTCAGCCGCATCCTGGTCGGTAATCGTAGCCTCATTGTCGGCAACGACAGCTGTTATGAACGCAGGGTAACCAACCGGCATACGCACAACGGACCATTTACCATCAACATGAAGCACAGGGGTTATATGATAGGTGCCGTCAGGCAGCTCGGGAAACTTCACCTGAATATCGCGTCGCCCATCGTCGGGGTGAAAGCCGGCCACACTCGGGCCATCGGCGAACTTGACGACAGAGTGGTCGGTCGACTCAAATTTCATTCCCAAGCGAGAATCGGCTGGAAGATTAGAAAGACTGTAATTAAAGTAGAGACCAGTCCCAGTGAAATCATCCCCCGCTTTAACAGATTTAACGCCGCTATCGAACGCTTCGGTATTGTACATTATGTAGACCGGCTTATCGCCCTCTTTCGGTGGGCGCACACCAAGAGTGGCAATTTGGCTTGAATTAAAGCCGCCGGCACCACCTCCCACACCCAGGTCATCGGGATTGAGGGCCGTCAGAAGGAAATAGCCGTTGCTGAGACCACCCCACCCCCAGTTGAAATGGAAAAAGCCGTCGCTGCTGTAACCGTCGCAGATAAACTGATGGCCACCCGCAGTGCCCGCGCCACTGTAAAGCACGGGAAGCCCTTCGGCGAGGTCGCTGTAAATCATATCCTCCCATTCATAATAGCCATAGAAAACACGGTTAGGCATCCATAACGAGGGCGAGTAATCAAAAATGTTGATCAGCGATTCGCCCATGAGAGTGGTTGCAGCACCGCTTTCCCCCGGCTCGTAGTGCATGTCGACGCTAATGCCGCAACCAAGCATCAGCTCGGCCACAGCATGACGCGCCTCCTCGGTGCTTTTGGAGTCGTAACGGTCAGTCATGAGATTCCACTGGAAAGGAATGCTGTCGTAGTTGAACGACAACTCCTCCTCGCCGGGTCGCCATAGATATGAGTGAGTTCCCTTTCCATGTTCGGGATAATTATGATATTTCATCACCTGGGCCATAGCGGTTGCGACACAACCTGTCACCGTTTCGCGGCCATCGACTTTCGGGCACAGTTCGTTATAGGGCGCTTCCTGGTTCCATTCCGTCTGAATGAGCGGTTTAATTTCAGGGCGCTCAGAGCGCTTCATAACCGAGGTGTCGGAGGCGACACGAGCGCTTTTCTTGATATAATCGAGTTCATTATTATAGTACTCGAGCCAATACGCAAGTCCGGGATTATCTTTAACATCAAAACTATCAGACTCTGAATAAGCAAGCATCGCAGGCGCGGCATCGTCGTCGGGGAGAACAACAAAACGCTCACCATTAGAAAAAACATACAGGTTGCCGACGGTTGTCTGCAATGAATAGGGCTTGTGGCCGACATTAATCGCGCATGCCTTATAATTGGGAGACTGCCTGTTGAGTCGGGCCAAAGCTTGTTCGGGAGTCAATTCGGCTGCGTGGGCAAATGCGACTGGAATGAGCGCTGCGGCTACCAGAGATAGAGTGCGGTTCATATTGCCTGGAGTTTTGAAGTGGATGAAATGGGTAGAAAAATTAAGCAAAGTATTAATCAGGACTTAACACTGTATTAACAACTAACGGGTCGCCGCGGTTTGTTTTTGGCCATGCGGCATTGCGAAATATTTTGCCAATTCTTGCGTTTTTGCTAAATTTGCAATGTGAAAACGCTCATCCGACATACCCAATATCTGCTCGAACGCCGCAACTGCGTGGTGCTTCCAGGATTTGGCGCGCTAATATGCGCGACGGATGTCGCTCATTTCGATTCCCGCAACCCATCGTTGCTGCTACCCCCGCGCCGCAGGATGACATTCAACAGTTCAATCATCGCTGACGACGGCGCGTTGGCCACATCTTATTCGCGCGCCATGGGAATCCCCGCAAATGAGGCCAGGGAACGAGTCGCGGAGGATGTCAGCCAACTGGTGCAGGGTATCAAGCTCGTTGGGAGCGCCTCGTTCGGAAATCTGGGCTATTTCAGCACCACGGCCAATGACGGAGTCACTTTCACACCCTCGGACGGTTGCCGGGTTAACAATGCTCTCGCATCGCT
>CAYTBH010000142.1:0-4107 GCA_964435935.1 uncultured Alistipes sp.
GCCGGGCGCAAGACCTCCACATAGCAGTCGGCTCAATCACTCCTCCCGAGCCTGAAGTACCACAAAACGCACAAGCAAAGCACTAACACAAAGACCCTTATAGCGGCACACACCTAACCCCACAAAATATGAAATCCCTGTTTTTCGCAGCCATATCAATGGCCGCGGCGCTGACCGCACACTCTATTCCACTCGATTTTGACAAAATTACCCACTGGGCAGGGAGCGGCCCCAACCGCGCCGCGCTGGTAGTGTATGACAACGCCGTAGCCTCTGACCCAACGCCTTATGTATGGGGCTTTCGCTGGGAGGATGGCGAGCAGCCAACCGGCGAGGATATGATGAAAGCCGTTTGCGCGGCATCCGACGAACTTGTGATGCTCACCCAATACACCGGGCAATTTGGAGCTACGCTTTGCGGCGCGGGAGTCGGCAACGCCGCGAAGCTACTCGAAAACATCTATTTTGACTTCGAGGGAGCCAAGGCATCGCAGTTCATCAACTTCGACTACTACAACTCCTCGGCGTTCTTCGGCCAGAAGGAAGCGCCGGGCGACCGCACTCCAGAGATTTGCGACGAGGCCATAAACGAAGCCCTGCTTTCGGGGCGCCACTACATACAGCACCCTCTCGACTACGCAGCATACGGCTATCCGGCCTACGACTACGATTATTGGATGCTCGGCGATGACGGGCTCGAGTATGGTTGGTGGACAGCCGGATGGTATTCAGGCTATTGGAGCTACTGGACGGCGCAATCCGAATCGTCTGACTGGCTTTACTCCGGCACAGGATTCACCGGGCGCGTGCTCTCCCACGGATGCGTCGACGCATGGTCATTCACCCACTTTGACAGCCCGCAGGTCGGAGGGATTGGCGAAGGGGTTCCTCCGCCCGACGACCCCGCTCTCTATAGCTACCGCACATTAAATGACGACATAAGCTCGCTGGTTGAGACTGAGTCAACAGACAATGGGCAAACCGCTGATTATTATAATCTTTCGGGTCAGAAAGTAAGCGCAGCTCGGCTGATGCCAGGCATTTACATCAAGCTCCTTAATGGGAAATCACAGAAAGTAACAATCAAATAATCACTCACAGATGAAAAAAGTAACTTTGCCCCTCGGCTTAGCGCTCCTGAGCTTAGGCCACGCCGCGGCCGCAGACACTTCGCAAGGGGTTCAAACCTCCATTGACTCTTCGAAAATACGCTATTGCGTTGGAGATGGCACCAACCTGACGGCTGTTGTCATCAGTTTTGACAACAGCAAACGCCTCGACAATCTTGTGTGGGGCTACCGCTCTGATGCCGAAACCATCGACGGCACCTCAATTCTCGAAGAAATCGCGGCTTCCGACCGTCGTCTGCGAATTGTCAAAGATGCCGAAGGCTGTATCACCGAGATAGCTTTCGACCAGGATGGCAACGGCATATTCGATATTCGCGACGCGATTTCTGAAGGGAATTGGGCCATAAACAGCTCGTTTACCGCCTCCGACAACGAAACACAAGTCGTAGCCATTTCCCGCGGCAACGACATTCTGAATGCGCCCTACTATTTCTATCTTCCTTCTCCCGACGAAGAGGGGGTGTGGCTCCCCGACGCGATGACCGTTAAACTCAGCGACGAAGGGTGTGTGCTCCCCGCTCTTGTGCAATCGCAGGGAAAAGCCATCACCAGCGTCACCAACTGGCAAGCTTCATCAAAGAACACATCCTATACACTCGACCGCACGAAAATCGTCACGCCTTACACGCAGCTCGACAATTCATACAACGTCAACCCTACGTTTGTGGGCGCTACGGGGGTTACCTATGTGCGGTTCCGTCCCAGCTTCACCGGCACCGGCTATGTTGAGTCAAACTTCATGACCCTCACCATTGAAGCGCCCGAGGTGCCTATGACTTCGATAGCTTTCGACCAGGAAAGAATCGAAAGCGGGCTTAACAAGGTTGTCGACTTCTCTTACAGCTACCAGCCTGAAGATGCGACTTACACCGCCGTCACACTCACTTCGAGCAACACAAAGGTAGCCACCTGGAGCGCTTCGGCCGGCCTGAAAACAACAACTACCGGAGGAAACTCGACCATCACAATCAACAGCGCCTACGACAACTCCGTCTCGGCCACCTGCGAGCTTGAATCGAAGTTGATGAAACCGGTGACAGCCGTAAACTTCGGCCCAGGTACAGAGAACGGCGTCATAACCCTGACGCCCAAAGAGATGATTGGCCTCCGTGCGATCGTTGAGCCCGCCGATGCAGACATTGCCGACGTGAACGTCGCCCTCTCGAACAACGGAACGTCGAGAACTGACTACACATGCTCGATGTACAAGGTTAACTATTGGGATGTCAACAACAACCGCATCCAATTCTACGAGCTTTCAGGCCACCGCCTGACCGGCGATAACCCTGCCACCCTCACTGTCACATCAGTTGACGGGGCTTATACCGCCGAGTTCACAATCAACGTTGTCGACCCCGACCGTACTCCGCTCGAAAACGGCTATGTCGACGGCACAATAATCCTCAACGAAGAGTGGTTTGGCCACACCAACGGCGGCATGAACTACCTCACCCCCGATAACGAAATAATCTATCAGGCATACGAGCGCGAGAACCCGGGAATGAGCTTCGGTTGCACATCGCAATACGGAACGATATGGGGCGGACTGCTCCTGGTTCCATCCAAGCAGGCTGCCGACGGAGGCGACCCGCTCCCCGGCGGAGGCCGACTCGTGATTGCCGACGCGACTACCCTAAAACGCATCAGCTCGCTCGACATTCTCTCCTACGATGGCGCGAGCGGCGATGGCCGCGCCGTTGCCGGAGCCATCCCCGGAAAAATCTATGTGACAACCAACAACGGCATCTTCATTGTTGACGTTCACGACCCAGCGAACCCCGAAATCACAGGACGCATCGGCGGAGCCACAAACGGAGACCTCTACAACAGCCAGATTGGCGACATTATCACCGCGAAAAACCACTCGTTCGCCGTGATGCAGGCAAAAGGCCTCATAATCATTGATGTTAACACCGACGAATCAACAATGATACATGACACCAACATTCAGGGTGTCACACAGAGCGCCGACGGCAATGTGTGGTATGCGACTATCGATTCCGCCAAAGGCTGCTCGGTGTTCGTAGCCCTCGACCCCGACACTCTCGAAGAGGTTGACCGCGTGGAGATGCCCGCGTCGATCGGTACCGTTTCTTGCGGCTGGGGAGCGTGGCGCTCAACCGCCTTCAAAGGCTCGGCTAAAAGCAACGACCTCTGGTTCATGACTGGCGGCGGAAGCATCGCAGGCGGCGGAACCACATACTTCCGCTATCATATAGGCGACGATGCCGCAAACATCGAGCCCTTCTTCCAGCTCAACGATGTCAAGGGCATAACCGCGTTTGGCGAAGAGGTGGCGCAGATGAACTACGGCACCCCGATGTTTGACTCGCGCAACAACCAGCTCATCGTCACCACAACCTACAAGGGAGCTGCCAGCGGCCAATATCGCGACCACTGGATTCACCTTGTCGATGGCACCACTGCCGAGATTAAGAAGTCAATCACCCTACGCCCTTACTACTGGTTCCAGGCACTTCCAATTTTCCCCGACAAATATACCGCCGACATAAACATTGCCGACATCATGTTCGACGTGGCCGATGGCGAAACGGAAATCGACCTTACCGACATGGTCACCGACCGCGACAACATTGATGCCAACATACGCCTTTCGCTCATCGACGCGCCCGCCGTTCTCGCAGACAGCCAGCAACCCGTTTACGCCGAAACTGCTCTCGAAGGCCGGAAACTCACAATCGTTCCGCTCAACAAAGGTGTGAGCCAACTGACCATCGCTGCTGAGTCGAACGGACGCATTGCGACCAAAACCGTCACACTGACCATTACCGACCAGGCTACCGGCATCGAAAGCGCCTCAACCGATATGGGCTGCATCACCTGCGATGGCCGCCGGGTTGAATTCCGCGGTCTCGACAACGTGGCGTTCGCGATTTACGACCTCAATGGCCGCGAAATGAATCGCTTTAATGTCGAGGGCAACCGCTTCGTGGCGGAATTCGGCTTCCCGAACGGC
>CAYTBH010000143.1:0-4098 GCA_964435935.1 uncultured Alistipes sp.
GCGGCTATGCGGAATGAGTACGGATTAGCTTGCGCGATTCGGTATTTTTTGCGACATTCGCGCAGAGAAAGCCCGCGGGGGGGGCCTGAGGCCGCGCCCGATGAAAGGCTTGAGGACAGAAAATGAGACTTTCCGACATAACAACCGGCCAGTCGGCGGTGATTGTGAAGATACTCGGGCATGGGGCGTTTCGCAAACGCGTCATGGAGATGGGCTTCGTGAAGGGGCACACCATCACAGCCGTGCTCGCCGCCCCGCTGCGCGACCCGGTGAAATACAGCATAATGGGCTACGAGGTGAGCCTCCGCCGCTCCGAAGCCTCGATGATCGAGGTGATGCCTCTCGACGACGCTCCGGGCGCGGGTGGCAGCCCCGCCGCTCGCGACCTGCGGGTTATCGACGACGCCGACAAGCGGAGCCGCGAACGCTTCGAGGGGAAGAGCCACACAATCAATATAGTGCTCATCGGCAACCCCAATTGCGGAAAGACATCGCTGTTCAACATAGCGTCGGGGGCACAGGAGCATGTCGGCAACTACAGCGGGGTGACCGTGGGCTCGAAAAGCGGCACTTTCGCCCACGGGGGGTACACGTTCAACATCGTCGACCTTCCGGGCACCTACTCGCTTTCGGCCTACTCGCCCGAGGAGCGTTTCGTGCGCCGCTACCTGCGCGACAACAACCCCGACGTGATCGTCAACGTGGTCGACGGCTCGAACCTTGAGCGCAACCTCTACCTCACGACCGAGCTCATCGACATGGACCACTCGATGGTGATCGACCTGAACATGTACGACGAGCTGCGGCAGTCGGGCACGATTTTCGACTACGAGGCGTTCGGCAACCTGCTCGGGGTGCCGGTGGTGCCGACCGTGAGCCGCACGGGCGAGGGAATCGACCGCCTGTTTGACACGATAATCGACGTTTACGAGCGGCGCGACCGGCGAGTGAAGCATGTGCATGTGCACCTGGGTCCTGACCTCGAAGCTGCCCTCACCTCTATAAAGGACGCGATTAAGGCCGACAAGAGCGTCGACCAGCACTTCTCGGCCCGCTATCTGGCGATACGCCTGCTGGAGAACGACCCCGAGGCCGAGGAAATCATAGCCAAAAGCGCCAACGCCGAGGCCATTATCGCAGCCCGCGACAACGCGAGCGCGGTGCTTGCCCGCCAGCTGCCCGACGAGGATGTGAGCTCGCTCATCGCCGGGGAGAAATACGGCTTCATAGCCGGGGCGCTCGCAGAAACCCGCGTTTTGGCCGACAAGCCCCGCGAAACGGTCACGGGGCTCATCGACTCGCTCGTCACCAACCGGCTGCTGGGCTTCCCGCTCTTCATCCTGGTGATGTGCTTCATGTTCTGGGCCACGTTCTACCTGGGGCAATACCCTGCCGACTGGATCCAGGCCGGAGTTGACTCGCTGGCGTCGCTGGTGAACAGCCAAATGCCCGACGGCCCGCTGAAAAGCATGCTCGCCAACGGAGTGATCGGCGGCGTTGGGGGCGTGATTGTGTTCCTGCCCAACATTCTGATTCTGTTCTTCTTCATATCCTTCATGGAGGACTCGGGCTATATGGCCCGGTCGGCGTTCATCATGGACCGCATAATGCACAAGATCGGGCTCCACGGCAAGTCGTTCATCCCGCTGACGATGGGCTTCGGTTGCAACGTTCCGGCGGTGATGGCCGCGAGGGCCATCGAGAGCACCTCGTCGCGGGCAATCACGGTGCTCATCACGCCGTTCATGTCGTGCTCGGCGCGGTTGCCGGTGTATGTGCTTCTCGTGGGCACGTTTTTCAGCGCCCACGCGGCGGTAGTGTTCCTGGCGATGTACCTGTTAGGGGTGTTTGTGGCCGCGATGACGGCCAAGATGCTGCGCCGCTTCTTCTACAAGACCGACGAAACGCCTTTTGTGATGGAGTTGCCCCCCTACCGCCTCCCGGCAATGAAGACCTCGCTGCGCCACATGTGGTGGAAGGGGCGCGAATACCTGAAAAAAATGGGGGGCATCATCCTGCTCGCCTCCATAATAGTGTGGGCGCTCGACTATTTTCCGCTGCGGTCGCACGAGTCGCAGGCTGAAGATTCGTATCTCGAAACGATAGGGAAGGCTGTCAGCCCGGTCACCGAGCCGCTGGGGTTCTCGTGGCGGGCCACCGTGGCCGCCGTCGCCGGGGTTCCGGCAAAGGAAATCGTGGTGTCGACCCTGGGAGTGCTCTACACAGGGTCGGAGGAGGCTTCGGAGCAGTCGCTCTCGTCGCGCCTCACCTCCGTGATGCCGGGCGCGGATAAGCCCGATTTCGACCCCGCGTCGGCACTGAGCTTCATGGTGTTCATCCTGCTCTACTGCCCATGCATAGCCACGGTGATCGCCATCGTCAAGGAAACGCGCTCATGGCGGCTGGGGCTCTTCACGGTTGTCTACAACACGGCTGTGGCATGGGTGCTGGCCTTCGCGGTGTACCGCATAGCGCTTTTATTTTGAACGGCTTGCGGAAATTAGTATACTTTTTTAACACTTTAGTTAAAGATTGTTTGGGAGATTATTAGTATTTTTGCCCCAAATTTTTCTTTAACCTCAATATGATGAAAAAAGTGCTAATCGGGATGATTAGCGTCGCCGGAGTGATGATTTTCACTTCATGTGCCGACACTTTCAACCCGGGTGGCAACAGCGACCAGAAAGGGCGCATCCTTCCTTCGGTGACGCTTGACAACAGCGTGGTTACATCGAAGAGCGCCACAAAAGCTCCCGCATCGAGAGCCGCCGACGCTGTCACCGCCGACCAAATGCAAATCCGGCTGACGAGAAACGCCGGTGGCTATGACAAAACATGGGCGTCGCTCGCCGACTTCCCGGTAGGAGAAACCTTCGCTGTTGGAGATTACACATTCAGCGCGTTCTACGGCGACCCCGAGGAGCAGGGCGTTGGCAAGCCCTACTACTATGGCGAAACCCAGCTCACAGTGGAGGAGAACCACCCCGCCGAGGTGCAGGTGGTGGCCCAGCTCGCCAACTCGATGCTGACCATCAGCTACTCCGAGGCGTTCAAATCCTATTTCACAAGCTACGCCACAACACTGACTACCTCGCTTGGCAACCTCGCCATCGACCCCGAGAATGACGCACCCGTCTACCTCCCCGCGGGCGAAGTATCCTTCACCATCGACGTGACGAAGCCCACCGGGACGAAGGTGACGCTGACCCCCGGGTCGGTCACCACCCAGGCACGCCACCACTATTTCGTGCAATTCGACCTCAACAACGGCAACGTGGGCTCGCCGATGCTCGAAATCACCTGGGACGAGGACCTCGACGAAGAGGTTGTGGAAATCGACCTCTCGGAGGACATTCTCAACGCCCCCAAACCCACCCTCACCTCTGAAGGGTTCCCCATCGAGAGCTTCATCGCCGGGCACGCACCCGAAGGCACCCGCAACGTGACGGCGATTGCCCACGGCGGCCTGTCGTCGATTGTGATGACAACCACCTCGGCATCGCTCATCGCCCAGGGCTGGCCCGCAGAAGTCGACCTCATGGCCGGCGACACTGCCGCCGACGCCGCCACCGCGGCGCTGGGACTCTCGGCCCGCGGCCTCTCGAAGTCGAACAAATTCGCCCAGATCACCCTCACATCGGTTCTCGACCATATTAAGTATGTCGAGGGAGCCGACAACACCACCGAGTTCACCTTCGTGGCAAAGGACATCTACAACAAGGAGTCGGAACCGCTGACACTGAGCGTCGACATCGAGAAACTCATCCTCGAGCTCTCCAACCCCTCGCCGGTTGTCAAGGGTCAGACCGAGTTCTCGTGCCAGCTTGACTACAACGGCGGCGACCCGGCCCGCGACCTCACCCTTCAGTACAAGAACGATCGCGGCACCTGGAGCAAGGTCGATGCCAAATACACCCTGGCGAGCCGCGCTGCCAACACATACCTCGTAGAGCTCACCATCGACGGCGAGCGCGACACCCAGCTGCGCGCGGTGACAGCCGACGGGAATGTCTCGGAGCCCCTCAACGTGGTTCACGCCGACGCGCCCCACGCGCTCTCGATCGACGACCGCGACACCTACGCCCACACCGCCAAGGT
>CAYTBH010000144.1:0-2522 GCA_964435935.1 uncultured Alistipes sp.
GAAACCCGCAAGGCGTTTGCCAATGTCATCAAGGACGCTAAGACCATTCTGTGGAACGGTCCCGCCGGTGTTTTTGAATTCGACAATTTCACTGCCGGTTCGCGCGCAATTGCCGACGCCATCGTTGAAGCAACCAAAAAGGGCGCTTTCTCGCTCGTTGGTGGCGGCGACTCTGTTGCCTGCGTCAACAAGTTCGGTCTTGCCGATGAAGTGAGCTATGTTTCCACCGGTGGCGGCGCACTCCTCGAAGCCATCGAAGGCAAGGTGCTCCCCGGCATTGCCGCAGTTCGCAAATAATAGCGTACCCTAATTTAATTTTATAAGAGGCGGCGTGTCGATTTCGGCGCGCCGCCTTTCCCTACTTTTTTAAAGCAAATTTCCGTGCTTGACTTCAGCGCAGACTTTTTCAAGTTCGTTGCCGACTTTCGCAATGAGAATCCGTCGAGCCTACGTCTAAAATTCCATGGCGATTCACGCTCCTGGGTTCCGATAGCCATAAACCATATTGAGGGGCTGCATAAATGTGGCCGCAAATTCATTGGCGCTGATGGCATCGATTATACACCCCGCGTAATTGCTCGCCCTGTATCTGTCGAGCAGGCCACTTCGGCATATATCGGAGCGCTTCATAATAAGTTGGCGGGGAGTGCGCGGCGAGTGCTCGACATGACTTGCGGCCTTGGGCTTGACAGCCGTTTCTTGTCGCCTGGACGCGAATTGATTGCGATTGAGCTTAACGAAGAATTGGCTGAAGCGGCGCGATATAACTTCGCCGAATTTGGTAATGTTGAAGTTGTTAACGCAGACTCAACAGAATGGCTGGCTAACTATACCGGCGCTCCGTTCGACATGATATTTATCGATCCGGCGCGGCGCGGTGAGGGTAATTCCCGCCTTTTCAATATTGCCGACTGCGCTCCAGATGTATTAGGCTTGATGCCATTACTTCGCAAAAAGGCGAAGCGGGTTATGGTTAAACTCTCTCCCATGCTCGATGTTTCGCAAACACTGCGCGATTTGCCCGATGCGGCGGAATTGCATATTGTGGAGGAGCGTGGCGAATGTCGCGAATTGCTTGCCGTGCTTGATTTTGAAAAGAATAGCGCCGAGCCAAAGATTGTGATTCATGCCGAGGGCGCCGAATTCCTGTTTACCCAGGCCGAGGAGAGGGATGCATCCCAACCAACAGCACAACCTGAACCGGGTATGTGGTTATGCGAGCCTGGGGCTGCCGCAATGAAGTCGGGAGCGTTCAACCTTCTTGCCCAACGCTTGGGACTCGCTCCATTGAGCAAAAACACACATTTGTATGTGGCGCGCACGCAGCCGGAAGGGTTCCCTGGCAAATCGCGACTGATTGAGGCCGTTTACCCGTTGGCATCCTCTACATTGAAGTCGATAGGCAAACTGCTTGGCAAAGCCGATGTCGCGATTAGAAATCTTCCGCAGTTTACGCCAGAACTGTTGGCAAAACGCATGGGCGTTAAGCCTGGTGGCGATTTCCGCGTTGTAGGCTGCACCCTGGCCGATGGTTCGAAAGCTCTTATCGTCGCAAGAAAAGATTCCGCCGGAGATACCAAATGCCCGCGATAGTAAAAACCACGCTCACTGCGGCAAGAGCAAAATTGTCTGCGCCAATCGAGTCAAGATCGGTGGTTGTCACCTTGCTCTGTTCGGCATATTCGGCAAGCACCACTACCGTGTTGTTGAAAATGTGAGCTATAACGGGGAGCCACAACGAGCCACTCCACCAAAGCAGATAGCCGAAAAAGGCGCCAAGCAGCAATCGGGGGAAGAATCCGAAGAACTGAAAATGAATAGCGCTGAACACAAATGCCGTGAGCCAGATTGCGAGGTGCTTGTTGAGCCTCGTCATGCCGAGCAGACGTTGGAGAGCGCCGCGGAAAAACAACTCCTCGCTAAACCCGGCTAACACGCCTATGATGAGGATGGAAACGATCAGCGACCCTATGCCGCCACCTCCCGACATGAGTTTGAAAGTTTCTTCAGCCGAAGCTTCCATTGCCCGCATCTGGGCTTCGATGCCAGCCATTGATGCTGGAAAATGGATGTTTTGATTCCATTGGATGAGCATATTCATTGCCGGCATGGAAACGCACATCACAAGCAACGCGAGAATCAAGTTGATTCCCCCACCCCAATGGTCGACAGCTAAAAATCTGGCCGGCAGACGGCTTGACACCATCGCGGTTGCAATGGCCGGAATAATGAACACAAGAAAGTCTTGAACTATGGCGCAAATTCTGACGGCGGCTTCCGGGCGCGCGATAATGCGCGGTATCATAGCCATGATTAGCGATGCCACAATCAGGCAGAATAAAAAGAGGCACAGAAGTAGCCCTAAACCAATTCCCGGTTTGATTATTCTATATTCGGTGATTTCTTTGTAAGAAGCCATATTATTATGGATTTAAATAGAAGTCTTTCACAAGCGACAGGTGCCAGGGCGATTTATTGCCGCCGGCTGAGGTGAGAAACTCGTTTGAGATAACTGGAGCATC
>CAYTBH010000144.1:2622-4074 GCA_964435935.1 uncultured Alistipes sp.
CTGCTGAAACTGATGTGTGCGAAAATCATCGCGCACCAAGTGGAGCCGCTCGCTCCAAGGTGAGTTTGAGAAATTGCCCTCGCATTCTGCCGCACTGTCCGGATCTATTTCGATGGCAGAGATTTCTGCTTGCTGATAGCGCTGGGCAAGCATTAACGAAATCAAACCGGTTCCCGAGCCGACATCAAGAATGCTTGGCCGTAAGTCGGATGGGAATGCCGGCATCTCGGCCCATGCCCCAAGCAAAACGCCATCTGTCCCTACCTTCATGGCACTCCGCCGATTCTCGACAGAGAATCGCTTGAAGTGGAAAGTGGTTTCTCTTGAAGGGTTTCTCATCAGGTGGGGTGTTGCTGGAGGGGTTTGGATTAATTAGATGCAAAATTACCCAATAATAATGCCTTCTGCAAACTCGCGGGGCATTGTAATTGTTTTCCAAATAAAATTTTTATAATTTTGAAAATTAATTACGCAAGACATTAACATCATCATGATAGTAAATCAAGCACGATTCGTAATCAGCAACAGCCAAGTTGAGGCCTGCCCAAATGAGAAGCGCCATGAATTTGCCTTCATAGGCCGTTCAAACGTAGGGAAATCATCGCTCATTAATATGTTGACTGGCAAGAAAGGGCTTGCCATGACATCTTCGACTCCGGGTAAAACATTGCTCATTAACCACTTCCTGATTAACGAAGAGTGGTATCTGGTCGACCTCCCCGGTTACGGCTACGCGCAACGCAGTCGCGACGACCGTGCTGAGATTTCGCGAATTATCAAGGACTACATTCTTCGTCGCCCACAGATGACCTGCCTTTTTCTGCTTATCGACGGGCGACATAAGCCTCAAAAGAACGACCTTGAATTTATGGATTGGCTTGGCGAAAATGAGGTGCCATTCTGCATAGTGTTCACCAAACTCGACAAATTGAGCTCTAATGCGGCTAAAACGGTAACCTCGCTCTATTGCGCCGAGCTCCTCGAGCGGTGGGAAGAGTTGCCCCCTATTTTCAAAAGCTCCGCTGTCGATAAGCGAGGGCGAAGCGAAATTCTCGATTACATCGAGCAACTAACGAAGTTGCCGCTCGAAGTCGATGAGGAGACTGAGGCCTGAACCGCTGTGAAAGCCTCGTTCGAGTGAACTTTTGTCACGGCATATTCGTTTTATTTTCAAACAACTTAAAAGAAAAACGACTATGGAAGCAAAAGAAACAAAGAAATGTGGCTGCCGTTGCGGCAAAAAGTCAGAAACTGTTGACCGCTTTCCCGGTGCGGCAATTGATGTTGCCGACGATGAGAACGTGACGAAAGCAGAAGTAAAGGAACGTACAAAAACACTCGATAACAATCCCCGTGACTCGGCTATGTGATTTGTAGAAAATGTGTTTTAAGTAATAACAGGGGCTGTGCCAATTTTGGCGCAGCCCCTTGTCACTTATTATATATGTCTAA
>CAYTBH010000145.1:0-4068 GCA_964435935.1 uncultured Alistipes sp.
CGTTGTAGCCCCCGAGGGCAACATGATTGTCGACATAGGCGGCGGCACCACTGAGATTGCCGTGATTTCGCTGGGAGGCATCGTCAGCAACAAGAGCATTCAAATCGCGGGCGACGACCTCACCGAGGATATCATGAACCACATGCGCAAAGCCCACAACGTGAAGGTTGGCGAGCGCACCGCCGAGGAAATCAAAAAGCATGTCGGCTCGGCCCTCACCGAACTCGAAAACCCGCCGGAGGACTTCGTTGTCCACGGCCCGAACATGATGACGGCGCTTCCGCTCGAAATTCCTGTGTCTTACCAGGAAATCTCCCACTGCATTGAAAAATCAATCTCGAAGATTGAAAACGCGGTGCTGGGCGCTCTCGAGCAGACACCGCCCGAACTCTACGCCGATATTGTTAAAAACGGCATCTGGCTGGCCGGCGGCGGCGCGCTTCTCCGCGGTCTCGACAAGCGCCTCACCAACAAAATCGGCATCACCTTCCATGTGGCCGAAGACCCCTTGCTGGCTGTGGCCAAAGGCACCGGCGTCGCGCTTAAAAACATCCAGAACTTCTCGTTCCTCATCCGCTAACAAAAGAGCCGACATAGCCGAGTGAGAAATCTGTTGGACTTCATCGTCAGGTTCAGCTCCTGGTTTGTGTTCGCCATCTACGTCGTGGCGAGCTGTGTGTTGCTGTTTGACCGCAACCCCTACCAGCATCACGTTTGGCTGACGTCGGCGGGCTCGGTTTCGGCTTGGATGTACGACCTGTCGAACAACGTCACGGGTTATTTCAACCTACGCTCCATCAACGAGGACCTTCAACGCCGCCAAGCCGAATTGGAGGCGGAGGTCCTCGAACTGCGTTCCATCATTCAACGCGAAAACGAAGCGCTGTTGCAGGACTCGCTGGCGAGGGTCGACTCGCTGGGCCAGTTCCGGTTCATCGTAGCTACCGCCATAAGCAACTCTGTAGCCAGGCCCTACAATTACATCACCATCAACAAAGGCGAGGCCGACGGCATCAAGCCGGAAATGGGAGTGATGGACCAAAACGGCATTGTTGGCGTGGTCGACGTGGCCGGAAAGCACCACGCGAGGGTGTTGTCGCTGCTCAACCCCAACTTCCGCCTGTCGTGCAAGCTTCGCGGCATGGATGCTTTCGGCTCGCTCGTCTGGGACGGAAAGTCGCCCCAGGAGGCCATTCTCGAGGAGTTGCCCAAGCAAACCCGCTTCCACAAGGGCGACACCATAATAACCTCGGGATATTCGGCGATGTTCCCTCCGGGGATTCCCGTCGGGACGGTCATCGAATCGACCCGCGGCGAGGACGACAACTTCTTCACACTGCGCATAAAACTGCTCACCGACTTCAACGCTCTGTCGACCGTGAAAGTGATTTCAAACCGCGACATCACCGAAATCAAGCAGGTCGAAGGCGAGGAGGCTCCCGAGCAACGCTCTACAAGCGGATTCTAACCGAGAACACAACGCGATGGCAAAGGAGATTTTGAAATATTTGCTTTGGTTCGTTGCCCTGGTGGCGGCGCAAGTTATCGTGTTCAACAACTTGTGTCTGTTCAATGTGGCAATTCCGCTGGTGTTCATCTATTTCATCATCAAACTGCCGGTGACAATGAGCGTCAACTGGGTTCTAACACTGTCGTTCGTGCTCGGCCTGACCATCGACATCTTTTCGAACACGCAAGGGATGAACGCGCTGGCGTGCACCATTCTTGGCGCCATGCGCATGCCGATTCTCCACATCTATTTCCCCCGCGACGACGAGCTTTCCAACCCTTCGCCATCGACAAGGACCCTTGGCCCCGCGGTGTTCATGAAATACCTTGCGACCTGCGTCGTGCTCTATTGCACGCTGTTTTTCATCATCGAATCATTCACGTTCTTCAACTTCGGGCTGATGCTGATGCGCATAGTCGCCTCGTCGCTACTGACATTCGTCATCATCCTGGCAGTTGACTCCATCCCCGCCTCCAAGCGATAAAAGCCTCGCCCGGCCAACATAAAGCCGAAGCGTCAGGTTCGAACCTCACACACTCAATCTCCCTCCGATCATAGATAAATGCGCAAGGACTATAGATTAGAAAAAAGGAAATACGTTGTCGGCGGCTTCCTCCTGGTCGTCGCCTGCGCCTACCTTCTGCGCTTGTTCACACTCCAGATTGCCGACGACCGCTACAAGGACCGCGCCGACTCCAACGCGTTCCTTAAGAAGACTGTCTACCCGTCACGCGGCCTGATTTACGACCGCAACGACTCGCTCGTTGTGTTCAACCAGCCGGCCTACGACGTGATGATGATTCCGCGCGACATACGCGACTTCGACACGCTCGACTTCTGCAACACGCTGCAAATTTCTATTGACACGTTCCGCGAACGCGTAAAACAGATGAAAAGTTCGCGAAACTACTCGGCCTACACCCCTCAGACGCTCATCAGCCATCTTTCGGCCCAGGACTATGGGCGCTTGCAGGAGAAGCTCTATCGCTATCCCGGATTCTTTATTCAGAAACGCATTCTGCGCCAATACAATTACTCGGCGGCGGCCAACGTTCTGGGCAACATACGCGAAGTGTCGCAAAGCGACATTGAACGCGACCCCTATTACGAACGGGGCGACTATTGCGGCGACCTCGGTGTTGAAAAGAGCTACGACACGGTTCTCCGCGGCATCAAGGGCAAAGAGATTCTCATTCGCGATGTCAATGGGCGCATCCGCGGCCGCTATGAAGACGGGGCCCACGACATAGCGCCGATTTCGGGGCGCGACCTTCGCCTCAGCCTCGACATTGAACTGCAGCAGTATGCCGAGAGCCTGATGGTCAACAAAATCGGTGCCGTGGTCGCCATCGAGCCCGAAACGGGCGAAATTCTCGCACTCGTATCGAGCCCGACCTACGACCCCAACATGCTCGTCGGGCGTCAGCGAGGAAAAAACTACGGCGCCCTGGTCAAAGACTTTCGCAAACCACTATACGACCGCGCGTTGCAAGGTGCCTATCCCCCAGGCTCCACTTTCAAACCCACGCAGGGCCTGATATTCCTGCAGGAGGGGATAATCAACACTGCTACCCCCTACCCTTGCTACCATGGCTACATCAACGGCGGGCTGCGCGTGGGGTGCCACTCCCATGGCTCGCCTATCACACTGAAACCCGCTTTGCAGACGTCGTGCAACGCGTATTTCTGCTGGGGATTCAAGGCCATGATTGACAAGCGCTCGAAATACGGCACTCCGGCTGATGCTTTCGAGGTGTGGAAGAACCACCTTGTGTCGCTCGGTTATGGCTACAAGCTCGGGGTCGACCTGCCAAGCGAGAGCCGCGGCTATATCCCCAACTCGATGACCTACAACAAGCAGTATGGCCAAGGGCATTGGAGCGCGAACACAATCATATCCGTTTCCATCGGCCAGGGCGAAATTCTCGCCACCCCGCTGCAAATCGCGAATCTTTGTGCCACCGTGGCCAACCGCGGGTGGTTCATCACGCCCCACGCCGTCAAGGAAATTAAGGACACGGTTATCGACCAGAAATACACCGAGCGCCGCTACCCCACAATCGACCGGCATTATTTCGACGAGATTGCCGAGGGAATGAGAATGGCCGTCACCGGGGGCACTTGCCGCCTCGCCAACCTGCCAGACATCGAAGTGTGCGGCAAGACCGGCACGGCCCAGAACCCCCACGGGCGCGACCACTCGGCGTTCATTGGGTTCGCCCCATACAAAGACCCGAAAATCGCGGTGTGCGTCTATGTTGAGAATGCCGGGTTCGGAGCTACATTCGGAGTGCCGATCGGCTCGCTGATTATCGAGCGCTATCTAAAAGGGAAAATCGATCCCTCGCGGAAATATATTGAAGAGAGAATGCTCTCCTCCAACACCATATTATACAGCGGCGTGAAAAAGCACTGAGAGCTATGAGAACTACGAATCGCACGAACGGCAACAACGCGTCGATCCTCCGTCATATAGATTGGCTGACGGTGGCAATCTATTTCATCCTTGTGATAGCCGGGATGGTGAGCATTTATGCCGCCAGCTACGATTTCGACAA
>CAYTBH010000146.1:0-3980 GCA_964435935.1 uncultured Alistipes sp.
CGATGGCGGTTTTGCCAATCTGGCGGTCGCCGATGATGAGCTCGCGCTGTCCGCGACCGATGGGCACCATCGAGTCGACAGCCTTGATGCCGGTCTGAAGCGGCTGCTTCACGGGCTGGCGGTAGATAACGCCGGGGGCCTTGCGCTCGAGGGGCAGGTTGATGAGCTTGCCTTCAATGGGGCCGCGGCCGTCGATGGGCTCGCCGAGGATGTTGATTACGCGGCCGAAGAGCCCGTCGCCAACGGGGATGGAGGCGATTTCGCCGGTGCGGCGCACCGACATATTTTCGGTCACCTTGTTGACATCGTTAAGGAGAATCACGCCGACGTTGCTTTCCTCGAGGTTGAGAGCCACGCCCTTGACGCCGTTCTCAAACTCCACAAGCTCGTTGGCACACACGTTGTCGAGGCCGTAGACGTGGGCAACGCCATCGCCTACTTCGAGCACGGTGCCGACTTCCTCGAACGACACGGATTTGTTAACAGTCTCGAGCTGTTGTTTTAATATCTGGGAAATCTCGCTGGGATTGTTCATGGTGTTACTTGCTTAGGAGTTTAAGCCGTAGTTGTTTGAGTTCGTTTTTGATAGAAGCGTCAAGCCGCTCGGAGTTGATGGCGATGGTGAAGCCGCCGATGAGCGAGGGGTCAACGTTGAAGGAGTATTCCATCGTGCCGCCGTCGAGGTGCTTCTCGATGAGGCTCTTGAGCCTTTTTTCCTCCTCTGGGTCGAGGGGAGCAGCGGCGCTCACCGTCACGAGTGAGATGTTGTTGGCTTTCCGGTAGATGTCGCAGTAGGCGACGGCGGCTCTGCGGGCCATGTTCATGCGCTTGTTCTGGGCAAGCAGTTTGAGAAAGTCGGCAAATATTTGGTCGTCCTTCCCCGCGCCTGCCGCCGTGGCGACCAGGTTTTCCTTCTTCGAGTCGTCGATGAAGGGGTTGTCGAGCGTGTGTTGCAGCTCGGGGTTTTCGCGGAAGCTGTTCTCGAGCGTTCCCATGAGGCGGTAGAGGCTGTCAGCCTTGCCGCGCTCTGAGGCAAACTCGAAGAGGGCTTTCGCGTAGCGTTTCGGAATGAGGCCTTCGTTCATCTGTTGGAATGCTTGTTTGTCGCTGAGAACGGCGGATTAGTTGGTGGTTTCGATTTCGTCGAGAATGGAGTTTACGAGGCGCTTCTGGGCCTGGGTGTCCTTCATCTGGTCGCGGGTGACGCGGTTGGCAATGTCGAGGGCCACCTGGCTCACCTGGTCGCGGAGGTTCTTTTCGGCTTCGCGGCGGCTTTGCTCGATGGATACCTTGGCTGCGTCGATCACCTTCTGGGCCTCGACTTTGGCTTCGTCGCGTGCCTGCTCGATAATCTGAGCCTTCATTTTGTTGGCGTCGGCGATGATGTCGGCCTGCTGGTGGCGCGCCTTGGCAATTTCCTGGCGGGCCTCCTCTTGCGCGTTGTCGAGCTGTGCCTTGGCGTTCTGGGCATACTCCACGCCTTTGTCGATGAGTTCGGCGCGGCCATCGATTCCTTTGAGGATTGCGGGCCATGCGAACTTCCACAGAATGAACAGAAGTATGAGGAACGATATGAACATCCATACCGTCAGTCCGAAGTCAACTTTGAAAAGTTCCATAGAATCTCTGCTTTTGTGTGCCGCTCAGTTTGTTGTTTTGTCCGCGGCCGAAGGGTGATAATAGAGAGTTGTTGGCGTTGTTTGGGTTGCTGCCCGGCGTGCCTTTCCGTAGTTGGGGCGGTGTCGCGGAGCTTGGGGGCGCCTCGCTTTAGCGAGCGCGTCAGCAAACGCCGCGGCACCGCTCAATGCGGAATTATACGAAGAGGGCCAGGATGCAGACGATGACTGCGAAGAGGGCAACACCTTCGATGAGGGCGGCGATCACAATCATGTTCGAGCGGATGTCGCCGGCAGCCTCGGGCTGGCGGGCGATGGCTTCCATGGCCGATGCGCCGATTTTGCCGATGCCGATGCCGGCACCGATGGCTGCGATACTAGCGCCGATGGAGGCACCAAGACCTAAGAGGGCTTCAACTGCTGCTAAAATCATTGCTAACATAAGATTGGTTTTTTATGAGGTTGAACTTTTATTGTATTTCTTTATTTTATTGTATTTCTTTATTTGGATTGTCTGTAAAATCAGGCTGCTGACGTCGCGTTTTCAGTGGCGTGGCCGGCGTGGTGGTGCTCAGCGCCTTTCTCCCCGTGGCCGTCTTCCTGGGCCAGGGCGATGAAGATCGTTGAGAGCATCGTGAAAACGTAGGCCTGGATGAAGCTCACAAGCACATCGATCAGCAACATGAACACGGAGAAGAGGACCGAGACAACCGCTGTGCCGGAGGCAACGGCCACTCCCATCGCGGCGAAGATGAAAATGAGCATCGTCAGGATGAGGACTATCATGTGGCCTCCCATCATGTTGGCGAAGAGGCGGACGGTGAGCGCGGCGGGTTTGGTGAAGATGCCGAAAACCTCGATTACCTGCATGATTGGTATGGGGAATTTCAGCAGCAGGGGCACGTCGGGCCAGAAGATTTCTTTCCAATAGTGCTTTGTGGCAAACACGTTGGTGATGAAGAACGTGATGAGGGCGAGCACGAGAGTCACGGCGATGTTGCCTGTGACGTTGGCGCCGCCGGGGAACACCACGATGAGTCCCAACAGGTTCATGAAGAAGATGAAGAAGAACACTGTCAGCAGGTAGGGGGCGAACTTGGGCGCCTTGGCTTTGAGTGTCGACTTTATGACGCCGTTGTAGATAAACTCAACGAGGGCTTCGATGGCGCCAGTGAGCTTGCGTGGAGCCTTGAATGGGTTGTGCTTGTTCCAGCTCGCGAGACGGAAAAGCAGGATTAACACAATGAGGCAGGCAATCATTATGGCGCATACGTTTTTCGTTATCGAAATGTCCCAAGGTTTGATTTCCTGACCGTTGACTATTTCAACAACTTTCCCCTTGTAGTCGCCTTCGGTGGCCAGTTTGAAAGTGGCGTTGCCGTCGGTGTAGACAGCTCCGTGTTCGAGGCGGGTTGAGGAGAAGACGTGGAGTCCGTCAGTCCCCCACACGATAACGGGGAGAGGGATGCGCTTGTGATGGTTGAAGGGCACTTCCCAACCGTAGCCGTCGCCGAGGTGATCGAAAATAATTTCTTTGAGGTCGAGCTTCTCTTCGGAAGCCTCCTCGCGGGTATTGTCGAGAGCCTGTTCGACGGTCTGTCCAACCGGCTCGGCCACCATCGGCAGCCACGCGGCAAGCAGGGCGAATATGATAAGGAATTTCTTCATTCTCAGGCGCTTTTTTGTTGAACCTTAATCGCTTATTTGTGAAGTTGGCGGTTGATGGAAGTCGGGTGTCAATAAATGCACACGGAAACTATGTCGTTGTCGACGTCGGCAATGCCTCCGTCAACCTCGACCGACTGGCGGCCTGCGTCGCCGTCGGGAGTGTAGCTCACGGTTCCTTTCACGAGGGTCGATACGAGGGAAGCGTGGCGGGGGAGAACGGTGAACTGCCCCATTTCTCCGGGGAGGGTGACCGAGCGCACTTCTCCTTGGAAGAGGATTTTCTCGGCGGATATGATTTTCAGTGTCATTTCTCTTTACGCTCGGTTGGTTTTCGTGTGAAATAGCGCGACTGTCAATTCTTTTATTTGACTTCGGCGAGCATCTTCTTGCCCTTCTCGATAGCCTCGTCGATGGTGCCGACGTTGAGGAAGGCCTGTTCGGGATACTCGTCCATCTCGCCGGAAAGAATCATCTTGAAGCCGCGGATTGTCTCGCTCAGGGGCACCATCACGCCGGGGAGGCCGGTGAACTGCTCTGCGACATGGAACGGCTGCGAGAGGAAGCGCTGGGCGCGGCGCGCGCGGCTTACGACAAGCTTGTCCTCGTCGGAGAGTTCGTCGACGCCGAGGATGGCGATGATGTCCTGAAGCTCGTTGTATTTCTGCAGCAGCTGCTTCACGGCCTGGGCTGTGTCGT
>CAYTBH010000147.1:0-3881 GCA_964435935.1 uncultured Alistipes sp.
GCAATGGCACGGGCATCCTCGGGGGTGGTTGTGCGGGTGATGGGGAGCGAGAGGCAGCTGGCGGCGATTCGTTCGGTGACGGGGAGGCTTGCCCCAGGGAATGCCCCTGAATAGCAGGGCTGCATGTGGGGTGGAGTGGCATAGTGAATATCGTAGCCCACCCCGTTGGCTTGCAAATACGACTCGAGCGCCGGACGGTCGGCTGCCAAAACGACAAACTGATGGAAGACGTGTTCGGCCTCATCAGCTGGCATCGCTGGCAGAACAAGGGCATCGGATGCTTCGATATTATCAAGGTAGATCCGGGCGAGCTCGCGCCGACGCTGGTTCTCGGCGGCAGTGTGCGGCAGCTTTACTCGGAGGAACGCGGCCTGCAATGGATCGAGCCGACAATTAGCCCCCTTATATATATTATGGTATCGGCGGTCGGAACCATAGTTCGCGAGAGCTCGGACAGTGGCCGCGAGGCGCTGGTCGGAGGTGGTCACCGCCCCGGCATCGCCGAGCGCCCCGACGTTTTTCGTAGGATAAAAACTGAAAGCCGCAGCATCGCCAAGCGAACCAGTTGGCCGGCCGCGCCACATCGCCCCAATCGCCTGGGCATTATCCTCGATTACTTTAAGCCCGAACTCGCGGGCAACCTCTTCGAGCGTGTCGCTCCAGGCCACACGCCCATAGAGATGGACCGTCATAATGGCCCGTGTGCGCTGGGTGACCGCCGCGCGAAGCAATTCTGGGTCGATGTTGAGCGTCGCGATGTCGGCATCGACAAGCACCGGACGCAGCCCAGCATCGGAGATGGCCAGCACAGACGCGACATAGGTGTTGGCCGGAACGAGCACCTCGTCGCCTGGGCGCATTTCGCCCATCTCGATATAGGCTCTGAGAATCAGCCTCAAAGCATCGAGGCCGTTGCTCACCCCGATAGCATAGCCGCTGCGAGTCATCTCGGCAAGCTCGGCTTCGAAGGCCTCGCACTCTGCGCCGCCCACATAGCGCCCCGAAGCGACCACCCGAGCCGCCGCCGCCTGAAGTTCATCAAGATAAGGAGCATTGGCATCGGCCAGATCGAGAAACGGGAATCGGGGTTTGCGCATAACGTAAGGGGTATTGGTTGTCGCAAAGTTACAATTTTTTTCGTACATTCGCGGTTAGATATATCAAATTACACAGAAAGCTATGGCTACCAAACCTTTCCACTACCAGAAGATGTTCCCTCTGGGACCTGACACCACTGAGTATTACCACCTTACCTCGGACTACGTCAAAGTAGAGAACTGGGGAGGCCACGAATTCCTGGTCGTTGACCCCGAAGCGCTGCGCGTGCTGGCGCGACAGGCCACCCACGACAACTCCTTCATGCTGCGCCGCGAGCACAACCTCATGGTGGCCAAGATTCTGAACGACCCCGAGGCATCGGACAACGACAAATTCGTAGCGCTCACCATGCTGCGCAACGCCGAAATCGCCGCAAAGGGGCAGCTCCCCTTCTGCCAGGACACCGGCACCGCCATCGTGCACGGAGAAAAGGGGCAGCTCGTCTACACCGGCTGCGACGACGAGGAGATGCTGTCGCACGGCGTTTACGACACATACACGACCGACAACCTGCGCTACTCGCAGAACGCCCCGCTGACAATGTATGACGAGGTGAACACCGGCTGCAACCTCCCGGCCCAAATCGACATCCACGCTTCTGAGGGCGACGAATACCACTTCGTTTTCGTAGCCAAAGGGGGCGGCTCGGCCAACAAGACCTACCTCTATCAGGAAACCAAAGCCATCATCAACCCCAAAACCCTCGTGCCCTTCCTGGTTGAGAAGATGAAGACCCTGGGCACCGCTGCCTGCCCTCCCTACCACATCGCGTTCGTAATCGGCGGCACCTCAGCCGAAAAGAACCTCGAGACGGTGAAAAAGGCATCAATCAAATACTACGACAACCTCCCCACCACCGGCAACGAGTATGGCCGCGCATTCCGCGACGTGGAGCTTGAGAAAGAGCTCAAAAAGGCATCGGAGCAGATTGGCCTCGGGGCCCAGTTCGGCGGCAAATATTTCGCCCACGACATCCGCGTGATCCGCCTGCCGCGCCATGGCGCCTCCTGCCCCATCGGCATGGGTGTCAGCTGCTCGGCCGACCGTAATGTAAAGGCAAAAATCAACCGCGAGGGCCTCTGGATCGAAAAGCTCGACACCAACCCCGGCGAACTGATTCCCGAAGAACTGCGCCAGGCCGGCGAATCGAACGCCGTTGAAATCGACCTCAACCGTCCGATGGCCGAGGTGCTCGCCGAGCTCGACAAATACCCCGTGGCTACCCGCCTGAACCTCAAGGGCACCATCATCGTAGGCCGCGACATCGCACACGCCAAAATCAAAGAGCGCCTCGACGCAGGCGAGCCCATGCCGCAATATCTCAAAGACCACCCCATCTACTACGCCGGTCCTGCGAAGACCCCCGCAGGGATGCCCTCAGGCTCCTTTGGCCCGACAACCGCCGGGCGCATGGACCCCTACGTCGACCAGTTCCAGAAAGCCGGCGGCTCCATGATCATGATTGCCAAGGGCAACCGCTCGCAGCAGGTGACCGACGCCTGCAAGAACAACGGCGGCTTCTACCTCGGCTCGATCGGCGGTCCCGCCGCGGTGCTCGCAAGCAACTCCATCAAGAAAGTCGAGCTGCTCGAATACCCCGAACTCGGCATGGAGGCAATCTGGAAAATCGAGGTTGAAAACTTCCCCGCCTTCATTCTTGTTGATAACAAAGGCAACGACTTCTTCAAGGAAATCCAGGCTCGCTGCGCCGGATGCCCCGTAGCGAAGTAAGGCCGCTAACAAATAATCCCGAACGACAAAAAACAGCACAATATGAAAGCATTACTGATGATTCTCGACGGTTGGGGCATCGGCAACCACACCAAGAGCGACGCGATATACTCCACCCCCACCCCCTATTGGGACAGCCTCCTGGCAAAGTATCCCCACTCGGAGCTTCAGGCATCGGGCGAAAACGTCGGCCTGCCCGACGGGCAGATGGGCAACTCAGAGGTAGGCCACCTCAACATCGGTGCCGGCCGCGTGCTCTACCAGGACCTCGTGAAAATCAACAAGGCCATCGCCAACGGCACAATCCTCGACAATCCCGAGATCAAGAGCGCCTTCAGCTACGCCAAGGACAACAACAAGGCAATCCACTTCATGGGCCTCACCTCCAACGGCGGCGTGCACTCGTCGCTCGACCACCTTTTCGCCCTCTGCGACATCGCCAAGAAGTACGGACTCGATAAAACCTTCATCCACTGCTTCATGGACGGCCGCGACACCGACCCCCGCTCGGGCAAAGGCTTCATCGAGGAACTGACAGCCCACTGCGAGAAGTCGACTGGCACAGTCGCCTCAATCATAGGCCGCTACTATGCCATGGACCGCGATAAGCGCTGGGACCGCGTAAAGGTTGCCTACGACCTCCTCGTGAAAGGCGAAGGTAAGCAGGCCACCGACATGGTGAAAGCCATGCAGGAGAGCTATGACGAAGACGTTACCGACGAATTCATCAAGCCCATCAACAACGCCACCGTCGACGGCACCATCAAGCCGGGCGACTGCGTGATTTTCTTCAACTACCGCAACGACCGCGCCAAAGAGCTCACGATCGTGCTCACCCAGCACGACATGCCCGAGGAGGGAATGAAGACCATCCCCGACCTCCAGTACTACTGCATGACCCCCTACGACGCGTCGTTCACCGGGCTCCACATCCTCTTCCCCAAAGAGAATGTCGACAACACCCTTGGCGAATACATCTCGTCGAAAGGGCTCAAGCAGCTCCACATCGCCGAGACCGAGAAGTATGCCCACGTCACCTTCTTCTTCAACGG
>CAYTBH010000148.1:0-1866 GCA_964435935.1 uncultured Alistipes sp.
GCTGCGACAATCATCTTATATATGGCCGTCACGGAAACTATGGCAGACACTGGCGAGAGCATCATGCCGATAGGAAAAACACCTCGGAAACCAAAATCTTGGAACTTCTGCAAAGATGAAGTGGAAATCGCAAAAACGAATGTGGCGAAGGATAAGATTGCCAGGCACAAAGCTCCAAACAGCCACCCGCGAAGCACATACCTTCGGAAGAAAGCCAAAGAAGGTGAAACAACGAGAGGTGACAAAGCTAACAACGCGGCAACAAAAGCCGCTAAACGGAGCCAGCAACTTTTCAAAGGCTCAGGGCTTCCAATAAACAAAGACAACGCACACGATGCTATAAATGCCACCAATGCCCAATCGCATATGAACGATTCTTGCTTAGAGCGGCTAATCCACCACACACTGAAAAAAGCGCATAGCAACAAGAAGGCGGTCAGGACTGAGCCAATCGCTCCTGTGACACATTGCCTGACTATCAGCAATGCGCCCAGGATAACACCGGCTGATTTAACAACGATATCTGGCGTTGAGTACGTCATTCATCAACAGCTTTAATGTAGGCATTGACTTGCTCCTTGTCGCGTGCATCAAAATCAATGCTTCTCGCCGCTTTGGCGAATTTGTCGTAATCGCGGCTTATATCATCGATGGCACGCTGGAGGTCGACGGGAGAATCATGCTTAAATGCCAGACCGGCACCGGTCGCAAGCACCATGTCGGGTCCGGCGCCAACCATATCGCTCACAATACATGGCAGCCCACGATAAAGCGCTTCCTCAACAACCAACCCCCATGGTTCGGAAAGGGATGGCAGGATAAACACATCGTGGTTTTCATATATTTCAGATAGTTTATCGTTGTCGATAAAACCAGTGAACCTAATATTATCGGTGGCAACAGCCTTAAGCCGCTCATCCAGCTCCCCGCCACCCACAATGGTGAGTGACAAGCCATTTCCACGAAAACATTCAACAAGCACTTCAAGATTTTTCACCCCAGTCAGACGCCCCACATACAGGAATCGGAGGGGAACAGCCGGATCGTGATACTTGACTCCATCCTTACGGAAAATTCCAACCGAACCGGTAGTGTACAAATCCCCCTTCAGCCCGAGCTTACGCAGGAGTCGTTCGTGAGGCTTGCCACTCGGGAATCCACCCGACATCCTACCAACGATGCGTCTTTTCAGCCAGCCCCGGATGCCGCCAGTCCTCACCTCAAAATCCGTTGATTCACACACTACCAAGTTTTTATGGCGGGGCGACATAAATGAGAACAGATTGTACTCGGGGATGCACCAGCCTGAGAACAGCACCTTCTTATAACGAATAGTACGCATCAGTCGACGCAAAGCACGGAAAGTTGCCAACTTATTTCGTTCTTGATAGCGACCCTCCGATATGAAGGTCCAGTCGAATCCCCAATGAGCCCGGTCCTCCTCTCTCAACACATTGTTGACAGCCTCGTCACCATAGCCGATAAGCACAAGCAATAACTTTTGCCCCTCAGCCGCAAGCCTACGGCAAAGCTCCAACTTATAGAAGCTCGGCGTGTTAGTGAGGTAGACAAAGTCGTAGGGACGCTCTATATCAACCATTGTTTTATCCCAAACTTTGGTTGAAAAGCGCTGAGCGACCTCATCTGACTGGTTGGCGTATTGGATAACCTCGGCTTCGGGGAGTTCCGTTATTCGTTTAATTGCAGCTGCCATGCCATCGATGGTCGAAGGAATTTCAAAATATTTTATACCCTCTATCTGAGGATAAGCAATTGTAGAGACAACTGCCCTATTGTGAAGGAGTGCCTCGATTATCTTTGATGGGAAATTACAGCAATTCTCCGGGAAGCTTGGATCTCGGGTGG
>CAYTBH010000148.1:1966-3809 GCA_964435935.1 uncultured Alistipes sp.
TTGACGAATTGTACGCCTCCATTATGCGTTTTTCGTCTGGCTGGCCCGGAGTAAAATCAAGCACGATCGGAAATATTGAAACCGACGGCTTAAACCATCTCAGCAACTTAATCAGAAAATAGTTGAGATTTGTGATATTATATAGCCAGACTTTACTCCCTTTGGGAATTCGGGCAAACAATCCCAACTGCTCAACCAGCGGACCGAGCGCACGGAGCCGCCCGGGAAGTTTTCTAAAGATGGATGCTTGAACCTCGAAAACGCCACGCCGGGCCTTTCGAGCCGCATCAAAAGCCATAAAGGGTGGCAAAATTGAGTAGGCACGGTCAAACATGCCTCCCCGGACAAGATTGGAGGAGAAATGGCTGGCGGCGATGCTAACACCCGATGGAATCTCAAAAGAGTCGTCGGTGGCGTGCCCGAGAAATATTCGCATAAGAGATGATTACTTTACTATTAAGGCTGCCAAGTCGCGCAAGTCGCGCGACTTGAAAGCCACGGCCAGACCAAAATACACAAGAATCCCGGCAATGATTCCGAGAACTACACGCACTGTGTTATCATCGGACGGAAGCACATACAGCAGCAACATAATCGCACCATACATTGCGACGGAAAACAGCAGGCTCGGGAGCACGGCTTTGAATTGAGTCATCAATCCGAGCCCGATGCGGCGCCCGGCGCCAATGATCGCTGCCACTAAACTTATTACCGCAGTAACGACCAATCCGCAACACACGGCAGACAGTCCGAACGAGATGGCTGACACCAACATAGCCAGTCCAACCGCTTTGCAAGCCAGCTGTATGCGGAGGTATTTGCGCGAATCGCCAAGAACCTCGAGAATCATCAAATTAACCGAAATGAGCGGGAAAAGCATCATCGCAATGGAAAGAATGCGCAAGAGCATGGCGCTATACAACCATTGATGGCCGAGTAACAACTCGACCAATGGCACCGCGATTGCTGATAGCCCCATCATTAACGGACAAATTATGAAAGCATAGTATCTGATGTGTCGGCAAAACGCTCGTCGCAAAGCATCAGAGTCGTTCCTGAGAGCGCAGAGTGCCGGAAAAGTAGCGCGCTTTACGATGCGTGTTACATTTGCCGAGGCGAAATCGCCCAATTGGTCGGCACGGGTATAGCATCCAAGGCTATAAGCCGAGAACACCTTACCTATAGTCATCATATACAGGTTATTATAAAACGTGTCGAGAATGTCGCTGGCCATTATTCTCGATCCGAACCCAAAGAGCTTGTGAAAGGAAGCTTTAGCAAATTTCATTTTCGGGCGCCATGGGGAAATAATCCATAGCGAGAGTGCCGTAACGGCGTGATTAGTGAGCTGAAGCCCCACAATAGCCCACACGCCATAGCCAGCGAAAGCCATCCACACACCCACTAAGCCTGAACAAACAGCGCCGATAAGCGTGGTCTTGGCTTGTGTCTTGAAATCTATCTCGCGGGTTAACAGCGCTCTGTGCACCACAAGCGTCGAATTAATCAACACACTGAGGCTTAGAACTCTCGCAAGGGGAATCAAATCGGGCTCGTTGTAAAAATCAGCGATAAGCGGCGCACAGAAAAATAAAGCCAGGTAGAGCAACAACCCTATGCCGACATTGAAGAAGAATGCGGTCGACACATCTTTGTCGTCATGTTTTTCAAGTCGAATTATGGCTTGCGAGAAACCGCCATCGGCAATGAGCTGCCCAAGGACGATGAAAATAGCAAGCATCCCAACGAGGCCATAGTCTGTAGGCGTGAGCAGTCGCGCCATCAGCACCAAGGTCGCGAACTGCACACCCTGCACCGACAGCCTCTCGACCGCGCTCCACAC
>CAYTBH010000149.1:0-3806 GCA_964435935.1 uncultured Alistipes sp.
CGAAGTAGTCGGCGATAACGGCGGTTGAGGCGTGTTTGCGGTGGGCGGTGCCGAAAGCGTCGTTAACATATACGTCGGCGTAAGAAGCGAGTTTTTTAGCGAACTCTTTCTGACGCTCCTTCATTTCCTTCTTGGCAGCGTCGTAAGCGGGATCCTCTTTGTCAATACCTACGGGTTTGCCTTCCTCTTCGGGGTAGAAACGGAGGTTCTCAAGCAGAAGCACTTCTCCGGGTTTGAGCTCGGCAGCTGCTTCAGCGGCATCAGCGCAGTCGGGAGCGAACTTCACGTCGCGGCCAAGAGCCTTTGCCACAGCGTCCTTGATTTGAAGGAGGGAAAATTTGGGATTAACTTTGCCTTTGGGTTTGCCCATGTGCGACATGATGATCAGCGAGCCACCCTTGTCAAGGATATGTTTGAGGGTAGGGAGGGCACCGCGGATACGGGTGTCGTCAGTAATGTTGCCGTTCTCGTCGAGGGGCACATTGAAGTCAACGCGCACGATGGCTTTCTTGCCAGCGAAGTTGTAATCGTCGATTTTCATTTCGGTTGATGTATTAAATAGGTTTTGAGTTTCAGAATCAGTATTGCGGGCAAGCCAACAATGATGGTCGCTTGAGCGCTCCATGTCGCATGCCCTCATTCACGGCAAAGTTACTGAAAAATAAACTAAGGCGTGAATGATGGAGCGGAAAAATTTTATCGCAGTCGCGATTATTTGTTTAGGCAAGCCTAAGGGAGATGCTTAGATTTTGCTGTACTGGGCAAGCATCTTTGTCATTTCCGACGCGAGCTCCTTGGCAGCCGCTCCGGCAGCCTCGGCAAAATCCTCGCCATTCGAAGCATAGATGATGCCGCGCGACGAGTTCACAAGCAGTCCGCAGTCGGCGATCATGCCATATCGGCAAACCTCTTCGAGTGAGCCGCCCTGCGCGCCAACACCTGGCACAAGAAGGAAATGATTGGGAGCCAAGGCTCTGATATCTTCGAACATACGTCCCTGAGTCGCACCCACCACATACATCATCTCTTCGGGGGCGGCCCAGTTCTGCGAAGTGAGGATGACATTCTCAAACAGTCTCCGACCGTTTTCATCGGGAATAAGCTGGAAGTCTTGACTCCCCTTGTTGGAAGTCAGCGCCAGCAATATCACCCATTTACCCGGATAGCCCAAGAAGGGCTTCACGCTATCCTCGCCCATATAAGGGGCGACAGTCACAGCGTCGACATCGAGATATTCAAAAAACGAGCGAGCATAGAGAGTCGAGGTGTTTCCTATATCGCCGCGCTTGGCATCGGCAATTATAAATTGCTCGGGATAGTTCTCTTTGAGGTATTTAACCGTCTTTTCAAGAGCCTCTTGCCCCTTAACGCCAAGGCTTTCGTAAAAAGCGAGGTTAGGCTTGTAGGCCACGCAATAGGGCGCTGTAGCATCGATCACCGCCTTGTTGAATGCGAAAATCGGGTCATCTTCGCTAAGGAGATGTTGCGGAATCTTCTTAATGTCGGTGTCGAGGCCGACGCAAAGGAATGAGCCTTTTTTTCTAATCTGATCAACAATATGTTGTCTGTTCATATCTCAAGTATTTTGTTGTTTCGATAATGGGGTAGGGAAGAGCCATTTACAGCTCCTGAGCTTTAAGTTTCTCGGCATTCTCGGCCACAATCAAGTGGTCGATGCAGTCCTGAATATCGCCGTCGACAAAAGCCTGAAGGTTATATATTGTATAGTTAATCCGATGGTCGGTTATACGGCCCTGGGGGTAGTTGTAGGTTCGGATTTTAGCCGAGCGATCGCCTGTGGATACCAAGGTTTTACGTCGTGAAGCAATATCATCGACATATTTTTGATGTTCCTTGTCGTAGATGAATGTGCGCAAGCGGCTCAAAGCGCGCTCCTTGTTTTTGGGCTGGTCTCGGGTTTCCGTGCACTCAATCAAAATCTCGTCCGTCTGGCCGGTAACCGGGTTTTTCCACATATACCTAAGGCGAACGCCCGATTCAACTTTGTTCACATTCTGGCCGCCGGCACCGCCGCTTCGGAACGTTTCCCACTTGATTTCACCCTCGTTAATCTCGACGTCAAAAGCTTCAGCTTCGGGGAGCACGGCCACCGTGGCGGCTGAAGTGTGCACGCGACCCTGGGTTTCGGTTGCAGGAACTCGCTGCACGCGATGCACGCCGCTTTCATATTTGAGAGTGCCATAAACATTGTCGCCGCTAACAGCGAACACAATCTCCTTGAAGCCACCGGCCGCGCCTTCTGAAACACTCGTCACAGAAACAGTCCAACCCTTTGATTCACAATAGCGTGAATACATTTTGAACAAGTCGCCGGCAAATAGGGCAGCCTCGTCGCCACCTGTGCCGCCTCTGATTTCAACGATGGCGTTCTTACCATCCTCAGGATCAGCAGGAATCAGCAAAATCTTAATTTCTTCTTCAAGGGTGGGAATCGCAGCCGATGCCTGGTCGAGCTGCTCGCGAGCCATGGAGCGCATTTCATCGTCGCTTTCAGTTTCGAGCAACGATTTAGCCTCGGAAACGTCATTGAGTAATTGGCGATAGCGGTTAGTAGCATCAGTGAGCTTTTCAAGCTCATGGTATTCCTTGTTGAGGCGCACATAGCGCTTCATGTCCGCGATAACTGAGGGGTCTGTTATTAAGGTCTTGACCTCCTCAAATCGGGCCTCAATGCCTTCAAGGCGGTCGAGTAACGAAGTTTCTGCCATTAAATTCGGTTTAATACGCGAATTTAACGAAATTCCTCCGCAAAACCAAGCCTCGGAACCACCCGCAGACAAACCTGCGGACAACCCCCGCGCCAGCCAGCCCGCATCCCCCCGAAATAGGGCTTATATTTATTTTACATAATCGCCATTCTGTTTCAAATGGCGATTCAAAAGAGGTGGGGGTTTTTTGATAAGAAAAGCCGGAGTTTGGCTAACTATAGTTATTTCGGGTATTCGGGAAATTTGGGGTTTCTCGGGTTTCTATGAGAGATTTTGGTTTTTAATTGGGGTTTGGTTAATTTTGTCTCAAAATTTTGATTATGCCAAATGTGTCACAGCGCGGCATCGACATGCCCGCGTCTCCAATCCGCCGCTTAGTACCGCTCGCCGACGACGCTCGTCGGCGCGGAATCAAGGTGTTTTCGCTCAATATCGGACAACCTGACATACCGACACCCGCTGAAGCTTTCAAAGCGCTACGCGACATCAACAGAAAAGTGCTGGAATACAGCCCTTCGGCCGGCCTGATGTCGCTGCGCGAAAAACTGCAAAGCTACTACCACCGCTACAATATCGACGTGGATGTCGACGACATCATCGTGACCTGCGGAGGCTCCGAGGCTGTGCTGTTCGCGTTCATGGCTTGCCTTGATCCCGGCGACGAAATAATTGTTCCTGAACCCGCTTATGCCAATTATATGGCGTTTGCAATTTCCGCCGGGGCGAAGATTGTCACAATCCCGTCGAGCATTGACGACGGGTTCGCACTCCCTCCCATGGAGAGATTTGAAGCACTTATTACCCCTAAAACCAAGGGTATACTGATTTGCAACCCGAATAATCCCACCGGCTATCTCTATTCGATGAAGGAGATGCTTCAGCTGCGCGACATTGTTAAGAAACACGACCTTTTCCTGTTCTCCGACGAGGTTTACCGCGAATTTTGCTACACTGGCGCACCTTACATCTCAGCATTCCATCTTCCCGACATTGAAGAGCAAGTGGTGCTTATCGACTCGGTATCAAAGCGCTACAACGAGTGCGGCATACGCATCGGAGCGCTCATCACAAAGCATC
>CAYTBH010000150.1:0-3764 GCA_964435935.1 uncultured Alistipes sp.
GCGGTGTGGACCCCGTCGTTCACCTACCATGGTTTCCGCTTCGCCGAAGTGAGCGGGATGCCTGACGGCACCCCCGCGGACTTCGTCGCGCTCCATATCGGCGACCCGGTGAAGCGGTGCGGGCGGTTTGAATGCTCCGACACGATTCTCAACAAGGTAGTTCAAAACGCGGCGCGGGGTATTCGGGCAAACTACAAGGGGATGCCGGTTGACTGCCCCCAACGCAACGAACGCCAGCCATGGCTCGGCGACCGCACCGTTGGGGCACTCGGCGAGTCATATCTCTTTGACAACGCCTCGCTCTACGCCAAATGGGTGCGCGACATTTGCGAGGCTCAACGCGAAGAGGGGTGCATCCCCGATGTTGCCCCGGCTTTCTGGAACTACTACACCGACAACGTAACCTGGCCGGCGGCGCTCCCCTTTGTGTGCGACATGCTGCTCACGCGCTACTCCGACCCGGCCCCGATGGAGCTTGCCTACCCGCACATCGCGAAATGGATGACCCACATCCTTGACCAATATGCACGCGACGGCATTGTGGGCCGCGACCGATATGGCGACTGGTGCGTCCCGCCGGAAAAGCTCGAACTCATCCACAGCGAAGACCCGGCACGCAAAACCGACGGAGCCCTCATCTCCACCGCCTACACCATAGAATGCCTGCGGTTGCTCGAAAAGTTCGCCAAGCGCCTCGGGATGGATGCCGATGCCGAGCGGTGGTGCGACCTGCGCGGGAAATCAGTCACAGCATTCAACAAACGCTTCCTGACATGCCGACGGGGCAACTCGCCGGTGCCGGGCCATCCGCTCTACCCCGACAGCGTATTCTACGGCAACAACACCGCGACAGCTAACCTCCTCCCGCTGGCACTCGGCATCGCGCCCGATTCGGTGCGCAATGAAGTTGTGAAAAACCTCGCGGCCGGGATAATCAGCCGCGACAACGGGCATGTGCCTTGCGGTGTGATCGGAATCTCGTGGCTCATGCGCACACTGAGCGACAACGGAATGGGAGAACTGGCGTGGTTGCTGGCCACCAACTCGACATACCCCTCGTGGGGATATATGGCGGAGAATGGAGCCACCACTATTTGGGAATTGTGGAATGGCGACAAAGCCAAGCCCTGGATGAACAGCGGCAACCATGTGATGCTGCTCGGCGACTTGCTCACCTGGTGCTTCCAAAACCTTGGAGGCGTCAAACCCACCGACCGCGAAAACCATTTCACCATAAAGCCCGACTTTTCCATTCCCGACTGCGAATGGGTGAAATGCGACGTCCCCACCCCCTACGGAAATATCCACAGCGAATGGCGCAAGACAAAGATGCGGGCTGAGTTGGAAATCACTCTCCCCGCTAACACTACTGCCGACGTGGCGCTACCCGACGGGCGGACGGAATCTGTCGGTTCAGGCACTCACAAATTCACCGCTGCCATTCCGACAACCGACCCTTCGATTGTGGCCGACGAGTTCCTTTACACCTCCGCTCCGTTCCCCCAATGCCATGCCGCAACAATGGTTGAAACCCGCAAGGGGGATCTTGTGGCGGCTTATTTCGGAGGCACACACGAAAGGCACCCCGACGTTTGCATCTGGGTGAGCCGAAAGCCTAAAGGAAGCGATGCCTGGGAGGCCCCCGTACTCGCTGCCGACGGTGTCTTCATCCCAGGCACTCCCGACGCGGCCCTCGCCGGGGTTAACGATTCGACCACGCTTGCCTCGGTCGGCCCGACGCTCCCTAACCATCTCAAGAACCTCCAACCGACCGACACACTGCGACGCAAAGCGTGCTGGAACCCCGTGCTTTTCGAAATGCCCGACGGTGAACTATGGCTGTTCTACAAAATTGGGACACGGGTTGCCGACTGGACGGGGTGGCTCGTGAAATCGAAAGATGGCGGACGCACCTGGGGAGAACGCCAACCTCTGCCGGAAGGGTTCCTTGGACCAGTGAAGAACAAGCCAGAACTGATTGCCAACAGGCTCATTTGCCCGAGTAGCACCGAGAGCGGTGGCTGGAAACTGCACTTCGAAATCCTCGACCTCGACAGCGATGAATGGAAATATGTCGGGCCGATTGATGCCGAACCGGCCTATCGCACCGACAACCTGCTCCCCGACGGCACCCCGGACCCCAAGGCGAAAATGAAACCCATCGATTGCATCCAGCCGTCGATTCTCAAATTGGCCGACGGGCGGCTGATGGTGCTTATGCGCACGCGCAATGGGCGGCTCGCCGCCTCATATAGCGGCGACAACGGCGACTCCTGGAGCGACGTTGCTCTGACAGAGCTACCCAACAACCAGTCGGGCACCGACGCGGTGACTCTGCCCGACGGAAGGCACGCACTGATTTACAATGACTTCGCAACGCTTCCCGGCACTAAAAAAGGTCCGCGCACCCCGCTGCGCATAGCGTTAAGCAGCGACGACGGGAACTCGTGGCAGAACGCTGTCACCCTCGAAGACTCCCCGATCAGCCAGTATTCCTACCCCGCGATAATCGTCGGGCGCGACGGCACTCTCCACGCCATATACACCTGGCGGCGACAACGAATAGCCCACAAAGCCCTCCGCCTATAAAACCCGGCCTGTCGGGCATCGAAAACACTCGAAATTCTAATTGCTTGTTTCAGTATTTTTTCGTACCTTTGTTGTGAAATTAGAACGAAAATTAACTGCTTAAAGCATAGATATGTCAAACGAATTATTTGACTCAGAAGCAAAGGAACAGAAGCAAGAAGAATACAGCGCCAGTAACATCCAGGTGCTTGAAGGACTCGAAGCCGTGCGCAAGCGCCCGGCAATGTACATCGGCGACATAAGCGCCAAGGGTCTCCACCACCTGGTTTACGAGGTGGTCGACAACTCGATTGACGAAGCCCTTGCCGGCTTTTGCACGCACATCGAGGTGACTATCAACGAGGACAACTCAATAACCGTCGAGGACAACGGCCGCGGCATCCCGGTTGACATGCACGAAAAGGAACACAAGAGCGCCCTCGAAGTGGTGCTCACGGTTTTGCATGCCGGCGGTAAGTTCGACAAAGGCTCCTACAAGGTTTCCGGCGGTCTGCACGGCGTGGGTGTGAGCTGCGTGAACGCGCTTTCGACCTACCTTCGCGCCGAAGTGCGCCGCAACGGCAAAATATACATGCAGGAATACTCCTGCGGCAAACCCACCTCGGAGCTGAAAGTGATTGGCGAGAGCGACGAGCACGGCACCACCGTCACCTTCCTCCCCGACTCATCGATTTTCACCGAAACCATCTACGACTACGACGTGCTGGCCAACCGCCTGCGCGACCTCGCGTTCCTCAACGCCGGAATTTCGCTGACACTTACCGACAAGCGCCAGCGCGATGCCGAGGGCAACGCTCGCAGAGAGGTGTTCTATTCGGCCAATGGCCTCGAAGAGTTCGTGCAGTATATTGACTCAAACAAGGAGCCGCTGATTCAGCACGTCATCCATCTCAACACCGAGCGTCAGGGCATCCCGGTGGAAGTGGCGTTGACCTACAACACCTCGTTCAACGAAAACATCTATTCCTTCGTCAACAACATCAACACCATCGAGGGCGGCACGCACCTCACCGGCTTCCGCCGCGGCCTGACCACCACCCTGAAAAAATATGCCGACGACAACAAGCTTCTCGAAAAGAGCAAGGTTGAGATTGCCGGCGACGACTTCCGCCAGGGCCTCACCGCCGTGGTGTCGGTCAAGGTCATGGAGCCTCAGTTTGAAGGCCAGACCAAAA
>CAYTBH010000151.1:0-3742 GCA_964435935.1 uncultured Alistipes sp.
GCCGTAGACGCGCACGAGCTGGTTGCGCTTCTCGTCGCCGCGCCAGTAGGCGCCGGCGAGGCTCATGACCTTGCAGGCCTTGATTGCCCCGGTCGAGGGGATGTGCGGGCCGCGGCAAAGGTCGGTGAATTCGCCCTGGGTGTATGTGGTGATGTGGCCGTCCTCGAGCTCGGAGATGAGCTCGCATTTGTATTCCTCGTTCTTGTCGCCGAAGAATTTGAGCGCGTCGGCCTTGGAGATGTCTTTGCGCACAATCTGCTCGTCGCGGCGAGCGAGTTCGAGCATCTTGGCCTCGATGGCGGGGAAGTCGGCGGCGGTGATGCTGTGGCCGTTGGGGTCGATATCGTAGTAGAAGCCGTTTTCAACAGCCGGGCCGATGCCGAACTTCACTCCGGGGAAAAGCTCCTGGAGGGCCTCGGCCAGAAGGTGGGCCGAGCTATGCCAGAAAGCGTGCTTTCCTTCGGGGTCGTCCCATTTGAAAAGCTTGATTGCGGCATCTTCTTCGATAGGACGGGTCAGGTCCCATTCCTGGTCGTTGACTGAAGCGGCAAGCACGTCGCGTGCGAGCTGCGGGGAAAGCGATTTTGCGATTTCGAGGGGCGTCACGCCAGCCTCGTACTGTTTCACCGAAGAATCGGGAAAGGTAATGTTAATCATTGTTCAAAGTTTTGTTTATCAAGACATTGCCGCCAACAACGCGGCAACCAAACACACTTTATGCGACTCTTGCCCGCAACAGGCGCGCAAAAATCGCCACAAAGGTACGAAAACGCTTCGAGATTAGCAAAATATCCGTCCATTTTTCGTAATTTTGCGATGTATTTTAATTTGTTATGATACAAAAGTTTGCGCGCGATAACCGCTCTGCTCTCTGGGGTTTGCTCGGGGCGATAGCGGTAGCTTTCTTCCTGCTTGCCCTCTGGACTCCGATTATGCAGGACGACCTTGTTTTCATGGCCCAGTCGGCTGTTATTCCCGAGTCGGACGCGCAGAATGCCGCTGCGTGTTTTTCCTGGGAAGCGTGGCGAGGCCATGTGGCGCTGATGTATGTGGAGAACAACGGGAGGTTGGCTAATATTCTTGCCCCGTTGGGCGCGTGGCTGCTTCCCCAATGGCTCCGGGCCCTCCTGATAGGTTGCTGCGCGGCTTGGATTTTTTTCATGGTCTCGACTATGACGAGCGATTCGCGACGCGATTGGCGGGTGCTACTGCTGATTTGGGCGCTGTCGCTTGTGGCATGGCCGTGGCGCGACCGGTTGATGCTGTGGGACTATGCTCTAAACTATCTTTTCGCAAGCGCTCTCATCCTGCCGTTCCTTTATTTATATTGCCGTCGGTCAAATTCCAGGTGGCTAATTGTGGCTGGAGCCCTCTGCGGGTTCTTCGGGGCTTGGTTTCACGACGGAAGCGCCGTGTGCCTCGTGGCGGCGGTTGGCACCTTAGCGCTCTTGCGCCGATTCCGGCTTTCGTCGGGGCAGTGGGCCATGCTGGCCGCGTTGGTGGCAGGAACCATTGTTGTGCTCGCGTCGCCAGGCGAGTGGCAGCGCGCTTCTGGTGAATTGGGAAGCAACTCGCTGCTTGCCAATATCGCGGTTACCGTGAAAATCGAACCTCTCGTCTGGATTCTCGCGGCGGTTTGGGCAATTGCGGCGTTGTTCGCAAAAAAAACGATTGCCGTATGGATGAGCGACGATATGCTTATAACCGCCTCGTTGATGGCGTTCTATTCCTTGGCAATGAGTGTGCTGCTCGACCCGTCGGGCCGCTATGGATGGCAGGCAGAGGTGTTCGCCACCATCGCGCTTTTCCGTCAATGGCGGTTGGAGAGGGTGGTTGTACGCCAGTCAATCAGGAAATTATTGCTCTCAGCTGCGGCATTGTTCGTTGTCATAACTATGTCGAGTGCCATCAGCTTCCAACACAGGGTGTGGGTTGAGAATGAGGAAATATATAGGGCTTTCCGCTCTTCCGTCAACGGCACCGTATGCCGCGACATACTGACCCAGGCCGACGAACCCAGCCTGGCATTGAAGCTTCCGACAACAGATGTGTGGGGAAGCGCTTTCCAAATGGCGTGCGCCAACGCATGCCTCCCTGAAGATGGGCGGATGCTTGCCGTAGTGCCTGAGTGTTTTGAGGATTTCTCGATAGATTCGATACGTCCGCTCGACGGGGATGCCCGACTCGGGGTTTACCGGGGGTACTTGGTCGGCACTGATACTGTAGCTCCTTTCGATGCTCCCGGCTTCCTTTCCGGGGCCCAACGTACAGCGGTGCGCGACCTGTTGATCACTGATTCTGAAGGCGACAAGGCTATTCGCACATTTTGGTTATACAAATTCCGCGAACCGCGCGAAGGTGGGCGGGCCGCCGTGTTGTGGGGGCCTGTCAGCGAGGCAGTGACCTGCGCCGAATTGCCGCGATAGGGGCCCGCAGAAGCCCGAAGCGTTTAATCTTGGCAAGGATGCGCTCCTTCGTCGGGATAGCGAGTCCCTCTTGTCGGCAAAAATCCAGCAGCTTTTCGTGGCGTGCGTGGTAGTTCTCGATGAACGATATCCCGAAAAGATAGCCCAGCATATTGTCGATCCCGCTTTTGAGCGTGTTTCTGTCGACTCCGAGAGTCTCGGCGAGGCGAAGTCTCAGACGCAGCGTCGCCAAAGTGAAGTCAAACGATTTCGAGAGGTCGCGCATCCCGCTTATGCCGTTGCCCCCCACGCGGTAGTCAAGCGTGCTCTCAGGCAGGTAGGCCACGCTTCCCCTCGCGGCCAGAACGCACATCAGCTGCAAATCTTCGCAAGGGAGCCAGTCTGCCTGGAATAGCGCCGGGTAGTCGTTATACGCTTTTATGGCATCCTTGCGCCGATACATGGCGGTGCAGGAGTGAATCAGCGGCTTTCCCTGCCGCGACATCAACTCGACAACCATTTCGCCCGCGCTTGCGAAGGGCTGCAGGCAGGGGTCGGAAGCGGCATTGGGATTGCCCGGAAGCCGCTGCCCGCTTTCGATGTTTAGAAAATGCCAATTGGTGTGAACGATGGCCACTTCGGGATGACTGTCGAGAACGGCGGCTTCTTTCGCGAGTTTAAGCGGATCGGTCCAGCGGTCGTCGCCGGCGAGGTCGGCTATGAATTCTCCACGGCATAATTTCAGGGTGTTGTAGAAGTTCTCCACCAAGCCTAAGTTGCGCGGAGTCTGGCGGAACCTTATTTTGTCGGGATAGAAGTCGGCGTAGTCGCGGCAGATGCGCGCGGTGCTGTCGTAGGAGCAGTCGTCAGACACCACAATCTCGAAGTCAAACGGCACTTCCTGCGCCAGGATTGAGTCGAGCGCCTCGCCTATTGTGTCCTCTTGGTTATAGGTCAGAACGATTACTGACACTTTAGGGTCCTTACTCTCCATCGGGCTATTGCGTTAGGCGCGAACGGCGCGAAGCGTCGATGCGCAACAGGATGAATAACAAAATGGTGAACCCCCACAACGACGAGCCGCCGTAGCTCAGGAACGGGAGCGGGATGCCGATAACGGGACACAAGCCGATGACCATTCCGATATTTACGCAGAAATGGAAGATGAAGTACGACGCGACACAGTAGGCATACACTCGTCCGAAGGTTGTCGGTTGTCGCTCGGCAAGCGCCACAACCCTGAATATCAGGATTAAAAACAGCAAAATCACTCCGGCTGTGCCAACAAACCCCTCTTCCTCGCCGATGGTGCAGAAAATGAAGTCGGTGTGCTGCTC
>CAYTBH010000152.1:0-3705 GCA_964435935.1 uncultured Alistipes sp.
TCGATTTTGAGCTTTTCGAGTGTCAGGGGGACAAAGGTGCCGAAAATCGAGGCGAAGAGCACCACGGCCATAAGGGAGATCGAAACGGCCAGCGTGGTGGGGTTCCACGGGTTGAGGGTGAAGGCGTTGTAGATGAACACCAGCAGCGACAGGATGGCGCCGTTGATCATGCCCACGCCGACTTCCTTGAGCAGCTGGCGGCCTGACTCCTTGATGTCGAGCGAGCCGTTGGCGAGACCCTGCACCACGATGGCCGACGACTGAACGCCGACGTTGCCGCCCGTGCCGCCGATCATGGGGATGAAGAGGGCCATGGCGGGGTTGGTGGCGAACCCTTGCTCGAAGTTGCCGAGGATGAGGGAGTTGCCTATGCCGCCGACGATGCCTATGAGCAGCCAGGGGAGGCGGGCTTTGGTTTGCTGCCAGATGGTGTCGTCGGACTCGACGTCCTGCGACAGACCGGAGGCGAGCTGGTAGTCGCGCTCGGTCGACTCGCGGACGCGGTCCATCACGTCGTCGACGGTGATGTGGCCCGCCAGGCGGCCTATGGAGTCGACAACGGGCATCGCCACGAGGTTGTATTTCTCGAAGTCGATCGCCACCTCGTCGAGCGGGGTGTCGGTTTTGACGGCCACGGGGTCGGTTTCCATGACGTTTTTGATTTTCGACACCGAGGGGTGGGTGATGAGCTTCTTCAGGGGGAGGGTGCCGCGGAGGCGGTCGTCGTTGTCGACGACATAGACGTTGTAGACCTCGTCCATATCCTCGGCCTGCATTCTGAGCTGTTTGATGCACTCGGGCATCGACCAGTTTTCGTTGACGACGAGCATTTCCGTGCCCATGAGGCCGCCGGCGGTGTCCTCGTCATATTTGAGGAGGTCGATGATGTCGCCGGCCTGCTCAACGTCGTCGATATGCGAGAGCACCTCGTCGCGGTCCTCTTCGTCGAGGTCCTGGATGAGGTCGACGGCGTCGTCGGTGTCGAGGTGGTCGATGTACTGGCGGGCGATCTCCTCGGGCTCCATGCCGCTGAGCAGCTTTCGGCGGTCGTCCTCGTCGAGCTCCATGAGCACCTCGGCAGCCTTGTCGTCGTCGAGGAGGCGGTAGAGATATTCGGCCTCTTCGAGGTTCAGGTCGTTGTAGAGCTGGGCGATGTCGGCCGGGTGGAGGTCGGCAAGGATGGCGCGGGCGGCTTCGTCGTCGCGGCGTTCGATAATGCTTTTGATCTGGTCGAGCTGTTCTTCGTCAAATTCCTTCATCGCTCGGAAAGCTTAACTCGTTAAGAATGAGGTTGGGTGTGGGAGCCCGCTGGGCGCTATGAGAGGAGGTTGGTGAGCTCTACGAACTGCTCGACCGAGAGCTGCTCGGGGCGCATGGCCATCAGGGGCGACTCGGGCATCGGGGCTCCGGGGGGGAGGAGCGTCTTGGCCGAGTTGCGGATGGTTTTACGTCGCTGGCCGAAGGTGGTTTTGACCACTGTCTTGAACCTGGCCGGGTCGCACCCAAGGTCGGTCACGGCGTTACGCGTCAGGCGGATGACGCCCGATTTCACCTTTGGAGGCGGGTTGAAAACGTGTTCGTCGACTGTGAAGAGATATTCAACGTCGTACCACGCCTGGAGCAGCACGCTCAGGATGCCGCGAGCCTTTGTGCCCTCTTTGGCGGCTATGCGCTCGGCAACCTCTTTCTGGAGCATGCCGGAGCAGCAGACGCACTCGTCCTTCCAGCGAAGCACATGGAAGAATATCTGCGACGAGATATTGTAGGGGTAATTGCCTATGACGCAGAATTTCCGGCCGGGATAGAGCTCGCCGAGGTCGAGGGTCAGGAAGTCCTTGGCGATGATGTGGCCTTCGGCAAGGGCAGGGAACTCGGCACGCAGATAGTCGACGCTCTCGCCGTCGATTTCAACAACGTCGAGGTCGTGGCCCTTGGCAAGTAGAAACTGGGTGAGCACGCCCATGCCGGGGCCTACTTCGATCACCGGGAGCCCGGCAAACGCGTCGAGGGTCGAGGCAATGCGCTCGGCGACAGAGAGGTCGGTGAGGAAATGCTGTCCGAGGGCCTTCTTTGGTCTGACTTTCTGCATACGCTTTCGTTTAACTTTAAAACGCAAATTTACGCCTTTTCCCCGTAACGTCCAAACCGAAATCTCCCCGCGCGCACCTTATTTTGGGCCGGAGGTGCTTTCGGGGTCAGCCTTTTTTGGCGCGGTCGCGGTTATGCGCTGTTTTGCCAAGGAGCAGAAAGGCGGTGTATTTGTTCTTTTCAGCCAAGGTGACAAGAAAGTAGATGAAAATGAGGGCGATGACGGAGACGGCCAGGCAGACGGCTAAGCCCGCGAAGTCCTCCCATTGTATGCAATTCCAGTGTATATACCCCCCCCCAATGCATATTTATTAGTTTTGCCAGCAGCTTTTCTATAATCAGGGTCTGAATGAGGTATATTCCCAGAGTTCGCGAGCCGATGGCCTGCAGCGAGCCGAAAAACCGTTTCACGGCTTTGCTACGCTCGAGGAGGCGGAAAAGGGAAAAGAAAAAGAGTATGCCGGCGAGGCCCAGCGTGAGTTTCACGCAATACTACTTCCAAAGGTCGAACGGACCGAGAAGCGAAAAGTCAAAGTTCGAGGCCCAAGCGCGGCCATCGTAAAAGGGGTACACAGCGGCATAAACCGCGGCGGAAGCCAGGAGCCACGCGATCGGGTGGCGCGTGAATTGCTCTTTGCGCGTGCGCAAAAGGTAGCCCACCAAGAAGCAGGGATACATGAAGTTAACCAGCTCGAAATGCAGGCACTGTGACACTATCAGGGAGATGACGAGGCCTACCGACCGCCATTTTTCGACCTTGGCCGCGGCGTAGAACAGCAGGGTGCAGACGAATGCCGACTTCAAGAACCAAAAGTCGAACACGAGATGAAAAACCAGGTTGGTGATGTAATTTTGTGGCTTCGAGTAGAAAATCCAGGAAATGAGTACGAAGAAGGTCGAAAACGTCAAGGCCGGAACGATTAGCTGCCGGAACCGCTTGGTGAATAGCTTTTTGAACGAGAGGTCGAGGAGCGACACCGAGAAGTAGCCCACAAGGCTCATGAACAGAGGCATGTGGAACGAATAGATAAAGAGCCACACGGGATTCTCCTTGAAAGGAAGGTCGAGGAAGTACTGAAGCGAGTGCCCGAAGCAAACGAAAAAAATCGCCAGGGCTTTGAGCGCGTCAAGTGTCGTGTCGCGCTGTTTCGCGGCCGAGTCGCGCTGTACAGCAGTTGCTTCGCCCTGTTTCGCGGCTGCTTCGCCCTGTTTCGCGGCGGTATCGCTTTGTTTTATAGCAGAGCCGTTTGTATCGGAATTGCTTTGTTTTGTAGCGGTATAGCTTAGTTTTGTATCGGAATTGTTTGGTTTTATATCGTAATTGCTGGTTTTTGTATCGTAATTGCTGGGTTTTATAGTGGATGTCATTTCAGTAGTTCTATATGGGGGACAGTGTGGTCGCATGGTCGGTTGAAACGCTGGTGGGGGAGAGTGGTTGAAGAAAAGACAACCTTATAGCAGATGAACCGAAGATGGATAAATGAGTATGGATGAAATCAATATGAATGTACCGAGTATTGATAAACTGAGTATGGATGAATGAAATGAATATGGACGGCAGATGCTGAAGAAAAAACATTGCAGCAGATGAATAAAAAGGGAATCCTGGGAATCGGG
>CAYTBH010000153.1:0-3702 GCA_964435935.1 uncultured Alistipes sp.
AACTCGACTTCATGGTCAAGGACGCCATCGGCCGCCGCTGGCAGCTCGGCACCATCCAGGTTGACTACAACCTGCCCGAACGCTTCCAGCTCGAATACACCGGGGCCGACAACCAGAAGCATCGCCCGGTGATGATTCACCGCGCGCCCTTCGGATCGCTTGAGCGCTTCGTGGCCGTGCTGCTCGAACACACCGCCGGCAAATTCCCCTTGTGGCTCTCGCCCGAGCAGGCAATCATCCTCCCCATCTCGGAGAAGTACAACGACTATGCCCGCGAGGTGCAACGCCAGCTCGAAGAGGCCGACGTGCGCGTGAGCGTCGACGACCGCAACGAGAAAATTGGCCGTAAAATCCGCGACAACGAGCTGCGCCGAGTGCCCTATATGCTCGTCGTTGGCGAAAAAGAGGCTGAAAATGGCGAAGTTTCTGTAAGAAAACAGGGTGAAGGCGACAAAGGTACGATGAAAATCGCTACCTTTGCAGACGAAATCGCCCGCCTGGTGGCCGAGCTGAAATAGCAGTCACCGCGTAACCGCCCGCCAACGGGCAGTGCCAGCGACTCAATTGAAACCACTAACCAACTGAATGGATAACAAACCCATGCACCAGTCGGGAGCGCAGCGCCCCGGCAACCAGGGAGGCCAGCGCCCGCAAGGGAGCGGCGCTCCCCACCAGCACCACACCCCCGGCAGCGCCCCGCACGCGGCCGGCACTCCCGCCCAGCGCCCCGCTGGCGGCGCGAGCCGCCCCGGAGGCTTCGCCGGCCATCGTCCCGGTGGTGCTCCCCGTCCCGGAGCCCCTCGCCCCGGCGGATTCGGCGGTCCGCGCCCCGCAGGCCCCCGCCCCATCCAGGGCCCGCGCATGCCTCGCAAGGAAGAGCCCTACAACATCAACGACCGCATCCGCGCCAAGGAGGTGCGCCTCGTGGGCGACAATGTTGAAAACGGCATCTACCCCATTGCCGAAGCGCTCCGCATAGCCGACGAGCTCGAACTCGACCTCATCGAAATCTCACCCACCGCCCAACCCCCGGTGTGCAAGATACTCGACTACTCAAAGTTCCTCTACCAGCAGAAAAAGCGCCAGAAGGAGCAGAAAGCGAAGGCCACGAAAGTTGTAGTGAAGGAGATTCGTTTCGGACCTCAGACCGACGACCACGACTACAACTTCAAGCTCAAACACGCCCAGAGCTTCCTGCAGGAGGGTTCGAAAGTGAAAGCCTATGTTTTCTTCAAAGGTCGCTCGATTCTCTTCAAGGAGCAGGGCGAGGTGCTTCTGCTTCGTTTCGCCTCCGACCTCGAGGAATATGGCAAAGTCGAGCAGATGCCCGTGCTCGAAGGCAAGCGCATGATCATCATGCTCTCGCCCAAAAAGAAAGCCTGAGCAACGCTCCGCGAGCCTCGCCGCCCCTGTGGCAGCCCCCAACGAACACCATTCCCGGCCGCGTGTCGGCCACGGACTTTAATAATTCAATTATTTACTAAACAAAATGCCAAAGATTAAGACTAATTCCGGTGCCAAAAAGAGGTTCGCCCTTACCGGAACAGGGAAGATTAAGAGAAAGCACGCTTTCAAGAGCCACATTCTCACAAAGAAGACCAAGAAGCAGAAACGCAACCTGACCCACTTCGGCACGGTTAACCACGTCGACGCAGGTAACGTTAAAGCTCTCCTCGGCCTCAAATAAGCGAGAAGAAGCTCCCAGCAAGCAACACTTTTGCTTAATCGCTCACTCTCTTCAAAACAACGTTCAACAAATTTTCTAACCGAATGACTCAGCACAAAGAGTCGGCATCAAACCCCGGCCGCTGACATTCAAAAAACGAACAGCAATGCCAAGATCAGTAAATCACGTCGCTTCACGCGCTCGTCGTAAAAAAATTCTTAAACTCACCCGCGGCTACTTTGGCTGCCGCCGTAACGTTTGGACCGTTGCCAAGAACACTTGGGAAAAAGGTCTGACCTACGCCTACCGCGACCGCAAGGACAAGAAGCGCAATTTCCGCGCACTGTGGATTCAGCGTATCAACGCCGCAGCCCGCATGGAGGACCTTTCTTACTCCAAGCTCATGGGCCTCATCCACAAGGCTGGCATCGAAATCAACCGCAAGGTTCTGGCCGACCTCGCCCTCAACAACCCCGAAGCCTTCAAGGCCGTTGTTGACAAGGTTAAGAACGCCTAAGGTTTCACCGCCAAAAGGAAAAGAAGCCGCTCGGCAAACGCGCCGGGCGGCTTTCTTTATGGCCTTATCCACCCAAGGGGAAACACACTGGATTTTTACTGTGCGCCGAAACAATAATCGCGGCGTGTCGCCTTGATGTGCGACACGCCGCGACCATTTATCATAGCCCGCTGTTATTCAGCAGTAAAGGCAAAGCGGATTTTGCGGCGGTAGGTTTCGCCAGGTCTCAACATCTGCGAGGGGAAGTTGGGATGGTTGGGGGCATCGGGGCAGCCCTGACATTCAATAGCCACGCCGGCATAGTCGTGATAGATCACGCCGTCCTTGCCCACGGGGCACCCCTCGAGCCAGTTGCCGGAGTAGACCTGCGCAGCCGGCTGGTCGGTGCTGACAGTCAACACGCGTCCCGACTCCGGGTCGCGGAGAATGGCGGCCTCGCGAAGAGTGCCGTCGTAATCGTCGACCATCCAGCAGTTGTCATAACCCTTGCCGAAACGAAGGGCGGTGAAATCTTCGCGGATGTCGCGCCCCACGGCCTTCCCTTCGGTGAAATCCATCGGCGTGCCTGCGACAGGCGCGATTTCTCCGAGCGGAATGAGGGTGTCGTCGGTCGGGAGCCACTTGGAGCAGCGAAGCGTGAGGTGCTGTTTAAGCGAGCGTTCCGAGCCCGTCTCGTGGCCGCCAAGGTTGAAATACGAATGATTAGTGAGATTCACGACCGTTGCGGCGTCGGTTGTGGCCTCCATGTCAATATCGAGCACATTGTCGTTGGTCCAAGTGTAGGCAACCATCGCGTCGACAGCTCCGGGATACCCGGCATCCCCGTCGGGACTGTGGAGGGTAAACACAACCTTGTTTTCGCCAACAACCTCAGCGTTCCAAATTCGGTTCTGATAACCATCGGGGCCTCCGTGCAGATGGTTAGGGCCGTTGTTAATTGGAAGCTCGTAGGTTTTGCCATCGATTTCGAGATGACCGCCGGCAATGCGGTTGGCATATCTGCCCGGGGTCTTGCCCGCGCAAGGGCCATCGGCAATATAATCCTCCGCACGGTCGTAGCCAATCACAACGTCGGCAAGTTTGCCATTCTTGTCGGGCACGCGGATAGCGACTATGCCGGCACCGAGAGCCGACACCACGGCTTGCGCGCCATGATCGTTTGTCATGGTGAAGATTTTCACCTCGCCGAGAACGGTAGTCTGGGTAGTGGTTTCGATTTTCATGATATAATGTGGTATTAAGATAGTTTCTGTGATCCATGAGGCCATCCATCTGCCAACGGGACCTCGCATGCCGCTCAACTGCCCACAGCTGTTGAGCGCTCCACAAATTTACACCTTTTGCCCCAAAACACCAAAATTCCCCCACCCCTATTTACTCCCTCTCACCAACATACGCTTGCAAAAAATCGTTCTGAGAGGCATAGGCATAAGTGTGTTAGTATAGCCTGTTGGCGATTACCTGTGATAACGTCTATTTGTATGTCGGGGCATTTTAAATTGCATTATGCAATATTTAA
>CAYTBH010000154.1:0-3551 GCA_964435935.1 uncultured Alistipes sp.
ACGGGGGAGCCATGGCGCCGATGCCCCAGGCACCGATTTCGGCGGCGTGGCGGGCAAGTTCGCGGCTCGAACGGGCGCAGCAGCTGCCAACGTGGACAATCACCTTGAAATCTTCCGGCGCGGCCTTAACCCATGCCTCGGCAAGACGCTTGCGCTCGTCGTCGGTGAGCATGTAGCCCTCGCCCGAAGAGCCATTGATGAACACGCCTTTGAGGCCGTTCTTTTTGAGCATTGCGGCGTAGGCCGGAATCGGTTCATAGTTCACGTCGCCGTTGGGGTAGAAGGGGGTAAACGGCGCGTCGATCAGTCCTTTTATCTTTTCCATTGTAGTTTTGGTTATATTCAGGTTAGTCCGCGCTTCGGCGGCGCGGCATTAAGTTTATTCAGTCACTTCGGTGGCAATCTCCTCTTCGAGCAGCTCGTCGGGGGTTTCGTCGCTCTTATCGTCGGAGGTCGGGCGGAGCACCAGCAGTTGCAATGCCAGCGCCACAAGCAGGATGCAGCTCATCATCGCGAAGCACATTCCCAGGCCGACCGACTCGGCCAGGCCGCCAAGCAGCTGGGTCGTGATCGCGCCCATGATGACGCCCAGCGAGTTCATGAAGCCGTAGGCCATGGCGCGCTGGCGCGATGAGACAAACTGGCAGAGGATTGGCATATTGTTGGCGTCGAACATTCCGTAGCCCACCCCGAAGAAGAGGCCGGCGAGCACCGAGAACCATGCGTTGTGGGCCAAACCGATGAACACCAGCGCAGGAATCATCATAGCCAAGCCGATGGAGCTCGTGTAGATGCGGCCGCGCACATTGCGCTTAACCCAGCTGTCGCTGATAGGACCGCCAATCATCACGCCGATGAAACTCGACACGGCGATCGTGAGGGTGGCCATCGGGCCGGCCCAGTCCATGCTCAGGCCCAGGTTGTCGCGGAACAGAGTCGGGAGCCAGTTTTTAGTGGCCCATCCGGGAATCGAGCTTGAAGCGAAAAAGAAGAGGATAACCCAGAACGCCACATTGCTGAAGACAACCGCGAATGAGCGTGCCACCGACTCCTTCTTACGCGCCGGGGAGGCCTTCTGCCCGGCGGACGCCTGGGGCGCGGCATGGCCCGATTTCTCGCGGAGGAGGAATATGAGAAGCACAGCGTAGGCCACGCCGATGATGCCGAACCAGTGGAATGTGGCCTGCCACGACCATGTGGTGGCCACCAGCGAGCCGAAACCACCCAGCGCCTGGCCGCAATATAGGCCCGTCATGTGCAGACCAATGGCGAGCGAGCGCCCTTTCCCGGTGAAATAGTCGGCGATGAGCGACAGGGCCGAGGGGATGTAAAGGGCCTCGCTGATGCCCATCACACCGCGGAGCCACATGAGCTGGTGGAAGTCGGTGCAATAGCCCATGGCGTAAGTGACGCCCGACCAAACGCCGAGCGACCCGACGATGAGCCACTTGCGGCTAATGCGGTCGGCCACCGCGCCCGAGAAGGGGCTCGCGATGCCGTAGACCCACAGGAACACCGCCATGAGAGCGCCAAACGCCTCGGCGTTGCGCAGGGCCGGGATGTCGAGGGCGATGTTGCTCTGCATGGTCGACAGCATCTGCCTATCCATATAATTAAGGAGCGCGACCACCCACAGCAGCCCGACGACTACCCATGGATAAAATTTCTTCTCTGAAAGTTTCATGGTATTTGAAAATTTTGGTTATTACAAAATCGGTGAAACCGACACGGCGGGAGGGACACGCCGAAACTTTTCCTTACAGGCTACAAAATTAACTTCTTCACTCCAATCAAGCAAACCGCGCGGAATAAAAATGGGGCGCGCGGCCAAAATAATTTCCCTAATCATTAGACAGGCGCAGGCAGAAAGCGCGGAGCCGACAACCAAAAGCCACCAGAAACAGCCCCGACAGCACGACAACCAAGCATCCTTAACAAACTTTAACGCCATTGTTAACGGCTCTGAACGCGCCAAAAGCCCTGTTTTGGTTTTTTTCGAGGCAAAAGTGTTGAATTTTGCGAGGTTTTTCGTAATTTTGCAGCCGAAATGCGGAATAGGGTGGAAATATCCATCCCTCGCAATTTCTCAGAACACGACAATTCAAATATTTAAACATCAATCATCATGTCAGAAATCGCATCCCGCGTGAAAGCCATCATCGTTGACAAACTTGGCGTTGACGAAAACCAGGTTACTGAAACCGCAGCATTCACCACCGACCTTGGCGCAGACAGCCTCGACACCGTAGAGCTCATCATGGAATTCGAAAAGGAATTCGGCATCCAGATCCCCGACGACAAGGCTGAAAGCATCTCCACCGTAGGTGACGCCATCGCTTACATCGAAGAGGCTAAGAAATAATCAAGCCCTATGCGACACCGCGGCCCCACAGGCCGCAAACCCTCTCTCTCATTAAACCCCACAGAATCCCATAAGGAAACGCTGCCCTCAATGATGCGGCAGCGTTTTCACAATATGGCTTCCTCAGAGAAAGCATTCACAATATGGAATTAAAAAGAGTAGTAGTGACCGGAATGGGTGCCATCACCCCTATCGGCAACGACGTGGAAACCGCATGGACAAACGCCCTCGCCGGTGTCAGCGGAGCTGCCCCCATAACCCATTTCGATGCCTCGCTTTTCAAAACCCAGTTTGCCTGCGAGGTTAAAAATTTCGATGCCAACCAGCACTTCGACCGCAAAAAGCTTCGCCAGCTCGACCTCTATGCGCAATACGCCATGGTGGCTGCCCGCCAGGCTGTGGCTGACTCCGGCCTCGAAGACGACCCCAACCTCGACAAGAACCGCGTCGGCGTGATTGTCGCCGCAGGTATCGGCGGCCTCCACACATTTGAAGAGGAAGCCGGCTATTATGCCCTCAACGCCGCCACCGGCCCCAAATACAACCCCTTCTTCATCCCCAAGATGATTGCCGACATCGCGAGCGGCCACATCTCGATGGAATATGCCTACCACGGCCCGAACTACGGCGTGGTGTCGGCTTGCGCGTCGTCCAACAACGCCATCATCGACGCCTTCAACCTCATCCGCCTCGGCAAAGCCGACGTGATGCTCACAGGCGGCGCCGAAGCTGCGGTTTACCCCGCTGGCGTGGGCGGCTTCAACTCGATGCACGCCCTCTCGACCCGCAACGACTCGCCTGAAACCGCTTCGCGCCCCTTCAGCAAGAGCCGCGACGGATTCGTGATCGGCGAAGGTTCGGTTGTGCTCGTGCTCGAAGAGCTCGAACACGCCAAGGCCCGCGGCGCTAAAATCCTCGCCGAAGTTGCCGGCGGAGGCATGTCGGCCGACGCCTACCACCTCACCGCCACACACCCCGAAGGTCTCGGAGCCATCCTCTCGATGCGCAACGCGCTCGAAGATGCCAACATGAAACCCGAGGACATCGACTACATCAACGTTCACGGCACCTCGACCCCCGTTGGCGACATCTCGGAAGTGAAAGCCATCGTTGAAGTATTTGGCGAGCACGCCCACAAGCTCAACATCTCGTCGACCAAGTCGATGACCGGCCACCTCCTCGGTGCCAC
>CAYTBH010000155.1:0-3520 GCA_964435935.1 uncultured Alistipes sp.
TGGTATAATCTTTGTGATTTGACTTGAGGTGTTCAGTCAAATGAGCAATACGGACCGAGAATAATGCAATCTGGGCTTCAGGTGAGCCAGTGTCAGTCTTGCCCTTACCGTATTTCTCGAAGATCTCGATTTTTTCGTCAGAATTAAGATGCATTCTTTCTGAGATTTTGAGGTTTATGGAATAGGATAAATAAAAGAGTTTTAGTGCTTTAAAGCTGCAAAGAACGGCATTCTCCGGGCCTTGGCCCGCCGACGAGCTGCTCAAAAGCGCTGCAAAGGTAGTAAATATTTCGCTCACAGACAAGTCCCCGGCTCATTACTTTCGTTTTCTCCTCAATTTAATTCCACTGCGGGGGGCGGCGGTTATATTGACAGCAGGATTTGTCGGAGCTGGGGGCTCCCAGTGTGGACCGTGACTTGGTCAACCCAGGTACGGTATGGGGTTGCGGATTGGGCGAGGGCGAGGTTGAAGGCCGCTACGTCGCTGCCGTTGAGAATCGCTGGGTCGGCAAGCAGTTGCTTGATTAAGCGGGCGGAGTCGGAAATAACCTTATAGACTCTTGGAGCACCGCATTGGAATGGGACTCCGCAGAGCTCTTGCACCCGGCCTCCGGCAGAAAAGGTATCGCGGATGTGGGAGTTGAGCACGCTGCGGGTGGTGACGAGCCAGAGAGCGGCGTTGTCAAACTTCTCGCCGGCTATTTCGGGGAAGAGGATTAACATCATTGCTCGCAACATGGTTTTCTCATTTAGCGGCAATTCACGCCAAAGGGTGACAGTGACCGAGGTGGCGACATCGGCTTGTGCGTCGCCGAGCCACCACGGCATCTCGGTGCGCCCCATTTCGGCGGCTTTCCGGCGGTAGTAGTCGCGCACCAGCGCTATTGAATTGCCGCTGTTGCGGAAGGTGTCGTAGTCAGTACCAATCTGGTCGAATATGCTCGCTCCTGGTGGCAATTCCATGTCGATGAGGTAGCGCGGGCAGTGGGTCACGGCAATCCCTTTGAGCGCTTCCTCGTAGGGGCGCCAGCGAAACTCCTTTATGGAGCCTCCGAGCTTGGCGAAAAGGAGCGCAATGCGTTCCACATCCGGTTGGCGGGTCGACTCAACAATCGAGCTACCCGTGGAGGTCCAGTGGTCCTGAACTGTCGATTTCACTTCGACCCCGTAAATGCCCGCCACGACAATGTCGGGGAATCGAGCCCCCGAAACCAGTGTTATGTCGTCCTGGATAAATGGCGGTTCGCACGCCCGGATAAGCGCGGCATGGACGGCCCTTTCAACCTCTGAAGCAGTTGCGTTGGCCAGGAACGCGGGGTTGGTTGCCGACTGAGAGTTAAGAAGCTGTGTGGCGCGATTGAGAAGCGCTATGAAATCGTTGAGCGTGGCGTGAGGCATGGGTCAACCGAAATAGATGGGCCACACTTCCTGAAGGCGGCGGGCGATGTTGTAGGCAAGCATCGGAGGCACGGCGTTGCCGATGACCTTGTATGCTCCCGAGGCGCTTACGCCGAGCACGCCGTCGGTTGCGGATGCCGGAGTGACAAACGGGTAGTCGGGAGGGAAGGTCTGAATCAGGGCGCACTCGCGCGGTGTGAGGCGGCGTTCGGCCATACCCATTGCGAGTTCGTCGGCGTTGGCCCCGCCATGTTCTTGCGAGAGGCGGCGGAACTCGATGTTGCCGTGGTGCTCCGAGCGTATCGTCGGGCCGAGGCCGTCGAGCGCCACTTCGCTCTGCCCCTGGCAATGGCTGCCCATGTATTTCGCTTTTGAGAATACGCGCTGCGAGCAGTCGGCGCTGTCGGCGGGCTCAGGGAGCGAGGCAAACACCTCGCGGCAGCTCACGGGAGCTTGCAGCTTCTCAGTGGTTTTCCCCGAATGGCTGTGGGTGGGAGCGGGGTAGGGGTCGGCGGGGAGTTGGCCGGTGCGCTGGAAGTGTTCAAGCGCTTCGGGGCGGAGGGCCGACTTGCGCACGCCGATGAAGATTACGCGCTCGCGGGTTTCGGGCACGCCGTAGTCGCCGGCGTGGAGCACTTTCGGGTCTAGCACAATGTAGCCGTTGCCGTCGGCGCCCTCGAAGTCGTGCTGGATTATCTCGCGGGCCTCGCCGAGGCTCACGAGCCCTTTCACGTTTTCGGCCACGAACACTTTCGGCTTCACGATGTCGATTACCTGCTTCATCCAGAAGTAGAGCTTTCCGCGGGTTTCCTCCGAGGGAGCGTCGGCTTCGCGACGAGTGCCGTCGTGCATCTTGCCCGAGTCAAATCCGGCGCGCTTGCCGGCCACTGAAAAGTCCTGGCAGGGGAATCCGCCGGTAACTATGTCAATTCCTTCGGGAAACACCTGGGTGTTGCCGCCTTGATACTCCTTGACAAGCTCCACGATGCTGCGGAAGCGGTAGATAGCCGGGTCTTTGCCAAATCGCGCCATATAGTTGCTCCAAGCCGCCCGCGCCTCTTTTAGGATGTCGTTGGCAAAGATGGTCGAGAAGCGGTTGCGACGCAAAAGCACCCAATCGTCATTGACCATCCGCTGAATCCAGGGGGAGTCGGGAGCCACGGAGCGCCGATGGCATATAAAGCCCCCCTCGAAACCGAGGTCCATACCCCCGCATCCTGAAAAAAGCGAGAGCATGCGCAGAGTGCCGGGCGCTTCGGGGCATTCGGCGGCATAGTCGGGTATCTGAGTGGAAGTTATGCAGTCGGCGTGGAGATGAGCGGGTTGGTTGGCCATAGAGATAAGTCAGTTTTATTGACTACAAAGTTACGCAATCTTCTTGAAAAAACCGAAAACGGGGCGCGCTTGCTGGGCGGCATTCAGTCGAGGCCGATTTGGCGGTAGCGCTCTTCCTGCTGTTTGAGCCGTATGGCGGTGCGGTTGTTGAGTATCACCATAGCGAATGCCGTTGCCACAATCATTTGGCCCTGAGGGTAAACCATGCCGGCGAATCCGCTTATGCCGAGCCAGATGAACATCACCATAAGTGTCCAGGCATATTTGGAGTCGGGCAAATGTCTGATGGCTAATATAAGGGCAATCAGGAAGAGCAGGTGCCATGCGAGGCCCAGATAGCCCATATTGAGGAACACCTGCACCGGTATCACCTCGACAGCTGCCACGGACTCGGAACTCTGCTCAATGTCGGTGTAGAGTGTGTTTTCAATCATGAACTTCGGGTTTTCGGTCTTCGATGGGTGCAGGAAACCGAATCCGCGCCATTCGAGCCCCATTTCATACAGACGCTCCACTTTGGGGATGATTTGCGCCATGCGCCCTGTGCCGAATTCGGCGAGGTCCTCGGTGTCCTGCGCCGAGTCGAGCACCACAAACTGGGTGATGGTCGAGGCTACGCGCAGTTTGCTCCCCTCGGGGGTCACGATGCTCGTCGGGTCGGAGATGGCGACGTCGATGCCGTAGACCGCGGCCAGCAGCCCGGTGCCCAGCACGATGTAGCGGCTCGTGCGCCCGAAGCCTTTCTGGCAGATGATGAACCCGATAATCACAGCCGTGATCAGTGCGA
>CAYTBH010000156.1:0-3491 GCA_964435935.1 uncultured Alistipes sp.
GACCTCATCAACGAAGGCAACCTCGGCCTGATTAAAGCAGCCCAGAAGTTTGACGAAACCCGCGGCTTCAAATTCATTTCCTACGCCGTATGGTGGATTCGCCAATCCATTCTCCAGGCTCTCGCCGAGCAGTCGCGCATCGTGCGCCTGCCCCTCAACCAGGTAGGTTCGCTCAACAAAATATCGAAAGCCCTGTCGAAATTCGAGCAGGAGAACGAACGCCGCCCGTCGCCTGAAGAACTTGCCGAGACGCTCGACGTGCCAGTTGAGAAAATCGCCGACACTTTAAAGGTGAGCGGTCGCCACATATCGGTTGACGCTCCGTTTGTCGAGGGCGAGGACAACTCCCTGCTCGACGTGCTGACGAATGACGACTCCCCTATGGCCGACGCCACCCTTACCCAGGAGTCGCTTTCGAAAGAGGTTGACCGTGCGCTGCACCAGCTCCACGAGCGCGAGCGCGAGATTCTGAAGATGTTCTTCGGTATCGGCTGCCAGGAAATGACCCTTGAAGAGATCGGCGCTCGCTTCGACTTGACCCGCGAGCGCGTCCGCCAGATTAAAGAAAAGGCTATTCGCCGCCTCAAAGGGCAGAAGTCGCGCCTGCTCAAAACCTACCTCGGCCAGTAATTTCGATTACAGGCCCCACACGCCAAAAGCACCTGCGCGGTGCCCACAGATAGTCACAGCGACTCTCGTTAAGTAATAAACCCATCATTAGCCGCCCGGCTTATTGCCGGAGCGGCTTTTTGTTTGGCTGCCTTCATTGGTTTACGTCTATATTTTGAGACCGGGTAGCGCTTGACCTATGCCGAGCAGCGCGCAAACTAAGCCGAGCAGTGCGCAAACTAAGCCGGACGCATACAAAAACGAAGCCGACCACCCTCACGGGCAGTCGACTTCTTTACCTATGATTCACTTATTTGCTATTTGCTTTATACTTACTGATTAACTATGTAGTTAATGGATTCTACTATGTGATATAAACGACTTTGAAAAGTGCATTTATACGCCAATCAAAGCGGGTGATACTCCACGAATGCCTCCATGGCCTCGTAGGATGCCAGGCCGAGAGACTCGTAGAGGCTCGCGGTGGCGCGGTTGCGCTCCTCGGCACGCTGCCAGAAGAGGCGGTCGTCGTCGCCAAGGAAGGGCGCGTTCTCCATCTGGCTCTGATGCTTGAGAATCGAGTTACGCTTGAAGCGAAGTTCCTCGGGGGAGATGGGCACAGCCATTTCGATATGGTCGATTTCCCATTCGGCCCAAGCGCCGCGATACATCCAGATGCGGCAATCTTTAAGCCACTTCTCACCTTTAAGCTCGTCGATCGCGGCGAGAACAGCATCGGTGCACACGCGGTGGGTGCCGTGCGGGTCGGCAAGGTCGCCGGCCACGAAAATCTGCTGGGGTTTCACTTCCTGAAGAAGGTCTTTCACAATCTGAACGTCGCGCTCTGTGAGGTCGCCCTTCTTGATTGTGCCTGTTTCATAGAACGGCAAACGAAGGAAATGAATGTTCTGAGGTTTCACTCCGATGAAGCTGCAAGCGATGGTTGCTTCTGCTTCGCGGATTTTAGTTTTGATTTCGCGAATATCGGCTGTGTCGACATCGCCGGCCGAAGCCTTGCTGCCCACGAAATCGCGAACCTCGGTGCTGAGTTTCTTATAGCCGTCGGTATCGAAGCCAAACATCGGCGCGATCTTATCCATCATGAGGAAGTAGCGCATCATATCCTCGTCGCCCACGGCAATGTTGCCGGAAGTTTCGTAGGCAACATGAACATCGTGGTTCTGGTCAACGAGGCGTTTGAAAGTGCCGCCCATTGAGATAACATCATCATCGGGATGGGGCGAGAAGATAACAACTCGCTTCGGGAACGGCTTTGCGCGCTCGGGGCGGTAGGTGTCGTCGGCATCAGGTTTGCCGCCGGGCCAGCCGGTTATGGTATGTTGAAGCTCGTTGAACACCTTGATGTTCACCGTGTATGCCGAGCCGAAGTGAGCCAGCAGTTCGCCAAGGCCCCAGTCGGTATAATCCTTGTTGGTGAGTTTGAGAATCGGTTTGCCGGTCTGCTTGCACAGCCATACAATGGCGCGGCGCACCATTTTGTCGTTCCACTCGCAGGAAGTCACCATCCAGGGGTGAGAAATGCGGGTGAGGTCGTCGGCAGCCGAAAGGTCAAGAGCAATACGCGAGTTGTTGTTGAGCTGAAGGAACGAGGAGGGCACATTGTCGGTCACCGGGCCTTCGATAGCCTGGGCAACAACCTTGGCGCGGGCCTCGCCCCAAGCCATGGCCATAATGTTATCTGACTTAAGGATGTTCCCCAGGCCGAGCGTGATGGCTGAAGTGGGAGTTACATCGCACTTGTAGTCTTTCTTAATAATGTGCCGGAGCTCGGGCGAAAGAAGCACGAGGCGGCAGAGGCTGGTGGAAAGCGAACCGGGCTCGTTAAAACCGAGAGCGCCGGCAGGGCCTACTTCGCACACAGTGAGGTCGAGGCCGCCGCAATCTTCAATCTTGCGTTCGTACTCCTTGCAATATTCATACATATCCTCCATCGTCACCGCGGGGTTGATGGAATGAATGTTCTCGGGACGGATGTTGACGTGGTCAAGGAAAACTTCGCGCAGGCGAACGATGGTCGAAGGACCGTCGGGGATAAGCGGGAAAAATTCGTTGAGATTGAAAACTATAACCTTGTCGAAGGAAACCTCCTTGCGGGCGCACATCTCAATGAGGGTTGAATAAACCGAGTGAGTTGCCGTGCCCGCACCGAGAGCGATAACGCAGCGGTTCTTCGCCGCCACACATTTATTAATAACTTCGGCGACGTGGCGGGCGAGGTACGCGCTTCCGTCGGCTACGCTTTCAAATATTCTGGTGTGGATTTTCTCTTCGCGGGTCAGTGCTGCGGCCTCGATTTCGCCCTGTGGCATATAGTAGCGGCTGGGTATGCGGTCGAGCTTGATTTGTGAACTTAGGTTGGTTTTCATGGGGGTAATTATGTTCGGAGAACAAATTAATTATTGACAAATGTTGAGTTGATTTTTGGTTAAATAGCCGTTTTATTGCTACCTTTGCAAAGGTAGACAAAAACAACGCACGTTGGTACGAAATTTGTTTAAAAAATTTACGTTTTCGTCCAAAACCACTGAGTTTGTCCATATACAGCACAAAAATAAACACCTGCGCTACATACCACAGAGACCACTCAATAACACATTTTAATACAATTTCCATGAGAGTTATTATTCAGGAAAACTACGACAACCTCTCCCGCTGGGCTGCCAACTATGTTGCCCACCGCATCAACGAGGCAAAGCCGACCGCCGAGAAACCCTTCGTGCTTGGTTGCCCCACAGGCAGCTCTCCCCTTGGCATGTACCGCGAACTCATCAAACTCTACAAGGAAGGCAAGGTATCGTTCAAGAATGTCGTCACCTTCAACATGGACGAATACTGCGGCATCCCCCGCGACCACGAACAGA
>CAYTBH010000157.1:0-3478 GCA_964435935.1 uncultured Alistipes sp.
GATTTCGTCGGTGATGTGGGGAATAATCTGAACCGTTTTGCCCAGATAGTCGCCGCGGCGCTCCTTGTCGATAACGTTCTGATAAACGCGGCCCGTCGTAATGTTGTTGGCGCGGGTGGTCCTGACGTTGGTGAAGCGTTCGTAGTGGCCCAGGTCGAGGTCGGCCTCGTGGCCGTCGACGGTGACGTAGCATTCGCCGTGTTCGTAGGGGTTGAGCGTTCCCGGGTCTACGTTAATGTAAGGGTCGAACTTCTGGATGGTAACTCTGTAGCCGCGGGCTATCAATAAGCGGGCAAGCGATGAGGAGATAATCCCTTTTCCGAGAGATGACACCACACCGCCTGTGACAAAAATATATTTCGTTTCCACTATGTGTCGGATGCTTGGGTTGATTGTGCCACAAAGTTAAGCAAAAAATTGCTAACAGCCGCCAGCTTCCGTGGCAAAATCATCGGGGAATTCGCGCAAGGCGTAGCGCGCGCCGGCGGCCATGGCTTTGAGCGCCCTGAAAAATCCGGCTTTTCCCTGTTTCGCCATGCGCCAGGCCACCACCGGCAGCCTAGGAATCCACATTCGTCTATGGCGCAGGGCTATGATAGCTCCTGTTGTGCGCAGTAGGCCGTCGCCGCTTTCAGGGAGCGCTCCCGAAGTGAGGGTGGGGTGCTCGGCTATTGTTATGGGGAAAAAGCGGCAATTCAGGCCTTTCTTGTTGGCAGTCAGGAGGAAAAACTCATCTTCTCCCGCGGTGAGAAATGGTGCGCCCGGCCCGAACAGGGAGCTGAAACGTAGCGCTGATGCCCTGGTGTCGCGCCTAAATGCCACTTCAAACGTTGTTTGATAAAATCCCTTGGGCGCCGGGTTGATGGAGGTCTCGGCCTCGGGGTAAGGCTTGTTGTCGGGCCCCGCGTATTGAAACGAGGCGTATTCCAAGGCCGGATTGGTGGTGAACACCTCTCTGACTTTGTCAAACGCGTCCTGCCGGTAGACGAGGTCGTCGTCGCCAATCAGCACAATGTCGGCACGGCAATATTCGAGGGCGTTGTTGCGGTTGGCCGAAAGGCCGCTGCCGTCAAATCGCAGGATTTCGACGTCATTGCGGTCGGCAATCGACGCGGGGATTGACGCTCCGCGGTGGTCCTGCCACGAAACAACGTAGCCAACCCCCTCTTGTGGCGGCAAGAGGAGCTTTTCGACGCGGCCTATTCCTCGGGGTGTGTGGGTTGGAATGGCGATTTGTAGTGTCAACATTTCTGCCATAATCTTTCGGCAAAGATACGAAATTCTTTTCTCGCATCGCAAATCTGTCAGCAGGAGTCACGGCGGCAAGGCTTAAAAAATTATAAATAAAAATGAATGAAGAGGATATATCTTGGCAAGTTTGTTGTACCTTTGTAAATTAATTATTTATTTCGGCTGCGGCGCTATACCTCAAATCGGGCTATAAGTGATGCTGCGAGAAACACAGCTTCGCATCGCGGCCACCTAACACGCTAAAAACTATGACATTTGAAGAACTTGGCGTTAGCGAGCCGCTTCGCCGTGCGATAGAAGAGCTTGGGTTTGAGAACCCCATGCCCGTGCAAGAAAAAGTTATTCCCCACCTGCTCACCGAGGATGGCGACGTTGTCGCGCTCGCCCAGACCGGCACCGGCAAGACCGCGGCGTTCGGCCTCCCCGTGCTCCAGCGCATAGATGCCGAAAAGATGGTGCCCCAGGCCCTCATCCTTTCGCCCACCCGCGAGCTCTGCTTGCAAATCGCGTCTGACCTGGCCGACTTTTCGAAGCACATGCCCGATATCCGCGTAATCCCTGTTTACGGCGGCTCGAGCATTCAGAGCCAGATCCGCTCGCTTCGCGATGGCGCGCAAATCATTGTCGCCACTCCCGGCCGACTCATCGACCTCATTAACCGCGGAGTTGTGAAACTCAACGATGTTCACACCGTGATTCTCGACGAAGCCGACGAGATGCTCAACATGGGCTTCCTCGACTCCATCAACGAGATTCTTGAGCATGTGCCCGAGGAGCGCAAGATGCTGATGTTCTCGGCCACGATGCCCAAGGAAATCGCCAAAATCGCGAAAACCTATATGAAGGACCCCGTGGAGTTCGTCGTAGGCACCCGCAACGAGGGCGCCGCCAACGTGCGCCACATATATTATATGGTGAACGCCCGCGACAAATACCTCGCCTTGAAGCGCGTCGCCGACGACAATCCCAACATCTACGCGATTGTGTTCTGCCGCACCCGCCGCGACACGCAGGAGGTGGCCGAGAACCTTATCCGCGACGGCTACAACGCCGACGCCCTCCACGGCGACCTCTCCCAGCAGCAGCGCGACATTGTGATGAAGAAGTTTCGCGACCGGGTGCTGTCGCTGCTCGTGGCCACCGACGTGGCCGCCCGCGGCCTCGACGTCGACAACGTGAGCCACGTTATCAACTTCGGCCTGCCCGACGACCCGGCCGTCTACACCCACCGCTCGGGGCGCACGGGCCGTGCCGGCAAAACCGGAGTATCCATAGCCATAATCCACACCCGCGAACGCGGCAAGCTGCGCGAAATCGAGAAAAAGATAGGCAAGACATTCGAACACCGCGAAGTGCCCACCCCCGACCATATCATCGAAAAGCAGATATATAACCTCGCCGACCGCCTGGAGCGGGTGGAAGTCAACGAAGAGGCCATAGGCCGCTTTATGCCCGGAGTGGAGAGGAAACTGTCGTGGCTCGACGGCAACGACCTGCTCAAGCGCATCCTGTCGATGGAGTTCAACCGCCTGCTCGCCTACTATCGCGACGCGCCGGTAATTGAAAACATTCCGCTGAAAGAAGAGAAGAAAAAACGCGACAAAAAAGAGCCGCACGCCCGCCCGACGGAGGAGGAAAAAGACCGCCGCACCGCAGCGGGCGGCATGGCCAGGATGTATGTCAGCGTGGGCAAGCGCGACGGCTTCTACGCCGGAAATCTCATCGACATGCTCAACCACCTTGTGCCCGGCAAGCGGGTAGACGTAGGGCGAATTGACCTGCTGCCCGCCTACACGCTTTTTGACGTGAAGAAGTCCGACGCCGGACGCACTATCTCCGCCCTCAACGGCGCCGAATTTTTCGGCCAACGGCTGCACTGCGAGCGGGCCGAGGCCGACCGCGACTATGCCCGCCTCTCATCCAGGAAAGGCAAGCAGAAAGGCGCCGCCCCCGACTCCGAGCCCCCCTTCGCCCGGTTCCGCCGCCGCAAGTGAGGGACGTGGAGAAGTGGAGAAGCCCAACCCTATTAGCTATACTAGCTATATTAGCTATATTAGCCTCATCAACCTCCCCACCCCAAACACCTCCCGCGCCATGCGCGGCTCCACTCTCCACTCTCCACTCCTCCACTTCTCCACCCTCCACTCTCCACTCTCCACCCTGCCGGTTGCAGTTCGGGAATTTTTTTCGTAACTTTGCACGATTATGAAAGACATGATATTAAATA
>CAYTBH010000158.1:0-3341 GCA_964435935.1 uncultured Alistipes sp.
TACGTTGACGGTGCAAAAGCCTATATCATCGCACCCAACGGCTTAGAAGTAGGTCAGACCGTGGTTTCCGGTCCCGACGCCGCTCCCGAAGTCGGCAACGCTCTGCCCCTGGGCAAAATCCCCGTCGGCACCGTCATCCACTGCATCGAATTGCGTCCCGGCCAGGGCGCCTTCATGGCACGCAGCGCCGGCACCTTCGCCCAGCTCGTTTCACGCGAAGGCGACTACGCGATCATCAAGCTCCCTTCGGGCGAAACCCGCAAAATCCTCTGCGCGTGCAAGGCAACTGTCGGCGTTGTCGGCAACTCTGAGCACTCGCTCGAGCGCTCGGGCAAGGCCGGTCGCTCGCGCTGGCTCGGCAAGCGCCCCCGCAACCGCGGCGTTGTCATGAACCCTGTCGACCACCCCATGGGTGGTGGCGAAGGCCGCGCTTCCGGTGGTCACCCCCGCTCGCGCAAGGGCCTCTACTCAAAGGGCCTGAAGACACGCTCGCCCAAGAAGGCTTCGTCGAAGTATATCATCGAGCGTCGTAAAAAGTAAAAGCTAACTTCTAAGCAAACATCTTAAGATTACAATGAGTCGTTCATTAAAAAAAGGCCCGTTTATCTCGGTTAAGCTCGAGAAGAAGGTCAACGCTATGGAAGCCTCGGGCAAGAAGTCGGTGATCAAAACCTGGAGCCGCGCCTCCATGATCGCCCCCGAGTTCGTAGGCCACACCTTCGCCGTGCACAACGGGAACAAGTTCATCCCCGTGTACGTCACCGAGAACATGGTGGGACACAAACTCGGCGAGTTCGCCCCCACCCGCACTTTCCGCGGCCACGCAGGCAACAAGAAGAAATAAGCGCCCAGAAGCGTTTTTCCTTCTCAATGCCCCACATTTAATCAAAGATAATAATAGCACAACAATAAAATGGGTGTAAGAAAAAGACTCGCAGCTGAGGCTCGAAAAGAGGCACAGAAGAATGTGGCCTTTGCCAAGCTGACAAACATCCCCTCGTCGCCTCGCAAGATGCGCCTGGTGGCAGACCTGGTCCGCGGTCAGGAAGTGTTCCGCGCCCTGGGCATCCTCAAGTTCTCCAACAAGGAGGCTGCCGCCCGTCTTGAAAAACTCCTCCGCTCGGCTATCGCCAACTGGGAGGCCAAAAACGAGCGCAAAGCCGAAAACGGCGAACTCTATATCTCTACTATCTACGTTAACCCCGCCCCGATGCTCAAGCGTCTTCGCCCCGCACCCCAGGGCCGCGGCTACCGTATCCGCAAGCGCGCCAACCATGTGACCCTGGTTGTCGACACTATTGACAACGACGTAAAAAAGGACTGACGAACTATGGGACAGAAAGTAAATCCGATTAGCAACCGCCTCGGCGTCATCCGCGGCTGGGACTCCAACTGGTATGGCGGCAAGAAATATGGCGACACTCTGCTGGAGGACTCCAAGCTCCGCAAGTACCTCAACGTCCGCCTGGCCAAGTCAAGCGTGTCGCGCATCGTCATCGAGCGCACCCTCAAGCTCATCACTATCACCGTATGCACCTCGCGTCCGGGCCTGATTATCGGCAAGGGTGGCTCTGAAGTCGACAAACTCAAGGAAGAACTCAAGAAAATCACCGACAAGGACGTCCAGATCAACATCTTCGAGGTTAAGCGCCCCGAGCTCGACGCCCAGATCGTTGCCTCTACCATCGCCCGCCAGATCGAGGGCAAGGTGGCTTACCGCCGCGCGGTAAAGATGGCCATCGCCGCCACAATGCGTTCCGGCGCCGAAGGCATCAAGGTGCAGGTTTCGGGCCGTCTCAACGGCGCTGAAATCGCCCGCTCTGAAATGTTCAAAGAGGGCCGCACCCCGCTGCACACCCTCCGCGCCGACATCGACTACGCTCTCGTCGAGGCCCACACCAAGGTTGGTGTGCTCGGCGTGAAAGTGTGGATCTGCCGCGGCGAGGTTTACGGCAAGCGTGACCTCGCGCCCAACTTCGCAGCCCAGGCCAAGGAAGGCCGCCCCGCCGGCGGTGACCGCGGCCAGCGTCGCGGAGGCTTCCGCAAATCGCGCGGAGGCGAAGGCCGCGACCGTCGGTAATCGACAATAACGGGCCGTCCGCTCCCCGCCCCGCGACTTCGCGGGGCAGGGGAGGACCCCCGGCCGGCACAGCCGGCGAGCCCCTGGCCTTAAGCCGCCACCAAGCCAGCCAGCGCCCAAGCGCGCCGCCCCCTTCCTCGAAGGCACGCGACGACGCCGGCAACGGCCCCCGAGGCGACAAGGCCGCTCCAACGGGGCAACAAACAACATCTTCCAAAACTCGACTAACATCACACTCAAATGTTACAACCGAAGAAAACCAAGTTTCGCAGAGTGCAAAAGGGCCGCGCAAAAGGCAACGCGCAGCGCGGTAACCAGCTCGCGTTCGGTTCATTTGGCATAAAGACCCTCGAATCCAAATGGATCACCGGTCGCCAAATCGAAGCTGCCCGTATCGCGGTAACCCGCTACATGCAGCGTCAGGGACAGCTCTGGATCCGCATCTTCCCCGACAAACCCATCACAAAGAAGCCTCTCGACGTCCGCATGGGTAAAGGTAAAGGTAACCCCGAAGGCTATGTCGCATCCGTAACCCCGGGCCGCATGATTATCGAAATCGACGGCGTGCCCTTCGACGTGGCTAAGGAAGCCCTCCGCCTCGGCGCCCAGAAGCTTCCCGTGACCACCAAGTTCGTTGTCGCCCGCGACTACGATCCCTCCCTCAATGTCTAACCCGACAACCTGAAATGAAGCTATGACAAAAGAAGAAATCAAACAGCTTTCGACGGCCGATTTGAAGGAGCGTCTGGAACAGATGAAGAAGGATTACCTCCAGCTCAAGGCCACCCACGCGGTATCACCCATTGACAACCCTGCCAAGATTACCGCCGACCGTAAAATGATCGCCCGCGTCAAAACCGAACTCCGCGCACGCGAGCTCAACAACAAGTAACCCTTACCTGCCTCAAAAATGGAAGAAAAAAGAAACCTCAGAAAAGAGCGTATCGGCATTGTTTCGAGCAACAAGGGCGACAAGACAATCACCGTCATGGTGAAGTGGAAGGAGAAGCACCCCATCTACGGCAAGTTCGTCAACAAAACTAAGAAATACCACGCTCACGACGAAAACAACGAGTGCTCCATCGGCGACAAAGTGCGCCTCATGGAAACACGCCCCCTGTCAAAGACCAAGCGTTGGAGATTAGTTGAAATCATCGAAAAAGTTAAGTAAGCAACACCACAATGATACAGACAGAATCCCGTTTAACCGTAGCCGACAACAGCGGAGCCAAGGAAGCCCTGTGCATCCATGTGCTCGGCG
>CAYTBH010000159.1:0-3296 GCA_964435935.1 uncultured Alistipes sp.
ACACGACGTCGCCCTGGAAGTCCTTGTCGATGCCGGCAATGATTTTCAGCAGCGACGACTTACCTGAGCCGTTGAGGCCGATAATGCCGATTTTCGCGCCATAGAAGAATGAAAGATAGATGTTTTTGAGAACCTGCTTCTGAGGGGGGTAGGTTTTGGAAACGCCCACCATCGAGAAGATGATTTTTTTGTCGTCGGGATTGGGGGAAGCCATGTGGCGATGGTTTCTAATGAGGTTAGTAATCGATTGGTTATTTGCGCTTTTTGGGAGCGTATTTCGCAGGGTAGTCGCAGCGCGTCTTGCCGGCGATGATGTTGTTGAGCTTGCCGCGGATGAACTGCTTGCGCAGGGGCGAGATGTGGTCGACGTAGAGTGCGCCCTCCAGGTGGTCGCACTCGTGCTGCACGATGCGGGCCAGGAAGCCCGAAATCTCCTCCTCGCGGGGTGTGAACTCCTCGTCGAGCCATTTGAGGCGGATGTGCTCCACGCGTTTCACGTCCTCGCTGATGCCGGGGAGGCTCAGGCACCCCTCGGCGCGGCTCACGGGCTCGCCGTCGAGCACCTCGACCTCGGGGTTGATGAGCACGAACTTGCGCCCCTTGCATTCGGGGAAGGCCTCGCCGACCGGGTCGGCATCGATCACCACGATGCGGTCGGCCCGGCCGATCTGGGGGGCGGCGAGCCCCACGCCCTCCGAGGCATACATGGTTTCAAACATATCGGCCACGAGCTTTTTCAGCTCGGGATAGTCCGGCGCGATGTCGGAGCACTCCTCGCGAAGCACCGGGTGGCCGTAGAGATATACGGGAAGTTTCATTGGTTGTTGGTAATAAAGTCGTTGAGAATAATCGCGGCCGAAATCTTGTCGACAACGGCCTTGTCGCGGCGCGCCATGCGGCGCATGCCCCCGTCGATCATGGCGCGGTGGGCCAGCACGGATGTGAAGCGCTCGTCGGCCCACACAATCTCCATCGCGGGGGGCAGCGCCTTGCGCAGGCGCCCCACGGCGGGCATGATGTAGCGGGTCGAGTCAGAGGGCTCGCCGTTCATGTTCAGCGGGCGCCCCACCACGATGAGGTCGACAGGCTCCCGGCGGCAATAGTCGGCCACAAACTGCGGCAACTTCGCGGTTTCGACGGTTTCGAGCGGGTTCGCGATTATGCGCAGAGGGTCGGTCACGGCGATGCCGCAACGCTTCTGTCCCATGTCGATCGCGAGAAGTCGGCCCATAATTGGTTATTTTACTGCAAAATTACGGAAAAACGCCGTAAAAACCCAACATCGCCGCTGCTAAAAACCGCCATTCGGCTCCCCGGGGCAATCTTTAGGCCATCGGCGGCGTTATTATATATATGGTCAATAATATGTCAAGCGAACATCTGCCAGCTCAGCCCGAGCTCGAAACCCACCCATGGGAGCCCTACATCCCGCCCAGAGCCAAGTTGCTCATAATGGGCACCTTCCCGCCGCAGCCCAAGCGATGGGCCATGGATTTCTACTACCCTAACCGCACCAACGACTTCTGGCCCATGATGGGGCTCATTTTCCGCGGGCGGCGCGATGCCCTGCTGCGCCCCGGCGGCAAGGATTTCGACCTCGAAGCGATAAAGCGCCTGCTCGACGAGAAAGGCATCGCGCTCAACGACACCGGCCGCAAAGTGCGCCGGCTCATGGGCAACGCCTCCGACAAATTTCTCGAAATCGTCGAGCCGGTCGACCTCGGCGCCCTCCTGGCGCGGATGCCCTCGTGCCGCGCCGTGGCCACAACCGGCGAGAAAGCCGCCGGAGTCGTTGCCGACCTCACAGGCACCCCGCTGCCCCGCATGGGAGAAATGGTGGCCACCCCCGCCCTCGAAATATGGCGCATGCCCTCCACCTCGCGGGCCTACCCCCTCGCCCTCGAAAAGAAAGCGGCCTACTATCGCTCGATGTTCCAGCACCTCGGCATCGAAGTCTTCACCCCGCGTGCTGACTGACCCGGCAATCGGCCACGGCGTTAACAATGCGTGAGCCAAAATTCCGCAAAATTTGGATATGTTGACAAAAGGCCGTAAATTTGCACCGAATTCGGCGGGCGCCCCCGCGGCGCCGACTCTTTGAATCACCCGCCAATTCTTCGGGGCGTAGCGCAGTCCGGTAGCGCACCTGGTTTGGGACCAGGTGGTCGCAGGTTCGAATCCTGTCACCCCGACCACAACGCCAGGCGGCGTGTCGACCCCTCGACACGCCGCCTTATTTGTTTTTATCTGGATGGCTCGGAACTTGTCTCGTTCTCTTCGCTCTCCAAAAGCGATGACACCTCTTGCTTAAGCTTAGGCAAATCGTTGATTATTATCGTCCAAATCATTTCAAGCCTCAAACTTTTTTCTATCCATAGATTAGTTTTCGCGTTTCATTTAGCTCTGCGCTGAAGTAGGTGTTGCGCACGGCGCTGTCATCAGTTAAATCTATTTTCCGTTTCAACAGCTTCTCTAAAGCCTCTTGAAACCCGAAAAAATTCTTGGCGGAATTGAGCATGGGAATTTTGTCCCAATCAAAATCAACGCAAAAATCAACATCGCTTGAATCGTTAAAATTTGGTGTGAGAATTGAGCCAAAAACCCATAGTCTTCTCACATGGAAACGTCGACAGATGTCAATGATTTTTTGCAGATTAATCTCGATGATTTTCATAATGTCCAGCCTGTGGATTGCAAAGATATGAATAAAATGCTGAACTGCAAAAACATCGCGAAATCGGTGCTTATCTCCCGGAGTTGCTTGTCAGAAGGCGGAATCGACCAGTTCCAGGAACTTGATGGGGATGTCGCCGGCTTCCGACCACCAATAATCCTCGTCGTTCAGCCGAATCCATACATAAAATGAATCGCAGTAAGAGTCGTAGGCCCACACCACGGCCGGGTCGCAGCATTGGTGGGCCTTGAAGCCCGACGCCCAAAACATTCCACCGGTATATTCAATAGGAATCTCAACCTGATAGATGCTTCGCATCAAGTCGTAACTCCCATTTGGCATAAGTTCGTTGAGGCGACTATACACTTGTTTATTGCGAAACATGTCAAAATCCGATACAAAGTCGCCGAGATGCTGCCTGAAGAGCGAGGTCAGCGATGCGGATTCCGAGGGGCCGCTGACCACATTGGCCGAAACAGCATATGTCTTGCCTTTAACGTTTTTCATTGTGGCGGTAAGGTGCTTGCGGTCAGCGAACTTAACATTATACCACGTCTCGACCACATCAGGCTTGCAGTCGCGCACGGTCCATTGCGTGGCCGGACTCTCATAGCTCGGGTTA
>CAYTBH010000160.1:0-3279 GCA_964435935.1 uncultured Alistipes sp.
AATGTTAAATGCTTGCGAGTCACCGACTTGCAAGCATTTTTCAAATTATACCCACGCCGATTCCAAACCCTCCCCGTTCGATTCACGATTTGATTCCCGTCCGCGAGCCCAGGGGAGCGCCACGGAACACTGCCATCTTGCCATGTTGAGACGACTCCTTGCTATAATTATTTTGATAGCCGCGGCATTTTCGGACGCTAAGGCACAACTTGTTGTTGGGGAGGCTCCAGGCAATGTGGTGCGCGGCCAACTCGCCGGGAGTCATGTTTCCAATGTGCTTCAAGACAAGTGGGGGTTCATTTGGCTTGCGACATGGAATGGCCTTGTCCGCTATGACGGTGCTATGTTCCAAACCTTTGAACCGATAGCTTCTTCCGGCGGGAACATTGACTCTAACCGCATATATAACATTAAATTTTCGTCGACAGGTGACATTTGGTGCGTTTCGACTGATAACCGCCTGTTCCTATTCACACCCTACGACGGGAACTTTGAAAACCTTTCAGCCGCGATACCTCGCTTCAACTCGTTGAAGGTCAAGAAACTCGTCCCTCTGAAACGAGGCGATGCGCTATGGGTGGCATTCAAGGACGGCACAATCGCACGCCTCAACGACTCGCTGCCCCTGCGCGATTGCAGGGTATGGGGCGACATTGGGAAGCTCGTCCCGGGGGCTACCAGGTTTCATTCTGTAGCTACCCGTGCCGATAACGGCGACGAGGTGGTGCTGACCGATGCCGGCGCGCTCGAATATAACCGGCGTAGACTTATCAAGGGTGACTTCACTCTTCACGAGAGTGTTAAAGGGCGCGATTTCCTTGTCAGCGCCGATGGCCGTGTGGTTGATATGAAATCCCTGCGGAGCTACCGCATGCCTTGGAAGGCCAAGGTGCGCAATCTGCGGAAATCGGGCGACTACCTTGTGCTGGCTACCGATGCCGGGGTTGTCGTCTTCAACACACGGCTCGGCAATTTCAAAAAACTCTCGGGCGTTCAGGTGGATTATATGTTCAAGGATAGTCGCGGACGGCTCTGGGGGCTGAATGGCGGTAACCGGGTAACCTATATTGCAGATTCGGTAAAGATGGCCGCGGAGATTCTTGAAACACCTGTGGCTGACCCCGAGCCACTTAACAATCCGCCCCTGATTTTCGAAACTGCTTCGCACGAGGTGGTGATGAAACCGGGGAGCGGGCCGCTCTGTGCCTTCAACGAGGCTTCAGGAGTTTTGGATGCTGTGAAAAATATCGATGGGGAAAATTATGTGCCTTTTAAAATTAAGAAGTTTCTGCACGACAGCGGTGACCGTCTGTGGGTTTTCCGCGATGCGGGAATAGATTGCATGCGGTTCTTCCGCGACCGTGTCGAGCGTTATTCATCCACCGTCGGAAGCGAGGTCCGGGCTCTGGGCGTAGGTCGCGACGGGAGTGTCGTTGCCGGCATCGTAGGTTATGGAATTGAGGGCGGAGGATTCTCTGAGGCAATCGAGCGCCCCTACGAAATCACCTTCCAAGGAGACAGAATGCTTGTGGGCACGAAAGGGGAGGGCATTGTGGTTGTTGACTCTCGGGGTGGGCGTCGCGACTTGCGCCGCGGAGGTGCCGAAAACCTGCCCAGCGACACAATATATTCACTTCTGCCCTTTGGCGACAAGGTGTTGGTCGGCTCCTATGGCAGGGGCATAGCGGTTTTGGACGCTGACTACCAGGCGACCCTGCTGCCAGGCCAACCCGATGGGTTGAAAGTGAGGTCGTTGCTCCTCACCAAGGATAGTGTGTTGCTGGCCGGCACTACCGACGGACTCCTCGCTACCGATGCCATTCGCTCGCCTCAAAGCCCTGTTTACAATCTTCACCGCTACAACGCCGCTCCATGGGGGTTGAAAGGTAACGACGTTATGGCCATCGAGGCGTGTGGCGACAATCTTTATGCCGGGGTCTATGGTGCCGGGCTGTATAGAATCAAAAGTGACGATTTGCTTGAGGACTCTCTTCATTTCGAGCGCGTGCCGATGCCGGTTGCCGAAGGCGCCGACAATGAGCTGCTGACAATGAAGAGCCTGGGCAACAGGCTGCTGATTGTTACCCGCGGCTGTTTGTTGCTTTTCACGCCTGGTAATGATGTGGCAACCGTTGTCGATGTCGCTTCACCCGCAGGGGATGCCCTGAGCTTTACGGAGGCCACGCCGGCTGCGCTGCCCGACGGCAGAGTGGCTGTGGCCACAACGTCGGGGTATATCGTCGTCGACCTGGACGCGCTCACCGCCGGGGCGGTGCGCAAGAGGGTTGTTCTCGCGGGAATATTGCGCCAGGGAGAAACCACTGCGGTACCGCTTTACAACCCCTCGGCGTTGAAAATCCCTGTGGACAAACGCAGCTTCACGCTGATTTTCTCTTCGCCGGACGGCGCGGAGGGTGATTCGCCCCAATTGCGCTATCGTGTTGACGGTGTTGACAATGGGTGGAACTACACCCGTGTAGGAGCGTCGGCCGCGACTTATAATAATTTCCCTCCCGGCAGATACAATCTCGAGGTTGAAGTGCTTGATAGCAATGGCGAATGGCGAAAGGCCATCGAGCCTGTGGCGCTTGATGTGGAACCAGCGTGGCACGAGCGTATGGCTGTGAGATTTGCTTTCGCGCTCGCAGTCGTCGGGCTGATTGTTGTGCTCTTCCTGGCTGTGGCGCGCTATCGCCGCCTATCCCGCGCGCTCCAGGCCAAATACTCGTTGCTGATGACCATCGAGCGAATCACCAAAACCGTCGTCCCAAAAAGCGAGGATGTAGCCGCGGGAGGCGCGGAAGGTGATTCGGATGAAGAGTTCCTTAGGAAATCGGTGGAATTCCTTGACGCTAACATCGACAACGGCGAGTTGCTTGTAGAGGATTTTGCCAAGAATTTGCGCATGAGCCGCACGGCCTTTTATAATCGTATGAAGAGCGTGACGGGGCTTAGCCCGGTTGACTTCATACGCCAGCTGAGAATAAAGCGCGCGTTGCCGTTGCTCAAGGACGAGCGCCTCTCTGTCGCCGAGATTGCCTATCAGGTAGGTTTCGCCGACCCTAAATATTTCTCGCGTTGCTTCAAGAAGGAGATGGGCATCACTCCGAGCGCATACCGCGAAAACAAAGAGCCGGACCCGGAGTGAGTTGCCCCCCCCGGTCCGGCTGCTCATAACAATGGGTTTCGCACGAAGAATGAGCGGATGCGTAATTATCTTATAATCACTTTATTTGCTCTCCCAGCGCTTTTGACGACGTATATGCCCGGGTTCAGTGA
>CAYTBH010000161.1:0-3253 GCA_964435935.1 uncultured Alistipes sp.
TTCATCAACCAGCTCCGCGAGAAAATCGGCGTGATGTTCGGTCCCTCGGAAACCACCACCGGCGGCAACGCCCTGAAGTTCTACGCCTCGGTGCGCGTCGACATCCGCTCGGGCAACTCCATCAAGGATGGCGACAACGTGTTTGGCAAGCGCGCCAAGGTGAAAATCGTCAAGAACAAGGTCGCTCCCCCCTTCAAGCGCTGCGAGTTCGACATCATGTTTGGCGAGGGCATCTCGAAGGCCGGCGAGATTGTCGACCTCGGAGTTGAGCTCGGCATCATCCAGAAGAGCGGCTCCTGGTTCAGCTACAACGGCTCGAAGCTGGCCCAGGGACGCGACGCGGCCAAGGCTATGATTATCGACAACCCCGAGCTTGCCGACGAGCTCGAAGTGAAGATTATGGAAGGCTTGAAAGAGCAGGCCAAGAGCGGCGGCAAAAAGGGCAAGGCTTCAAAATCCTCTGCCAAGGAGGAGGCTTCGAAGGAGACCGCTCCCGACAGCGAAGCCGACGACGACCAGAACCTCGACGATGTCGACATCGACATGGAGCTCGACGACGACTTCTCCCTCGAAGAGGATTAACCCCCCGTTTCCAAGAAATAACTCAGAGGCGTTGTGTCGCTCGCGACACAACGCCTCTGATTTATAATGTTAGCTTCTCTTAGAGATAGCGGGCCACGGCGGCCGACAGGCGGTTCACCTGGTCGATGCGCTCCACAAGCTCGCCTGAGCGGCTTATGATGAACGTTGCCGGCAGGTTGACCACATTGTAGCTGCGCAGCGCGGCGGCGCCGTCCGAGGGGGTGTTGTAAACCGTGATCCACGGAAGGTTGGCAGCCGACTCGCGCCATTGGAATTCGTCGGCATCGATTGCCACCTGGTAGATTTCCAGTCCGCGGTCGCGATACTGGTCATAGATTTTCGCGAGTTCGAGGTTGAACGCCGGCGACTCGGGGGCGGTGTAGGCCGTGAAGTTGAGCACCAGCACCTTCCCCTTCGAGGCCTCCTCGTTGAGCGAGCGGCGCGCCCCTTTGAGGTCGAGGAGCGAGATTTCGGGCAGCGAGATTTCGCGGGCCTCGATGGTGTCGGTCGGCAGGGAGCGGTTCTGCCCGTGGTGGTTCAGCAGGTAGACCTGCTTGAGCAGCGTGGTGCGCGGGTCGTCGGGGCGCGCGCGGTCGTAGGCATTTGCCACGGCGCCGATTATGCGCAGGTCGGCCCGCTCGGCGGGGTCAAACACCGGCGCGTCGCCCACGCGGCGGAACACCGTGTAGTAGGCCACGATGCCTGCCGGGTCGCGCAACACCAGCTGCGCCAGCTCGCGTTTCAGGTCGGGGTCGTAGACGGCGGCGCCCGCTGTGCCGCTTTTGGCCACCGCCGCGGCGATCAGGTCGTTGACGGCCTGCATCTGCTCAGCCGACTCCGAGCCCGAGAGCTTGGCGGTCGAGGCGATGTCGGGAGCCGTGGCCGAGAGCTCGACGCGCTCGGTGCTGTCGACCGGGAAGTAGGCCGACATGCCGCCGAGTGTCAGGCGGTACACTTCGGGGTGCCCGGCGGGCTCCATGCTGAATTTGTAGGTTCCCTTGCTGTCGAGCTTCACCGTGTCGACCGCGTACCAGCCATTGTTGGCCGGCGCTTCGAGCACCAGCTCTTTCCCGTCGGCGTCGGCAATCGTTCCCTCGATGGTCCATCTCTTTTCCGCGCATCCGGCGAGCAGCAGCGCTCCCGTCGCGGCGAAAATCAGTTGTGTCGCTTTCATAGGGTCCGCGGGTTATTCAAAGTTGCCGGCTATCGAGGCCGCGATTTCCGCCATGCGCTCGGCAGGCAGGTTGAGCTTTTTGCCGCCGAAGTCCATGTCGGCCCCGGTGTTCATCGGCACCAGGTGCACATGGACGTGGGGCACGTCGAGCCCGATCACCGACATGCCCACCTTCGTGCAAGGAATCGCCTTTTTGAGCGCCTTTGCCACTCGCTTGGCAAAAAGCATCAGCGAGGCATACTCCTCGTCGTCGAGGTCGAAAACATAGTCGGTCTCCTTGCGGGGAATCACGAGGACGTGGCCCTCGTTCACGGGGTTGATGTCGAGGAAGGCAAAGTGGCGCTCGTCCTCGGCCACTTTGTAGGAGGGAATCTCCCCGGCGGCGATTTTGGAAAATATCGAAGCCATGATTGGTGTTGAGGTTCGGTTAAGGTTGTTTCAGACTTGGCTTAGAAGGCGATTTCGAGAATCTCGATTTTCATCACCCCGGCGGGAACGGTGATTTCCACCAGGTCGCCCACCTTGTGGCCCAGCAGCCCCTTCGCGATGGGGGAGGAGACGCCGATTTTCTTCTCGCGGAGGTTGGCCTCCGAGTCGGCGACGATGGTGTATTCCGTGATCATGCCGTTGGCCGAGTTGCGCATCTTCACCCGCGACATGATCGACACCTCGTCGGCCGAGAGCTTGCTCTCGTCGATGATGCGCGCGTTGGCCACGAGGTCCTTCAGCTTGGCGATTTTCATCTCAAGCATCCCCTGCGCCTCCTTGGCGGCGTCATATTCCGAGTTTTCCGAGAGGTCGCCCTTATCGCGAGCCTCGGCAATGGCAGCCGAAACGCGGGGGCGCTCCACGCTTTCCAGGTAGGCTATCTCCTGCATTTTCTTCTGATAGCCGTCTTTTGTCATGTAAGTCAGAGCCATGATATTTCGTTTGTTTTGTTATTGTTCTTCGTCGTGGGGCGATGCCAATAAAGAAAGCGCCTCGCCCCGAGATTGTCGGGGGAGACCCTGCTGCTTTTGGCATCGCCTATTTCTGTTTTGCAAAGTTAGCGCTTTTTCCCAACAATTCAAAATCCCTCCCATATAATATCCCCCCATCCCGCGGTTGGCAGCGCGTTTGGCGCTCGCCTCCCCGCATCCCGCCGTCAAACTGCTCCCCCCGGGCCACGACATGTTTTCAACCGTGAGTTGTGTTTGAAATAGAAAATTGCTAAATTTGCGATATGGTTATCAGCGACAAGAACGAGGTCAGAGCCATCAAGGGCCGCCTCCTTGAACAACTCAAGGAGGAGAATGCCTTCTGGTCATATGCCCCGGAGTCGGTCACCCTTGATAATATCCGCGACGACCAACTCATCGCGCTCACCATGCGCCATCTCGACCTTGACGAAATCGGGCAACTTTTCGCCATTTTCCCCTTCAAGACCATCAAAGATGCTTGGAAAAGGTTGCTCGTTCCCGAGGGTGACTACCTTTACACCCTCAACCGCTTCTTTGC
>CAYTBH010000162.1:0-3167 GCA_964435935.1 uncultured Alistipes sp.
GGGCTGCTTTAATCAGGCCGAGGTTTCCTTCGTTGATGAGGTCGGGGAGGCTGAGGCCTTGATTTTGATATTGTTTCGCCACGGAGACCACGAAACGCAAGTTGGCGCGGGTGAGCTTTTCGAGAGCCGCCTCGTCGCCCTCGCGGATGCGTTGGGCCAGTTCTACCTCTTGTTCAACCGTGATAAGGTCCTCGCGGCCAATTTCCTGCAGGTATTTGTCGAGCGAGGCGCTTTCGCGGTTGGTGATAGATTTTGTGATTTTAAGTTGTCTCATTTTCAAATAGCGATAATTATCAAGATGCAAAGATAACGCTTTTTGGTGAAATATCATTGTGAAGCCGCGGTTAAAAATATGTAAATACCCCGATTTTTGGCCCAAATTGCCGATTTTACGCACTAAAGACGCGCAGTTATGGAGAAAGATGCGCAAAAGTTTGGTCATTAAAGTGAAATTCGTTAATTTTGCACCCTGAATTGTGGCCTTTGCGCAATGTCGCGGTAAAGGGCTTCGAGTAAACCCGGTCACTTTGTAAAATATAATATAACATCATACCGCAATGAAAAGAACTTTCCAACCTTCCAACAGAAAGAGAGTTAACAAGCACGGATTCCGCGAAAGAATGGCCACTAAGGATGGTCGCAAAGTGCTTGCACGTCGTCGCGCCAAGGGCCGCGCTCGTCTCACCGTTTCCAGCAACCTCGGAAGCAAGTAATTGACGATTGAATCAGCGTCGACCAATTTGATGACACATCAAGCCGTCTCGGATATTTTCGAGGCGGTTTGCTTTTTTTTTGCGCGGTTGATGATTTTAACTCCCGAGAACTACTTGGCTCGCCTCAATTGAATTGTTGAGGAATATCGATGCCATAGGGGTGAATTTTTTCGGGTCCTCCGTGGTGAGGAATCGCATTTCCCCACCGGTGGTGAGTCGCCTCTCCATTTCGGGGTGTCGGCTGAGATAGTCCTTTAAGCTATCGGCAACGATTTCTCCTTGCTTTACAATCGCCACCGAGGGCGGAAGGTAGCGGCGGATTTTGTTTATTAGCAATGGGTAATGTGTGCACCCGAGAATCAGGGTGTCCATTCGCGGGTCTTTCCTTAGGAGCGCCTCAATCTCCTGCCGTACAAAATAGTCGGCACCCGGCTTGTCGGCTTCGCCGTTCTCTACCAGTGGCACCCACATCGGGCAGCTGTGCGATGAGAACTGAATATGGGGATAGAGTTTCTCGATTTCTATGTCGTAGGAATTAGAATTGACCGTGCCGCTCGTGCCAACGAGCCCGACGTGACCGTTGCGTGTATGGTTGGGAAGACTTTCGACCGTCGGCCTTATTACGCCGAGCACGCGTCGGGTCGAGTCGATGCCCGGAAGGTCGTTTTGCTGGATGGTGCGAAGAGCTTTTGCCGATGCGGTGTTGCAGGCGAGAATCACCAGCGGGCAACCTCTGTCGAACAGTTCGTTGACAGCTTCAAGAGTGAAACGATACACGATGTCGAAAGAGCGGGAGCCGTAGGGCGCGCGCGCGTTGTCGCCAAGATATATGTAGTCGTATTGGGGGAGTTGTCGTTGAAACTCCCGAAGAATTGTGAGTCCTCCGTAACCTGAGTCGAAAACACCAATCGGGCCTGCGTTGGTTAGTGGCTGCATCGCTTCGAGTCGCTGATTAATGGTCGAGACGCGGAAAATAGTCGTCTCGTGGTTTTATTAAGGAGCTGTGTCGTAAAAAATCAATTTACGACACAGCCCTTATATAGAATAGTTTGCGAAGCGGGAATTGAGAAATTCGCTGCTTCGATAGATTTACATTACGCCGCGTTCGCGGAGCTTAACCTGCCAAGCCCAAGCGTTGCGCATGGTTTCCTCGATAGGGGTATCGGCCACCCAGCCCAGCACGTTGTTCGCATGTGCGGGATTTGCCCATACTTTTTCAATGTCGCCAGCTCGGCGGGGTGCGATCTTGTGGGGAACCTTAACGCCGGTAGCGGTCTCGAACGCTTTAATAAGGCCGAGCACGCTCACGCCGTTGCCGGTGCCGAGATTGAAAATCTCAATCTTATCCTCCGACTTGTTCTCGAGCATGCGCTCAACCGCGATAACATGGGCCTTGGCAAGATCGACAACATCGATGTAGTCGCGGATGCAAGAGCCGTCGGGGGTATTGTAGTCGTCGCCAAACACGCTCAGCTCCTTGCGGATACCCATCGCTGTCTGTGTGAGGTAGGGGACGAGGTTCTGGGGTACACCGTTGGGAAGCTCGCCGATCTCAGCCGAGGGATGCGCGCCGACGGGGTTGAAGTAGCGAAGGATGATGCTTTTGAACGGTGCGCCGGCATTGATGACGTCAGTGATGATTTCTTCAGAAATCTGCTTGGTGTTGCCGTAGGGTGAAGTCGCCTTTTTGATGGGCGACTGCTCAGTGACGGGGTTGACATCGGGCTCGCCGTAAACGGTGCACGAGGATGAGAACACGATTCCCTCAACCTCTTTCTCGGCCATCATGTCGAGGAGGTTCATAAGCGTGTTCAGGTTGTTGCGGTAGTAGAGCACCGGTTTGTGCATCGATTCGCCAACTGCCTTGGATGCCGCGAAGTTAATGATGCCTTTGATGCCGGGATACTCCTCAAACAATTTGCGGAGCGCGTCCATGTCGGTGCAGTCAGCCTCGACAAAATCGGGACGGATGCCGGTGATTTTCTCGATGCCGTCGACAACGTTGGCGTTGGAGTTCGAGAGATTGTCGATGATGACAACAGGATAGCCGGCCTTTTGCAGCTCGACCACGGTGTGCGAACCGATGTAGCCCGTGCCACCTGTGACAAGTATTCTGGGTTTCATTTGTCAGCGTTAATTAGAAAAGTTTCGAGGGATAGGTTCCGTTCTCGTGAAGTTCGGCGAATTTTGCGACTACCCCGGGACGGTCGGCGGCGTATGTCACACCAAACCACTTAGAATCGGTGTCGAGTACCTTGACGGTTGCCTCGCCGTTCTTGATGAGAGTGTCGATGCAGAGGGGGATGAAGAATTCAGCCTTGGGGGTGTTGATGTCTTTGTCGAGGAACTTCTTGAACTCGCGTTCCGAATAGTCGAAATAGTCAGGAGTGAAGCCCCAGAGATTCATCGAAACGGGAGTGGCGGGGTCGAGGGTCTGCTCAACACCGTTTTCGT
>CAYTBH010000163.1:0-3086 GCA_964435935.1 uncultured Alistipes sp.
GGGGTCAGTTGAAGCGGGTGAGGATGCCGTCCTCGAAGATGAGGTAGCGGCCATCGGGGTAGGTCCATCGCTCGTAGGCGGTGGAGTGGGAGTGGCCGCGGTCTATTTCAGAAGTGGGACCCAGGGCCAGCCGGGCCTCGGCGCGGGTCATTCCCGCGGCGACCTTCGAGTCGCAAATCAGAGCCCAGTTGGAGTCGGAAATCTCGGGGTGGCGCTTCCGGGGGTCGGAGAATGAGAAGAGGCTGTCGAAGCTGCGCGAGGTGGCGGCGTTGGCGCCCATGAGAAGCTCGCCGCGGGTGCCGTCGGTTGCGACAAACCTCACCCTCAGGGGGTGGGTGGCGGTGCCGGGCACGACCCTTTCGATGGCCACGGCGATGAATTTCCTGCCGCGGGTGTATGAACCATCGTCGGGGTTGTTCCACAAATTGGTGCGCAGATAGACGTTGCGCCCCGAGAGCGCCTTGTCGACGTCGGCCACAAATGTCTCATCAATCAGGAACGGCAGGTCGGGCGGCGTGGCGCGGCCAAGTATTTCGGCCAGGCGCGAGTTGGCGTTGTTGACCAGGGTGTCGCCCGCCGGGGTCGCGAAAAGGAGCTCGGCAACCGAGTCGCCCAGCACCCACAGGCGTTCGCGGGCGCCGATGTATGCGAGCCGCGTGGGCGCCGGAATGTCGGGAGCGCCGACAAACGCTTTCCCGGCCCGGGAGTCGGTGGCGAGAAACGCGTCGCCGCGTCGCCATTGTGCGAAGGGACGGGGGACGAAGGTGGCGGCAAGGCGCTGCTCATCGCTGGGGGCGGCGTTCTGCTTCTCGACCTCTTTATATGTGATTTTGGGAGTTGACTCCACGCCGGTGAAGCACCCGGCGAGCAGCAGGGCTGGCAGCAGGGCCGCGAGGAGCGCGTGCGGAAGTTGTCGGGATGCCATTTCGCCGGGGAGTGTTGTGAACGGTAGGGTGGGGGTAATCAGCTGTCGCGGCCGCGGTTTTTGCGACGGCGCTCGGCCCTAAGCAGGTTGTAGCGCAGGGCTATGATGCACGCGATTGTCACAGCGGTTCCGCCGAAATAGATGGTGCCCGATACTCCGCCAGCGCGGTAGTTGGGCCATCCAAGGACAAACATCACCACGAGATAGACCAGCAACAGCAGCGGGATGATGACCGGGCGGGTGAAGAAACGGTTTTTCATTCTCCTGCCTCCTTGGCTTTGTTGGTGTCGCCTGGTTTAGCCGCGGCGCGCCGCGTGCGGGGTTTGGCGGCCTTCTTTGCCACCGGCTTCTTTTCGGCCGGCTTCTTTTCGGTCGGCTTCTTGTCGGCGGCTTTTTTTGCCGGAGCTTTCTTTGCGGCGGGCTTTGTGGAGGCCTTCTTCGCCGCCGGTTTCCTGGGAGCGGCTTTTTTCGCTGCGGGGGCTGGCTTCGGAGCTTTTTCGACCTTGGGGTTCTCGGCCACGGTCACGGTGCCGTCCTCGTGCATCTCAACGTGGATGCCGACACTGCGCTGGAGCGCCTCGGCTGTTTCGTCGTCGATGTGGTAGGGACACTTTTCGGGGTCGAAGTTGCCGGCTACGAGGTAGTTGTAGAGCTTCAGGCAAGCCCATGCGTCGAGCGCGGCGTAGCTTTGCTGCGAGGGGGTGAGGGTGGGGGCTTCCCAGTTGGTGAGGCGCTGCGATTTGGAAATCTTCTCGTTGAAGACAACGCCGAAGATTTTTTGCAGGCTGTTGTCGGCGATGCGGAATTGCTTGACAAACGTCTGCAGCTCCACGAATCCGGCGGGCTGGAAGCCCTTGAATTCGGGCAGCCGCTCGAGCGAGTGGAAGTCGTCTTTGATCGAGAGCCCTATTTTTTGAATCGCGGGGTTCTCGAAGAGCTGCGCGAGGCCGGCGAGGGAGCCGATTTGCTTCAGGCGGAACAGGAAGCACTCCTCGTTGGTGGAGAGCTGCACGAGCGACACCTTGTAGTGCTGGTCCTTGCGGAAACTCGGGCGCGTTTCGGTGTCGAACCCTATCTGAGTGAGCTTGTTGAGGTAGACCAGCGCGTCGTGGGCCTTGGCCGCGGAATCGACCATCACAACCTTTCCCGGAAACCTGATTTCGGGAAACGTGGCAAGCTGTTCTTTTGAAATTCCTAACATGTTGGTCGGCAAAAGGAGTTTTTCGCAAATTGGTCGACTGCGGATGGCTTTTTTTGTTGACCAACTTTGGCGCGAAATTACGAATTTTTTCTCTAATTTTGTTTTTTCGAAACCCGCGAAATGATGACGACGCAAAGATTTGAGCAAGAGGAGATATTTAACCGCACGGCGCTGCTGCTGGGCGACGAGGCGCTCGAGCGCCTGGCCCGGGCGCGCGTCGCGGTGTTCGGCATTGGGGGTGTTGGTAGCTGGGCCGCCGAGGCCCTGGCCCGCACCGGGGTGGGGTCGCTGACGCTTGTCGACGCCGACCGCGTGAGCGTCACCAACATCAACCGGCAGGCGCCCGCGACGACGGCCACCGTCGGCGAGTCGAAAGTCGAGGTGATGGGGCGCAGGCTGCTCGAAATCAACCCGGCCCTGAAGCTCGAGCTTATCGACGGGCGCTACGACAAGGCGACCGCCGCCGATTTCGACCTCGGGAGCTACGACGCTGTCATCGACGCGATCGACTCCCTGGCCGACAAGGCGCTGCTCATCCTCAACGCCACGGCTGCCGCTGCCGCCAGCGCAGCCCGTCCGCGCCGCCCCTATTTCGTGAGCTCCATGGGCGCTGCCCTGAAACTCGACCCTGCCAAGATTTCCGTGGCCGAGTTCTGGAAAGTGACCGGATGCCCGCTCGGCGCGGCCCTCAGGCGCCGCTTCAAGAAAAGCGGGCAGATGCCCCGGCGCAAATTCCAGTGCGTCTACTCGCCCGAGCTCCTGCCAAACCGCGGGGAGCCCCTCGAGGGCGACACCGCGATGAGCTTCGGCAAAGTCGCCGTCAACGGCTCCCTCTGCCACATCACCGCCATCTTCGGCATGACCCTCGCCGGCCTCACCCTCCAGCACCTCGCCACCCCCTGACCCGCCCAATGTCTCGCATATAATCGCCCGTTCAATTATTCACCCCTGGCTGAGAGA
>CAYTBH010000164.1:0-2944 GCA_964435935.1 uncultured Alistipes sp.
GTAGCCTTCGAGCGACTTTGGCATGTCGTAGTGGATCACGTAGCGAACGTCGGGCTTGTCGATGCCCATGCCGAACGCGATTGTTGCCACAATCACGTCGACCTGCTCGAGGAGGAACGCATCCTGGTTTTCAGAGCGCGTGGCCGAATCCATACCTGCATGGTATGGGAGCGCCTTTATGTTGTTAACTTTGAGCAGTTCGGTCAGCTCCTCGACTTTCTTGCGGCTGAGGCAGTAGATGATGCCCGACTTGCCGGAATGCGATTTGATGAACCGAATAATGTCTTTGTCAACGTTGGCTGTCTTGGGGCGAATCTCGTAGTAGAGGTTCGGGCGGTTAAACGAAGAGCGAAATACTTTGGCCTCGTTCATCCCGAGGTTTTTCTGTATGTCGTGCTGTACTTTCGGCGTGGCGGTGGCCGTGAGCGCGATTACCGGGCGGGGAGAGATTTCGTTGATGATCGGGCGAATGCGGCGGTACTCAGGCCTGAAGTCGTGGCCCCACTCCGAGATGCAGTGGGCTTCGTCAACGGCGTAGAACGAAATGGGAACTGTTTTTAGAAATTCGATGTTCTCTTCCTTTGTCAACGATTCCGGGGCGACGTATAGCAGCTTGGTTTTTCCAGCCACGACATCGGACTTCACCTGGTCAACTGCCGCGCGCGATAGCGAGGAGTTGAGAAAGTGGGCCACTCCGTCGTCGGTCGAGAAGTTGCGCATCGCGTCAACCTGGTTTTTCATCAGTGCGATCAGCGGGGAAATGACGATCGCGGTTCCCTCCATGATTAGCGACGGGAGCTGGTAGCAAAGCGACTTCCCTCCACCTGTCGGCATCAGAACGAAGACGTCGTCGCCGTCGAGGAGCGAGAGCATTATTGCCTCCTGGTTCCCCTTGAAGGTGTCAAAGCCAAAGTTTTCTTTGAGCGCGTTTGTCAGAAGCTGCTTGTTAGTCATGGAATCGATGATAGGAAGGATTAAGGAGAAGGGAGGATATTATTTGTTGAGCTCGTAATGCGAAGAGCGCAGTTTGTCGAGAACGTAGTCTTTTGTGACATCGAACGACTTCTTTTTCCCGGAAGGAATCTCGAACATCGCGTCGATCATTACGGTTTCGACAATAGCGCGGAGCCCGCGAGCGCCCAGTTTGTATTCCACGGCTTTGTCGACAATGGTGTCGAGAGCCTCCGGGGTGAAAGTGAGCTTCACGCCGTCCATAGCGAACAGTTTCTCATACTGACGCGTAATGGCGTTCTTGGGCTCTGTGAGAATGCGCCGCAAGGCGTCGCGGTCGAGCGGGTCGAGGTGGGTAAGAATCGGGAGTCGGCCGATAATCTCCGGGATGAGACCGAACGATTTGAGGTCTTGCGGGGCCACATACGACAGATAGTTGTCGCTGTTGACGCGCTTGCGTGCCTCGTCGGTCGAATAGCCCACAACGTGGGTGTTGAGGCGCTGGGCAATTTTGCGCTCGATGCCGTCGAACGCTCCTCCGCAAATGAAAAGGATGTTCTTTGTGTCAACCGGAATCATGCGCTGCTCGGGGTGTTTGCGTCCACCTTGCGGCGGCACATTGACAATTGAGCCTTCGAGCAGTTTCAACAGACCCTGCTGCACTCCTTCGCCCGACACGTCGCGGGTGATGGAGGGGTTGTCGCCCTTGCGGGCGATTTTGTCGATTTCGTCGATGAAAACGATGCCGCGCTGGGCTTTCTCCACGTCGTAGTCGGCAACCTGGAGCAGGCGCGTCAGTAGGCTTTCAATGTCCTCGCCGACGTAACCGGCCTGGGTCAGCACCGTGGCATCAACGATTGTGAAAGGCACGTCGAGCATGCGGGCTATGGTTTTGGCAAGGAGTGTCTTGCCTGTGCCGGTAGGCCCGACGAGCACGATGTTGCTCTTCTCGATGTCGACGTCGTCGCCTTCGGTCTGGGGCTGCATCAGGCGTTTGTAGTGGTTGTAGACAGCCACCGACAGATAGCGCTTGGCGCTCTCCTGCCCGACGACGTATTGGTCGAGGAAGTCGCAAATTTCTTTGGGTTTGGGAATTGATTTCAACGCGCTCTTGTTGTCGGTGCCGGGTCGCTTGCCCCCTTTGCCCGAGGCCACCTCGCCGCGAAACTCAGTGAGGAGCTCGTGGATTGAGTCGGCGCACTCCGAGCAGAGGCAAACGTGCTCGTCGACAGCCGAGGGAATCATCACATCGGCCATCTCGGCGGGGCGTCCGCAGAATGAGCAGCATTGTTGCTGGGTTTTCTTTTTTGCCATTGTTCCTTAGGAAACTGTTTTTAAGCTATGGCGAGTCGGCCTGCGACTTTGCCATGGCGATATTTTCGGCGACGGAAGCGCCCTCGGCGTGATTTTGAGAAATCGACCCGCGAAGGGCGTTTCCATCGGCAAAAATTCAGTGGTAGGTGCGGTTGCCGCGAGCGGGCGGCTGACATTCTGTCAGGCAGGTGCGCTACAGCCGCCGTGCGGATCAGTGCTTGGCTTTGATGAGCACGGAGTCAATCATGCCGTAGGCTTTGGCCTCGTCGGCAGTCATCCAGTAGTCGCGGTCGGAGTCGCGCTCTACCTTTTCGAGGGGCTGGCCAGAGTGGTCGGCGATAATCTGGTAGAGCTCGGTTTTGAGTTTCAGGATTTCGCGGGCTGTGATTTCGATGTCAGAAGCCTGGCCCTGGGCGCCGCCCATTGGCTGGTGGATCATCACGCGTGAATGTTTCAGGGCGAATCGCTTGCCGGCTGTGCCGCTGACGAGGAGCACGGCGGCCATGGAAGCAGCCATGCCGGTGCAGATTGTGGCCACGTCGGACGAGATATACTGCATCGTGTCGTAGATGCCGAGGCCTGCGTAAACCGATCCGCCGGGAGAGTTGATGTAGATCGAAACGTCCTTGCCGGGGTCAGCGGAGTCGAGATAGAGCAGCTGGGCCTGGATCACGTTGGC
>CAYTBH010000165.1:0-2934 GCA_964435935.1 uncultured Alistipes sp.
TGCCGAACTTGTCGTTGAGCACCTTGGCGATGGGGGCGAGGCAGTTGGTGGTGCAAGAAGCGTTGGAAACGAACTGCTGACCAGCGTAGGTGTTCTCGTTCACGCCGCAAACGAACATGGGGGTGTCGTCCTTGGAGGGGGCGGACATAACCACATATTTGGCGCCGGCTTCGATGTGAGCCTGAGCTTTTTCTTTGGTGAGGAAGAGGCCGGTGGATTCAACGACGTATTCAGCGCCGACAGCACCCCAACCGATTTCTTTCGGGTCGCGGCATGCGGTAACGCGGATTTCCTTGCCATTGACGATGAGGAGCGATTTGTCCATGTCATAGTCAACAGTGCCGTCGAACTGGCCGTGCATGGTGTCGTACTTGAGCATGTAGGCCATGTAGTCAACGGGGAGAAGGTCGTTGATAGCAACTACTTCGATGTCGTCGCGCTTGCAGGATGCGCGGAAAACGAAGCGACCGATACGGCCGAAGCCGTTAATACCAATTTTAGTCATAAGTTGATAAGTAAAAAAGTATGTTGGTGTAATATTCTGTTGCCAATTCGGTTAAGCCATTGTGGCGCACGGCTTTGGACCGGGGCCCTAAGGGGCGCGACGTCGCAACGGCATTATCCAACTGCAAAGATACGAAAAATTTGTTTCACCCAACAATAGCGCGCTTAAAAATAAGGAAAAATTTCGTTAATTGGGCTTTGCTTCGCTCGCCGCGTGTTTGGCGAAGGCTGACGGGTCGCCGCGGAATGGGTCGGTGTAGGGGTAAATGGCAATTCCTTCGATAGATTCGAGGGGGATGCCTTGCGTGGCAAAGGGCTTGATATAGACAAGGGTGTCGCCGAGGTCGGTCACGAAGCTGTTGGCAAAGCATTGCAGGACTGAGAAGTCACCAGTGCTTTCGCGGTAAATCAGGTGGGCACCGGCGAGATCTGGCGATGCCTGGGCGCCGGGCAATGCGAAAAGGTCGCCCTCGGGAGTGGCGAAAAGGGTGGAGTCTGGCAGAAGCGGGCGGGAGTTGGCGGGAGCTGCCATGCGCAGTGAGGCGGGTACCACGGCAAGTGGTTTGTCTGGGTTTAAGAAGCGGAACTGATGGTAGTGCAACTGGTTTAACCAAAGTAGTTTCGAAGGGTAGGAGAGGGTCGTTTTGGGTACGTCGCCGGGTAGGGTGATACTGTCAGTGAAAACGGTGCCGTGGGGCGATGCTTGGTAGAGGCGCGTTATAATTTTGTCTTCATCGTAGAAGCGGCGTTGCCACGCTACGACGTGTAGCCCATGCAGAAGGCACAGCGCGAGAACGGCCGAGGCTATGTAGCGCTTGGCATCGATGCCGACGGGCCACCTCCATGGCTGCCAGAACAGGCAGAGCGCGATGATGGCTGAGAGCTGCGGCCAAAACGCGGCGCGTTGATTGGGGATGATTAATGTGGCGAGTACTCCCCCGGCAAAAGCCGAGCAGCCGAAGATTATAAACGCGGGGTTGTCAATCAGACCTACGAGCCTGACGCGCCAGCGTTTGAGCGCTGATGCGGCAAGAAGCGTCGCTAAGAGGATAATTATCATTGAGGAGTCGTAGAGCTGGTGGACGAGCGTTGCCGCGGGTTGGCTTCCGAGCTCGCGCGAAGCACGCCCAAGCATGCCCGGGCAGAGGAGAAACGCGAGGACGGAGGCTATGAGTGTCACGGTGACAAGCACCAATTGCCAAGACACCGCGCGGTGGCGTGCGACGCATACAATAATGTTGGCAACTATCCCTGCTGAAAGGGCAAAGGCGGGGGCCTCGTGCCAGCCGCCCGACAGAACGGCAAGCAGAAGGGCGGCGGCGAGTGATAATCCCGGCCAACGATTGCTTTCGCACTTGATTATATAGAACGCGGTGAAGAGGGTCAGGGCCGACGCATAGATATAGTTGAGCGAATAGTCGCGGATGAATATGCCGGCGCGCATCGGCAGAAATATGGCGATTAGCAGCCACACGGCTGATTGGAATTTCCAGCCGGGCCACTGGCCGCGGCCCAGACGCGCCGAAAGCCACACAAGGAGGGCGGACGCGATGGCGGTGACAACGGGGAAAATCTGGCTCCAGGGACGGAACAGGGTGCTGAACGGGGCCAGCATGTTGGCTATGCGGAAATTGTCGTGTGCCCGGTTGTAGAGGGCGAAGTCGGCGAGCGCCTCGGGTGAAAACGACGGGTCGCCGTCGTTGAAGGCAAGATATTGGGCCATAAAGACCAGGTCGTCGGTCATCACCGGAGTGAAAAACTGTATCAGCCCCCATATTGCGCCGGCGAGGAGCGCCACCGCTACGGAAGCGTATTGACTGCGGCTGCGTCGGTTGGAGTCAGGGCGGCACATGGCGTGGTCAGGAGAGGGGGCGGGTGGCGCGGATGCCGGGGGTGTTGCGGAAGGTGAGGGCGGCGAAGGTGGATGTTGGCTGCGAGTTGTATTTCAGGTGGTAGCGCTCGCGGCCGAGGCCGGGGAGAATGAAGGTGGCGGTGTCGACCGGGGCGGCCTGAGAGGCGCCGTAGCGGGCCCCGCCGGGGGTGACGCGCTCTTCGATGGAGATGTCGAACCCGGCGCGGGTGACGGCCAGCGCCACGGTGGCGGCATCGGTGAGGTCGTGGAGGCCGTAGCGGGTGATGGTGACGTTGCCGTCGGGGAGGCACTCGATCAGGATCGACGGTTCCATGGGCTCGCCCTGGCGGCTTTCGCGCAGGAAGCCGGTGACGAAGCCTGTTTCGGCGGGTCCGCGGCGCGAGGGGGAGCTGAGGAAGCCCACTACGAGCGCGGCCACCGTGAGGAGCACCACATAGAACTCTACCGAGTGAAATAACTGATACATAGGCGTGTTAACAAAGAGCGGCCATGAGTGCCTGCGACACGAGCATGTAGATGAGCACGCCGATGATGTCGTTGGCAATCGAGATGAAGGG
>CAYTBH010000166.1:0-2840 GCA_964435935.1 uncultured Alistipes sp.
GGCGTTGGCGAAGCGGACGCGGATGGCGGTGTAGGCCGGGGCGGGGGCGTCGGCGGGGTGAAGGATGGGCGCCAGGGAGAAGGCTGAGAAGAATTGCGAGGAGTAGTTGGGGGTGTCGTCGTCGCGGCGGTGATAGATGTAGGCCGTCGGCACGGGGTCGCCCAATGTGGCGGCGTCGAAGTAGAGGCCGAAGTAGCGCGGCTGCGACGACGCGGTCAGGAGGCAGCGGAGGATTACTTTGTCGCCGGCGCGCCACAAGGCAATCATCTGGGTGATTGGTTCGGCATCCCACCCTTGGAGCTTCTCGGCGTCGGCAATGACGGCCTCGCCGTTGTAAATCTTAGCCATCGACACGAGTTTCACCGCCGACGCGCCGGCGGGAGCGTCGGTCTGGTCGGCTTCGTCGCGGTAGCCGAGAAAGACGCAGTTGCCCGGTTCGAGGTCCTTGACGGCGCTGTTCTTGGCCCAGAGCACCTCGGGGGTGTTGCCCGGGGCGGGGTAGTAGAGGAAAGTCGCGCCCGCTTCGGAGCCGGCATATTCAACGATGTTGTAGACCACCGGGTTGTGGCGGTCCTGGTCGGAGTCGTCGCATGCCGCGAGCGAGGGGAGGAGCAGGGCGGCTGCCAGGAGGTGGCGCAGGAGGGTTTTCATAGCGTTGCGTTGGAGGAGGTTATGCGTCCGTCGGCCATGTGGATCACGCGGTCTGAGCGGTCGGCGAGCGATTCGTCGTGGGTGACGATCACAAACGTGGTCCCGGTTTTGGCCCTGAGGTCGATAAAGAGGTCGTGGAGCTCGCGCCGGTTGCGGCTGTCGAGGCTCCCGGAGGGCTCGTCGGCGAGAATCACCGATGGCTTGTTGACCAGCGCGCGGGCCACGGCGGCGCGTTGGCGCTCGCCGCCTGAGAGTTGCGCGGGCCGGTGGTCGAGGCGCTGCCCCAGTCCCAGGTCGCGCAGCAGTTGCTCGGCGCGGGCGAAAGCCTCGGCGCGGCCCGCTCCACCGATGAGGGCCGGCATGGCGGCGTTTTCGAGGGTTGAGAATTCGGGCAGCAGCTGGTGGAACTGGAACACGAAGCCAATGTTGCGGTTGCGGAACCGGGCGAGCTGGTTGTCGGGCAGGTCGAGCACCATCCGGCCATCGTAGCTCACCGTGCCGCAGTCGGGGCGGTCGAGGGTGCCGACAATCTGGAGCAGGGTGGTTTTCCCGGCACCGCTCGGCCCCACGACCGACACTATTTCAGCCGGCCTGATATCGAGGTCGACCGAGTCGAGCACCTTCAGGTTGCCGTAGGACTTCGAGATTCCGCGTAGCGATAGCATCTGTGGTCAGGAGAGCTGGTTGGCGATGCGCGAGATGGCGTATTCGGGGCGCACCCGGCGGTAGAGGATGTCGTAGACGGCCTCGGCGATGGGCATGTAGACCTCGTAGCCGAGGTTGATTTCGTGGATGCACTTCGAGCCGTAGTAGCCCTCGGCGGTCTGCTCCATCTCCATCTTGGCGGCTTTCACAGAATAGCCCTTGCCGATCATCGAGCCGAAGTTGTGGTTGCGCGAGAAGCGCGAGTAGGCTGTCACGAGCAGGTCGCCGAGGTAGACGGAGTCGCAAATTTGGCGCGGACGGGGGTTGACGGCGTCGAGAAAGTTTTCCATCTCGCGGATGGCGTTGCTCACGAGCATCGCCAGGAAGTTGTCGCCCCGTTTCATGCCGTGGACGATGCCTGCGGCTATGGCGTAGATGTTTTTCATCACCCCGGCATACTCCACGCCGTTGAGGTCGGTTGTGGGGATTGCGTGGCAGTTTTTGCCGCCGCAGAGGGCCTGGCCGAATAGCTTGGCGGCCTCGATGTCGCTGCACGCCACGGTGAGGTAGGAGGGGCGCTCGAGGGCCACCTCCTCGGCGTGGCAGGGGCCCGAGACGGCCATGAGGTGGTCGTCGGGGATGCCGAAGCGCTGTTGCATATAGTCGGTGACGAGCATGTTCTCGTCGGGCACGATGCCCTTTACAGCCGAAACGATGTGCTTGCCGCTGATGTCGACCGAAAGCTTTTCAACGTGGCTTTTGAAATAGGGCGAGGGCATGACGAGCAGCAGCGTGTCGGCCTCGGCGGCCACCTTGTTGATGTCCGACGAGAACTCGATGCGTTGCACGTCGAAGGGCACGTCGGTGAGGTACGCGGGGTTGTGGCCCAGGCGCTGGAACTCCTCGATGCGGTCGTCGCGGCGCATGTACCAAAGGATGGTTTCGTTTGATTTCAGCAGAAGTTTTGCCAGCGCGGTGGCCCAGGAGCCGCCGCCCATCACCGCCACTTTCCCGGGGAAATTTTCTGGAAGCATAGTCGATTGGGGTGAAGGGGGAGGATTATTCTTCGGCCTTTTCAGGCGCTGGGGCGGCCGCGATCCAGGCGGCGAGCTGCTCCTGCGAGGGGTTTTTCAAGCCGAGCTTGAATTTTTTGTTGATGCCGCAGAGGTCCTGGAACAGTTTGCCGGGGTTGGCGGTCGCGAGGGCCTCGACGGTGAGGATGCCGGCCTTCTGGAGCGGGGCCACCCATTCGGCGTCGATGCCGAGGGCGGTGTAGGCCTCCTCCTTGTCGCGGCGGGCGGTTTTCTCGGGGCGCATCTGGGGGAAGAAGAGCACCTCCTGGATGGTGGTCTGGCCCGTCATGAGCATCACCAGGCGGTCCATGCCGATGCCCATGCCCGATGTGGGGGGCATGCCGTATTCGAGCGCGCGGATAAAGTCGTGGTCGATGATCATGGCCTCGTCGTCGCCCTTTTCCGAGAGCTTCATTTGCTCGACGAAGCGCTCATACTGGTCGATGGGGTCGTTGAGCTCGGAGTAGGCGT
>CAYTBH010000167.1:0-2804 GCA_964435935.1 uncultured Alistipes sp.
GGGGGCGATGGCGGAGTGGTGGTGGGCGATGATGATGATGGTGGAGTCGGGGCAGTGGCGCGAGAGGCGCTCCATGAGGGTGGCGGCGGTGGCGGTGTCGAGGGCGCTGTTGAACTCGTCGAGCAGCATGATGGAGCCGGGGCGCAGAAGGGCGCGGGCTATGGCCACGCGCTGGGCCTGTCCCTCGCTGAGGCCGCCGCCGGCCTCGTCGCAGGAGGTGTCGAGCCCCTGCGGGAGGGTGAAGACGAAGTCGGCGGCCGCGGCGCGGAGCGCCTCGGCGAGCTGGCGGTCGGTGGCCCCGGGGGCCGCCAGGAGCAGGTTCTCACGAATAGTGCCGGGGAGCAGGGAGTTGCCCTGAGGCACATACACAAAGTTGCAAAGCGTTGACGACGAGACGGGTTGGCTCACACCGTCGGCATAGATTTCAACCGCACCCTCATCGGGCCGCAGAAGGCCGAGCAGCAGTTTTATGAGGGTGGTTTTCCCGGCGCCGGTCGAGCCGACGATCATGGTGCGGGAACCGGGCTTGAAGTCGTGGCTGAACCGCGAGAGGATGTCGCGGCCATCGGCCTCATACCTGAACGAGAGGTTGTTGACACGCACGCCGGCATTGGCGAGGGGGCGGCAGGCGGCAGAATCATCGTCGGCGGGGAGGTCGACATCGATTTCGCGGAGGCGGTCGATGGCCACCGAGGTGGCCACGAAGGCGGGGAGGTAGCCGGCGATGCCCGAAATAGGGTGCTGGATGCGGCTCACGAGCTGGATGAAGGCTGTCATGGTGCCGTAGGTGATCACCCCGGCCTGGAGGCTGAAGATGCTCCACCCGAAGGCTACGAGGTAGCCCAGCACGAACCCCACGCGGGTCATGGAGCCGCTGAGGGCAGCGAGGCGCGTCTGCTCGCGGTTGGAGGCATCGAGGCCGCGCTGTATGGAGCCGAGGCGGCGGTCCATCTCGCCGACGCTCTCGAGCGACTTGAGGAGCAAGCGGTGTTTGAGTCCCTCCTGGATGGAGACGTGCATGGAGCTCTCGCCCTGGCGGATGCTGGAGGTGAGGGCGCGCTGCCGCTTGAAATAGAGCTTGCCGGCGAGGAGGCACACCGGCATGATGACAACCGGCGCGAGGGCAAGGAAGGGGTTGAGCCACGCGAGGAAGGCGAAGGAGCCCGCCAGCTGCACGAGCATCACCACCATGGAGGGGAGCTGGCTGACGGCGAAGGTGGTGACGGAGCGCACGTCGAGAGTGAGGCGGTTGAGCATGTCGCCGCTGTGGAACCCCTGCTGGCCGTTGACGAGCGGCATGGCCATGAGCACGTTGAACAGCCGGCGGTTAACGCCGTTGTTCATCAGCATGGTCGAGCGCGCCTCGATGTATCTGATCCACTGGGAGATGGCGACGTCGACAGCGAGACACCCCACCATCATCGCGAACCACCCCGCGAGGGGGACGGCGGGGGTGGCGACGCGGCCTGTGGCGCAGTCGATGGCTGTTTTGCTGAACCACACGAAGGCGAGCATCACGGCCACGCGGACCACGCCAAGGAGCGTGCGCAGGGCTATGGTGCCGTGGAACCCCCTGGTGACGCGCCAGAGGTAGCAGAGATATGGAGCGAAGCGTTTCAATGTGGCGATTTACGCATTGACCTGCGGGTGAGGGTTATAGTGCCGGTGAACAGTCGGTTGAAATAGAGGAAGGTGGCCTCGACGGGCATCATGGGGAAGAGCGCGATGAAGTAGCCGGTGATGTTGCGCACCTTGCCGAGGCCGTGCCAAAGGCCCGAGCCATATATCGGGGTGCGGGTGTTGGCCCTGGAATAATGGCCGAAGTTGCCTCCGGCGAGAATCTCTTCAAGAACCCGCTCTGACTTAGCGCGATGGGCCGGGTCGTAGAGGGGCACGCGCTCGGGAGGCACGCCAAGATGGTCGACGGCGATGCAGCCGAATAGCTTCCAACCCTTTTCGATGCCGAAACGGCGCACGTTGGCCGCGACACGGTCGGCATCGAGCTCGGAGCCCCGATTGCGCAGGATGAGCGCCCAGTCGCAGAGCTGGCGCAGCCCTATGCCCCCCATGATGAAGTGGCGCCAGGCGTGGTAGAAGATGTAGACGGCGTCGAAGTCGTAGGAGGGGAGCGTCACGGAGGTGTCGGCGAGCACGATGGAGCGGCGTGCAGGAGAGTGCTCGAGCTCCTCGACAGTCCACCGCTGGAACCGCCTGGCCCTCAGGGGTGAATAGACGCGCGAAGCGAGGCGGTGGAGCTCGACGTGCACTCCCCCGAGGCTGAAGGAGAAATGCTGCTCTGTTTCGTCGCCGGCACCGCGGGCGGCAAGGTGCTCGCGGCAGAGGCTCACGGCCCTGGCATACTGGGCTTTACCGACGTAGAAGTCGATGTCGCCGGTCTGGCGGATTTGCGGCACGCGATAATAGGACAGCGCCACCCCCTGCCCTTTGAGGAGCACACCGCTGATGCCGTGCTCGTTGAAGAACGACACCAACCGCGCCACTGTCTGGTCAAGAATGATGTTGGTTTGAATCAGCCCGAGGGCAAACTTGTTCATCGCGGCGGCCACTGCTCCCGTAGGGCGCAGCCCCGCGGGGAGGAATTGGATGCTGTCGATGATGACGCCGTAGACGGCCTGCTTCTTCGCCATACCGACAACCGCCTCCCAGTCGATGCTGCCGGGGAGGGAAGCCTCGGGAATCGGGGTGCCGTACATCCCGCTCCGCAACAAGGCGAAAAAGGTTGATTCAGTGTCGTTGAGCCGCATCGGGTTGAGAAGTTGGCCCAAGGGCCAAAGGTTGAGAGG
>CAYTBH010000168.1:0-2795 GCA_964435935.1 uncultured Alistipes sp.
TCATCGACGAAATCCACCGCCTCAGCCCCGTTGTCGAGGAGTATCTCTACTCGGCCATGGAGGACTACCGCATCGACATCATGATCGACAAGGGTCCCGGCGCGAGGTCGGTGCAGCTCACTCTCTCGCCCTTCACGCTCGTGGGGGCCACAACCCGCAGCGGCCTGCTCACCTCGCCCCTGCGCGCCCGTTTCGGCATCAACTGCCACCTCGAGTACTACGACCACGAGGTGCTCGAACGCATCATCCTGCGCTCGGCCGGCCTCCTCGGTGTCGGTTGCTCGGGCGAGGCGGCCCACGAAATCGCCATGCGCTCGCGAGGAACGCCCCGCATCGCCAACGGCTTGCTGCGCCGCGTGCGCGACTTCGCCCAGGTAAAGGGTTCGGGCGCGATCGATGTCGACATCGCCCGCTATGCCCTCGAGGCGCTCAACATCGACCGCTTCGGCCTCGACGAAATCGACAACAAGATTCTCTCCACGATGATCCACAAGTTCAAAGGGGGCCCGGTCGGCCTCTCGACCATCGCCACCGCCCTCGGCGAGGACGCCGGGACCATCGAGGAGGTCTACGAGCCGTTTCTCATCAAGGAGGGTTTCCTCAAGCGCACCCCCCGCGGCCGCGAGGTCACCGACCTGGCCTGGATGCACCTCGGCGCGTCGCGGCCCCCGTCAGCTTCTTCGCTTTTCGACTAAACCATTCAACGCAAGTGTCTTCAATAAGGAGTCTTTTCAAGGATACGGCAATCTACGGCGTCAGCAGCATCGTGGGCCGTTTCCTGAACTGGTGCCTGGTGCCGATGTACACCTACTGCTTCGCCGCCGCGGAGTATGGCATCGTTACGAACATCTACGCCTATGTGGCCCTCGTGCTCACCATCCTCACCTACGGCATGGAGACGGGCTTCTTCCGCTTCGCCAACCACGAGCGATGGCGCGACCCCTCGCAGGTCTACTCCACCACGCTCATCTCCATCGGCACCAGCTCCGCGCTGTTCATCGCCGCGGCCTGTCTGCTCTCGCCGGCCATAGCCCGGGTGCTCGACTGCCCGGACCATCCGTCGTTCGTCTGGATGATGGCCGTCGCCGTCGGTGTCGACGCCTTCACCTCCATCCCCTTTGCCTACCTTCGCTACAAGAAGCGCCCCCTGCGCTTCGTGGTCCTGAAGCTCACCAACATCGGGCTCAACATCGGGCTAAACCTCTTCTTCATCCTCCTCTGCCCCTGGCTTGCCGAGCATGCCCCCGCGACCGTCGGCTGGTTCTACAACCCCTCGTTCGGCGTGGGCTACATCTTCCTGGCCAACCTCATCAGCTCCCTGGCGGTGTTGCTGCTGTTGGTGCCTGAGCTGGCCGCCCCGCGCTACACCTTCTCGGGCAAGCTATGGCGCGAGATGATCCGCTACTCGTTCCCCCTGCTGGTGCTCGGCATCGCGGGCATCATGAACCAGACCATCGACAAGATTCTCTACCCGCTGCTCGTGCCCGACCGTGCCGAGGCCATGGCCGGCCTGGGTGTCTACGGTGCGAACTACAAAATCGCCATCGTCATGGTGATGTTCACCCAGGCTTTCCGCTTCGCCTTCGAGCCCTTCATTTTCGCCCAGAACCGCGAGGCGGGCAAGAAGGAGAGCCACGCCGCCTACCGGCGGGCCATGGACTGGTTCGTCATCGCCGCGATGTTCATCTTCCTCGGGGTGAGGTTCTACCTCCCCGTGCTACGCTACTTCATCTCCCCGGCCTACTTCTCGGGCCTCCGGGTGGTGCCCATAATCATGATGGCCGAGCTCTTCTTCGGCATCTTCTTCAACCTCTCGCTCTGGTACAAGCTCACCGATAAAACCATCTGGGGAACCTGGTTCTCGCTCTTCGGCCTCGCCGTCACCCTGGCGGTCAACATCCTCTTCGTGCCCCGCTACGGCTACATGGCCTGCGCCTGGGCCGCCTTCGCCTGCTACGGCTCGATGATGCTCGCGAGCTACTTCGTGGGCCGCCGCGTCAACCCCGTAGGCTACGACATCCCGCGCATCCTCGGCTACTTCGCCGTCGCCATGGCCCTCTACGGTGCGTCGATTCTGCTCGCCACCGGTAACCTCGCGGTCGATTTCCCCCTGCGCGCGCTCCTGCTCGCCGTCTACTGCGGCTTCGTCTGGCTCCGCGAGCTGCGCCGCCCCTCCCGGCCAAGCGTTTTTTAATGTAGTTTAATCAACGTGTTATTGCTTTTTGGCGCGAAAAGCATTAACTTTGCACTCACAACAAGCAATTATTTCACACAACCATAACGCTCTAATAAAGCAACATCTACAAAGATTATGAAAATCGAAAAAATCATCGGTCGCGAAGTCCTCGACTCGCGCGGCAACCCCACCGTTGAAGTTGACGTGATTCTCGAAAGCGGCGCACGCGGCCGCGCTTCCGTTCCCTCCGGTGCCTCCACCGGCGTTAACGAAGCCCTCGAACTCCGCGACGGCGACAAAGCCCGCTACATGGGCAAAGGTGTCCTCAAAGCCGTGGCCAACGTAAACGGCCCCATCGCCGACGCCCTCAAAGGCATGAGCGCCCTCGACCAGATCGCCATCGACGAAACCATGCTCAAGCTCGACGGCACCGACACCAAGTCGAACCTCGGCGCTAACGCCATCCTCGGCGTATCCCTCGCCGTTGCCAAGGCCGCTGCCGACTACCTCGACCTCCCCCTCTACAAATACATCGGCGGTTGCAACACCTACTGCCTCCCCGTCCCCATGATGAACATCATCAACGGCGGCGCTCACTCCGACGCTCCCATCTGCTTCC
>CAYTBH010000169.1:0-2781 GCA_964435935.1 uncultured Alistipes sp.
AAAAATTTGCGGAATAAGGGTCAATTGAGGCTGGGAGGGGCGCGAGAGGGGGTTTGGGGCGGCGTGCGTGGGTGCCGGGGGTCGCGCGGGTGGGCGGCGGGGGTGGTTTCGCCAGGTCGCGAGGGGTTGCGGCGAGGGCTACAAAGGGGCGCGAATTGTCGGAAAATGGGGGAAATGTTGTTTTAGCACCCTAAATGGGCAAAATGTGTTGAATTTTTTCTTTGCCGTTTGCCGCGTGATGTTAAATTTGTGCAATCTTAAATCGAACCCCCTATAAACTGCCAATTCCAATGTATTTATTAGGCTACGATATCGGCACCTCGTCGGTGAAGGCATGCATTGTCAACGCCGACAACGGCGAGATTGTCGCATCTGATTTCTACCCCCGCCAGGAGGCCCCCATCAAGTCGCTCCGCCCCGGATGGGCCGAGCAAAACCCCGCCGACTGGTGGGAGCGCATCTGCGCCGCCACCCGCTCGGTGCTCGAAAGCTCGAAAGTCGACCCCGCCGACATCAAGGCTATCGGCATCTCCTATCAGATGCACGGCGTGGTGCTGGTCGACAAGGAGGGGCAGGTGCTCCGCGACAGTATAATATGGTGTGACTCGCGCGGCGTCCCCTACGGCGAGCGCGCTGTTGCCGACCTCGGCGCCGAGAAAATAATGCCGGGCATCCTCAACAAGCCGGGCAACTTCACCGCCACGAAGCTGGCCTGGGTGAAGGAGAACGAGCCGGCGCTCTTCGAGCGCGTGTGGAAGGTGATGCTCCCGGGCGACTACGCCGCCTGGCGCATGACGGGCCGCTGCCTCACCAACCCCGAGGGGCTCTCGGAGTACATGCTCTGGGACTTCCAGGCCGACGCTCCCTCGAAGCTGATGATGGACTATTTCGGGTTCCCGATGGAGATTCTGCCCGAGGTGGTGCCCACCTTCGGCGACCAGGGAGGCCTCACCCGCGAGGCCGCTGCCGAGCTGGGGCTCAAGGAGGGCACCCCGGTGACCTACCGCGCCGGCGACCAGCCCAACAACGCCCTCTCGCTCAATGTTTTCGAGCCGGGCGAGATTGCCTCCACCGCCGGCACCTCGGGCGTTGTCTACGGCATCAACGGCACCGTTGACTACGACCCGCTGAGCCGCGTTAACAACTTCGCCCATGTGAACCACACGAAGGCCGCGCCGCGCATCGGCGTGATGACCTGCATCAACGGCACCGGCATCCTCAACTCCTGGATGAAGCGCAACGTGGCCCCCACCGGCTGCGGCTACGACGAGATGAACGCCATCGCCGCCGAGGCTCCCGCCGGGAGCGCCGGGGTGAGCATCCTCCCCTTCGGCAACGGCGCCGAGCGCGTGCTCGAGAACCGCGAGGCGGGCTGCTCGATCCACGGCATCAACTTCAACATCCACAACCGCAGCCACCTGCTGCGCGCCGCCCAGGAGGGCATCGTGTTCTCCTTCATGTATGGCATGGAGATCATGGAGAGCATCGGCATGAAGATCGACAAAATCCACGCCGGCAACGCCAACATGTTCCTCTCGCCCATTTTCCGCGAGACCCTCGCCGGGGTTTCGGGAGCCACCATCCACCTGTTTGACACCGACGGCGCCGCCGGGGCAGCCCGCGGGGCCGGCATCGGCGCGGGCATCTACTCGTCGGCCAAGGAGGCCTTCGCCTCGCTCAAGCAGCTCGGGGTGATCGAGCCGCCGGCCGACCGCGCCCCCTACCTCGAAGCCTACGCCCGCTGGAAGGCCATCCTCGAGAAATAACAACGAACAATCACTAAAACAAATCAACACATAACACCTAAAAACGCAATGTCAATGAAAGAGTATTTCCCTACCATCGGTAAAATCGCCTACGAGGGTCCCCAGAGCTACAACCCCATGGCTTTCCGCTACTACGACGCTGAACGCGTGGTTCTTGGCAAACCTATGAAAGAATGGCTCAAATTCGCCATGGCCTGGTGGCACACCCTCTGCGCCGAAGGCGGCGACCAGTTCGGCACCGGCACCAAGAAATTCCCCTGGAACGAAGGCGCCGACGCGATGACCATCGCCAAGCAGAAGGCCGACGCCGGCTTCGAAGTGATGCAGAAGCTGGGCATCGAATATTTCTGCTTCCACGACACCGACCTCATCGGCGACCTCGGCGACATCGACGACTACGAGGCACGCATGAAGGAAATCACCGAATACCTCAAGGCCAAGATGGCCGAAACCGGCATCAAGAACCTCTGGGGCACCGCCAACGTCTTCGGCAACGGCCGCTACATGAACGGCGCCGCCACCAACCCCGACTTCGACGTTGTTGCCCGCGCTGCCGTGCAGATCAAGAACGCCATCGACGCTACCATCGCCCTGGGCGGTCAGAACTATGTGTTCTGGGGTGGCCGCGAAGGCTACATGAGCCTGCTCAACACCGACCAGAAGCGCGAAAAAGAGCACCTGGCAATGATGCTCACCATGGCCCGCGACTACGCCCGCTCGAAGGGCTTCACCGGCACCTTCCTCATCGAGCCCAAACCCATGGAGCCCTCCAAGCACCAGTATGACGTCGACACCGAAACCGTCATCGGCTTCCTGCGCGCCCACGGCCTCGACAAGGACTTCAAGGTCAACATCGAGGTGAACCACGCCACCCTCGCCGGCCACACCTTCGAGCACGAGCTCGCAGTGGCTGTCGACAACGGCATGCTCGGCTCGATCGACGCCAACCGCGGCGACTACCAGAACGGCTGGGACACCGACCAGTTCCCCATCGACAACTACGAGCTCACCCAGG
>CAYTBH010000170.1:0-2771 GCA_964435935.1 uncultured Alistipes sp.
GTGTTTTTCTGGATGCGGGCCACGGCGGTGGGGAGGTCCCACACGCCGTCGAAATGGGCAAACAACTCTTTATAGCCCACGGTGTTGAGCGAGTTGAGCCCGCGAAGGGGGTAGACGCGGCGCGCCTCGTCGGGCAGCCCGGCCTCCACCATGAGCTCCACGCGGCGGTTGACGCGGGCAAAGAGCTCTTCGCGGGGATGGTCGATGAACAGTTTGACGATGCGGAACGGGCGCTCCTTGGCGCTGCCGGTGAGGAGCGAGCTGTAGGGCACTCCCGCCTCGAGGCATATTTCGAGAGCGTGGACTGCCCGGCGCGGGTTGCGAAGGTCGGCGGTGAGGCAGTAGGCGGGGTCGAGTTGCCGCAGCTGCCCGACGACGGCGACGAGCCCCTCGGCCTCGAGGAGGAGGCGGCAGTGGTCGCGCACGCCGGGGCTGACGGTGGGCAGCAGGTCGATGCCCTCGCAGAGCGCGTCGACATACATCATGGAGCCGCCGCAGACCAGGGCGAAGTCGCCGCGGCTGAACTGACGGTCGACAAGGCGCAGGGCGTCGGCCTCGAACCGCGCGGCCGAGTAGTAGGCATCCAGGGGGAGCATCCCCACAAGATAGTGGCGCGCCGCCGCGAGCTCGTCGGGGCTCGGGGCGGCGGTGCCAATTGGTATGTCGCGGTAGAGTTGGCGCGAGTCGGCCGAGATGATGTCGCAGCCGAGGGCGCGCGCCAGCTCGATGGCCAGGGCGGTCTTCCCCGACCCGGTGGGCCCGGTGACAACCACCAGGGTTTTGTCTTTCAGGGGCGCGGCCACGCTGGAAGGGGGGTTATCGTTGGCCTACGATGCGCGCGATTTCGACAATCACGTCGCGGGCTTTCTCCATCGACTGGATGGGCACGAATTCGTAGCGCCCGTGGAAATTGAGGCCGCCGGCGAAGATGTTGGGGCAGGGAAGCCCCTTGAACGAGAGCTGGGCGCCGTCGGTGCCGCCGCGGATGGGCTGCACCTTGGGGGTTACCCCGGCGTCGCGCATGGCCTGCTCGGCAATCTCGACGATGTGCATCAGGGGCTCGACCTTTTCGCGCATGTTGTAGTACTGGTCCTTGATTTCGATGGTCGCGCAGCCGGGGAACTCGTTGTTGGTCTTGCGGGTGAGGTGTTCGAGCTCGCGTTTGCGGCGCTCGAAGCGGTCGCGGTCGTGGTCGCGGATTATGTAGGTGAGGGTTGTCTGCTCCACCGAGCCGTCGATGTGCACCAGGTGGTAGAAGCCCTCGTAGCCCTCGGTGTGCTCGGGAGTTTCCCAGCGGGGGAGCATGAGGATGAACTGGTTGGCGATGCGGATGGAGTTGACCATCTTGTGCTTGGCATAGCCGGGGTGCACGTTGCGGCCCGCGAAGGTCACCTTGGCCACGGCGGCGTTGAAGTTTTCATATTCGAGCTCGCCGACAGCGCCGCCATCCATGGTGTAGGCCCAGTCGGCCCCGAAGCGCCCGACGTCGAATTTATGGGCCCCCTGGCCGATTTCCTCGTCGGGGTTGAAGGCGATGCGTATCTTGCCGTGCTTGATTTCGGGGTGGGCCATGAGATACTCGACAGCCGAGATGATTTCGGCGATGCCGGCCTTGTCGTCGGCGCCGAGCAGGGTGTTGCCGTCGGTGACGATGAGGTCCTCGCCGACGTGGCTCAGAAGCTCGGGGAACTCGTCGGGCGACAGCACGATGCCCTTTTCGGCGTTGAGGGTGATGGGGTTGCCGTCGTAGTTGGCCACGACGCGGGGGTTCACGTTGTGGCCCGACATGTCGGGCGACGTGTCGAGGTGGGCGATGAAGCCGATTGTGGGCACTCCCTGGCGGTCGGTGTTGGCCGGGAGTGTGGCCATGAGATAGCCGTTGTCGTCGAGGGTGATTTCTTCAAGCCCCAGCTCGCGGAGCTCCTTCTCGAGCACCTGGGCAAACTTGAACTGGCCCGGAGTCGAGGGGGTGAGGTTGGTTTCCTCGTCGCTCTGGGTATCATACTTCACATATTTCAGGAAGCGGTCGGTGAGGTTCATTTTTCAGAGGGGTTAGGTTTAATATGTCGCAAAGTTACAAAAGCCGCCGCAATAACCCGCTATTTAGTTGGGAGAAAAAGCTTTTTTCGCTAACTTTGCGCCTAATTCCCGCAGAAGCGACCCGCGCGGCCAAAACCCCTGCGGAAGATTCACAACAAAGCTAACGCTACCCAACATAGAGAAAATGAACATACTCGAACTTAGCGAGCAAGAAATCGTGCGCCGCGGCTCCCTGCAGCAGATGCGCGACCTCGGCATTGACCCATATCCCGCCGCCGAATTCCCCGTCAGCGGCCACGCCAAAGAAATCAAGGAAACCTTTGCCGACCCCGCCGAAGGGGAGGCTCCCCGCGAGGTGAGCGTCGCCGGGCGCGTCATGGGGCGCCGCGTCATGGGCAAAGCCTCGTTCATGGAGCTCCAGGACGCCACGGGCCGCATACAGGTCTATGTGAACCGCGACGAGATATGCCCCGGAGAGGATAAAGAGCTCTACAACACTGTGTTCAAGAAGCTGCTCGACATCGGCGACTTCGTTGGCGTAGAGGGCTTCGTGTTCCGCACGCAGACGGGCGAAATCTCCGTGCACGCCCGCAAGCTGACGGTGCTTTCCAAGGCGCTCCGCCCCCTCCCCATCGTCAAGGTGAAGGACGGCGTCACCTACGATGCCTTCGACGACCCCGAGCTGCGCTACCGCCGCCGCTACGTCGACCTGGTGGTCAACGACGGCGTCA
>CAYTBH010000171.1:0-2759 GCA_964435935.1 uncultured Alistipes sp.
CTCATCGGCCCCGGCCAGCGCGAAGACCACAACTGCATGTGGGACTGCAACATCTATGGCAAAGGCGACCAGATTGACGTGATCCGCAACTTCGAGGTGAAGACCAACTCGCTGGTGCTCGCAACCTGGGGCCATGTCCGCGACCACTGCGTTGCCGGCCTGGTAGAGTTCTACTCGACCACCACTCATGGCCGCTGCGTTGCAAACGGTCTGGCAGCCTACGAGTGGAACCAGAACTCGGGAGCCAACCCCTACCAGCATAATGTCGAGCAGCTGACACTGAACATCCTCAACTATCTGAAATAAGCAATCCACTTAGTTTAGTTCAAAACCATCGTCGGCGCTCGCGAACGCCGGCGATGGTTTGACGATTTTTTTCTGACCAAGCCAACCTGTATCATGAAACTCACCAAGGTAGTAATTGCCGGGCTCATTCCTCTCGCCTCCAACGCCAATGAGGTGGCCCGCTTCCCCATGGAGAACTCGGGCGACAAAATCACCGAGACCCACTCGGGCCAGTCGTTTGTCATCAACGGCGTGCGTCCGGCCGAAAACATGGGCGGGGCCAACGGAAAGGCTCTGCGCTTCGATGGATATTCGACATATATCGACGCCGCAGTCGGCGACATTATCCCTGCCGGATCGAAGAAGATGACGGCCTCGCTGTGGCTCGCTATCGAAACCTATCCCATCGTCCAAATCGACGTGAACACCACTGAACAGGTGGCAATCGCTTCGTGCATCGACGAGAACGCCAAGTCGGGCTTCGGCTTCTTCATTGGGTTCGACGGGAAGTACTCGTTCAAGACATTTGTGAGCGGCTGGCCTCTCGAGCTGAAGGTCGACACGCCGCTCAACCAGTATGAATGGATCAACCTCACAGCCGTTGTCGACACCGAGGCGCGCACGGCGACCCTCTACAACAACGGCGCGCCGGTGGCCACATCGAAGGCCAGCGGCAACATCACCGTGAGCAATTCAGCGCTGAGAATAGGCCGCAGCTTCAACGAGCGCTTCAGCGGCCCATTCTGCCTCACCTCGTTCAACGGGCTGATTGACGACATAACGGTGTGGAACGAGGCTCTGGATGCCGCGACAATCTCGTCGTGGAAGCCACAGAACGAGGCGCTGCTCGCTGTCGATGCCTCGCGGTTTGCCGGCGACCCTATGCGCCCCGCCTTCCACGGCATGCCGGGCGCCAACTGGACCAACGAAACCCACGGTCTCGCCTACTCCGATGGCCGCTATCACCTCTTTTTTCAGAAAAACGCCAACGGGCCCTTTATGTCGCGACTGCACTGGGGGCACCTTTCGAGCGAGAATCTCTTCGACTGGACCGAGGAGCGGATCGCCCTTACCCCCGGATCGCCCTACGACATCAAAGGGTGCTGGTCGGGCTGCGTGTTCTCCGACGACGAGCTCACCCAGGGACGCCCCTCGATTATCTACACCGGCGTTGACTATGCCAAGGCCGTGATTGCCCGGGCTACCCCTGCCGACGACGGCCTCATAGCGTGGGAGAAGGGCTCTGAGCCTATTATCAATGGCCGGCCCGGCGGACTGTCTGACGATTTCCGCGACCCCTATTTCTTCCGCTCCGACGCCGGCGCCTTCATCATTGTGGGGTCAAGCAAAGGGGGTGTGGGCACTACTACCCTCCACAGCTACAACCCTTCGATCAAAAGTTGGAGCAACGACGGGCGCACCTTCTTCACCGGTTCCGATGCTTCGACCTGCGGCACTTTCTGGGAGATGCCCAATGTGACGAAAATCGGCGACAAATGGCTCTTCACAACTACCCCTCAGAACACTTCCAAGGGCGTTGCCTGCCTCTACTGGGTGGGAACCATCAACGCCGACGGCACTTTCAACCCCTCCAAGGCTGCACCCGCGAGCGTGGAGCTCCCCGGCTTTGCCCGCGACGGGTTCGGGATGCTCTCCCCCTCGATTTGCCAGCGCGATGGAAAGACCATCGCCCTCGGCATCGTGCCTGACAAGCTGCCCTCGCAGGATAACTACGACCTGGGCTATGCCCACACCTATTCCCTGCCCCGCGAATGGACCCTCGACAGCGAGGGCAATCTCTGCCAGAAACCCTACTCGGGGTTGGCTGCGATGCGCGCGGGCAGCGGATTCGCCAAGGAAAACTTCACCCTCGACGGCACCATGGCTCTCGATGGTGTGGCAGGCCGCTCAGTGGAGCTCTGCGGGGAGTTCACCGTTGGCTCGGGACGTTGCGGTTTCACGCTTCTCGACGATGGAGCGACGGCCCTCAAGGTCTATTACGACGGCGACAAAAACGAAGTCGCTGTCGACCTCCGCGACCTCGACCGCCTGACGAACGACGCAGGCGTGTTCGACGGCCTCTACCACAGTCAGCTGCCGAGGCAACTGGCCAAGGGCGAAACCGTCAAACTGAACGTATTCTTCGACCATTCCATACTCGACATATTCGTCAACGACACCTGGGCGGCCTCTGTGAGAGTTTTCGCCCATGGCAAGGCCACTGAAGAAGTGACCGCCTTTGCCGACGTTCCATGCCAGGCGGCTTCCGTCAAAGCGTGGAACCTGCGTGCCAGTAGTGGCGGCGCCGGCATTGATTCGGCAGTGACGGATGCCGATGAATTTGAGTTAGCAATTGAAGGTGGAACGCTGAAATTCAGCAACGTGGATTTTCCAGCCCTTTTGACGGTCTATAACATAGCCGGCAACAAGATGATGGAAGAGTATATCGGCGCGCGGTCGGGCTCCATCCCCAC
>CAYTBH010000172.1:0-2701 GCA_964435935.1 uncultured Alistipes sp.
GTCGTAGTGGTCCTGGCCGATGATATTCGGGTCGAGGATTCGCGAGGTTGATTCCAGGGGGTCGACGGCGGGATAGATGCCGAGCTCCGAGATCTTACGCGAGAGCACCGTGGTGGCGTCAAGGAAGTTGAACGTTGTGGCGGGCGCGGGGTCGGTAAGGTCGTCGGCAGGCACATAGATAGCCTGAACCGATGTGATTGAACCGTTCTTGGTCGATGTGATGCGTTCCTGGAGAGCGCCCATCTCGGAGGCGAGGGTGGGTTGGTAGCCCACGGCCGACGGCATGCGGCCAAGAAGGGCCGACACCTCGGAGCCTGCCTGCGTGAAACGGAAAATGTTGTCGATGAACAGGAGAATGTCTTTGCCGCCGCCATCCTGGTCGCGGAACTGCTCTGCGACGGTGAGGCCTGAAAGCGCCACGCGGAGGCGGGCACCCGGGGGCTCGTTCATCTGGCCGAACACGAGGGTTGCCTGCGAGTTCTTGACCTGTTCCATATCTACGTCGGCGAGGTTCCACTCGCCTTTCTCCATGCCTTCTTCAAACTTTTTGCCATACTTCATAACGCCGCTCTCGATCATCTCGCGGAGAAGGTCGTTACCCTCGCGGGTGCGTTCGCCCACGCCGGTGAACACCGAGAAGCCGTTATGGCCTTTGGCAATGTTGTTGATGAGCTCCATGATGAGCACTGTCTTGCCCACGCCGGCGCCACCGAACAGACCGATTTTGCCACCCTTGCTGTAAGGCTCGAGGAGGTCGATCACCTTGATGCCGGTGAAGAGGATTTCCGTGCCGATGGTGAGGTCGTCGAATTCCGGGGCGGGCTGGTGGATGGGGCGCACGTTTTCGCGGTTGAGCGCGGGCAGGTTGTCGATGGCGTTGCCAATTACGTTGAGCAGACGGCCTTTCACCTGGTCGCCGGTGGGCACCGCGATGGGGTGGCCGAGTGATTCGACACGCGTGCCTCTCTGGAGGCCGTCGGTACTTTCCATAGCCACGCAGCGCACGGTGTCCTCACCGATGTGCTGCTCTACTTCGAGAATAAGCTCCGAGCCGTCGTTGCGGTCGACCTTCAGCGCCGTGAAAATGGGGGGAAGGATGTTCTCCTTGCCGTCGAAGGTAACGTCGACCACCGGGCCGATGACCTGTGCTATTTTTCCGAAATTGTCGCTCATTTTTTATTTGGAGTGATTTTAGTTTGTTAGCTTTAAGGTAGGAGTGAAAGGGGAAGGGGCAGCGGCTTCAAACGCTGAAGGCGCGTCAGTTGGCACCAAAGTACCAGCCCTGGATTACGATGATCACCATCAGCACGAGGTTGACCAGGTTGATGGGAAGGAGGTATTTCCATTCCAGCGACAGCAGCTGGTCGATGCGCAAGCGGGGATAGGTCCACTTGAAGAAGATGATGATTGCCGAAACAAGGACGGCTTTGCCGATGAACCAAACCACCGAGGGGATGTAGCCCATGATTTCGTTGAACCCGTCCCAACCGGCCACTCGCAGCGGCATCCAGCCACCGAAGAACATGAGGGTGGCAACACCGGCGATGATGAAGAGGTTGAGGTATTCGGCGAGGTAGAAGAAGCCGAAGTGGATGCCGGAGTATTCGGTGTGGTAGCCGGCAGTCAGCTCGCTCTCAGCCTCGGGGAGGTCAAACGGGCCGCGGTTGGTTTCGGCGGTGCCAGCGATCAGGTAGATGATGAAAGCGATAATCGCGGGGATGTGGGCCTTGAAGATGAACCATCCATCGGCCTGGGCTTCAACAATCGAAACAACGTCCATAGTGCCAGCGAAGGCAACCATGGTGAGAATCGACAGCCCCACCGAGAGCTCGTAGCTGACCATCTGCGCGCCCGAGCGGAGTGCGCCGATGAGGGTAAACTTGTTGTTTGACGACCAACCGGCGAGAAGGATACCGAGCACGCCGATCGACGAGCAGGCGATCAGGAAGAAGATGCCGATGTTGAAGTCAATGATCTGCAGGCCGTCGCCCCAGGGAAGGGTGGCGAAGCACAGCATCGAGGCGATAATCACAAGGTAGGGAGCCAGACCGAAGAGGAATTTATCGGTGTGGCGCAGCTCGATGAGCTCCTTGATGAGAATCTTGAACATATCGGCGAAGCTCTGCAGCAGACCGAGGGGACCTACGCGGTTGGGGCCCAGGCGGCACTGGAAGAAGGCACACACCTTGCGTTCAAAATAGATATAGAACAGGGCGAGAAGTGCATAGAGCAACAGTAGACCTACGCCGACGGCTACACATTCCACCGTTGTGGTGGCCCAGGCGGGAAGGAATCCCATGAGCCAATCGTGGATCGGGCCCGTGATTCTCGCGAAGTCAAAAATGTGGGTATCTTGCAATGTTTCCATGAGAATATGCGGTTGAAAGATTTATCGGTCCATGTCGGGGACAATATAGTCGAGCGAGCCGCCGATGGTGATAAGGTCGGCGATCTTGCTTCCGGCGGTGATGTGGTCGACCACTGCTGCGAGGGGCAGACAGGGAGGTGCAAGCTTCAGGCGGTAGGGCTTGGTGGTGCCGTCGCTCTCGAGATAGACACCAAAGGCGCCGCGGCAACCTTCAACAACCTCAAACCACTGACCCTTGGGCAGCTTAAGCACCTTGGGCACTTTCACGAGATATTCACCTTCAGGGATATTGTCGACAAGCTGCTCGAGGATGCGGGCGCTCTGGACCATCTC
>CAYTBH010000173.1:0-2635 GCA_964435935.1 uncultured Alistipes sp.
TCGAGTGCCTTTTCGCCCGCGGGTGCATGTACACCATCGTCAACTCCAACCTGCTGTTCCACGCCTCGGTGCCCCTCAACCCCGACGGCTCGCTCAAGGAGGTAACTGTGGGCAACCACACTTATTCGGGCCGCGAGCTGCTCCACCACATTGGCATGACGATGCGCGCCGCCTTCAACGACGACACCCCGGCAGCCGACAAGGAATTTGCCCGCGACTATTACTGGTATCTATGGTGCGGCCCCGACTCGCCCCTCTTCGACAAGTCGCGCATGGCAACCTTCGAGCGCTATTTCATAGCCGACAAGGCCACGCACGTTGAAGAGAAGGGGGCCTACTACACGCTGCGCAACGACGAGGCCGTGTGCGACCGCATTCTCGACGCCTTCGAGGTCAAGGGCGAGCACCGCCACATCATCAACGGCCATGTGCCCGTGAGGGTCGGCAAGGGCGAGAACCCCGTGCGCGCCAACGGCAAGCTGCTCGTCATCGACGGCGGCTTCGCGAAGGCCTACCACGACACCACCGGCATCGCCGGCTTCACCCTCGTCTATCACAGCCGGGGCCTCCAGTTGGTTGAACACGAGCCGTTCACCACCGCCGAGGAGGCCATAAGGCTCGGCACCGACATCGTGGGCACCACGCAAATCGTGGAGCTGAGCAACCACCGCCAGCGGGTGCGCGACACCGACAAAGGCATCGAGCTGCAATCGCAAATCGACGAGCTGACGCGGCTGCTCTACGCCTACCGTCACGGCCTCATTTCGCCCCCGCGCTGACCCCCGCCTATTCCCTGAGTCGGGAGTCGATGATGATGGTCACCGGCCCGTTGTTGGTGAGCGCCACCCGCATGTCGGCCCCGAACACCCCTGTTTTCGTTTCGCGCCCCAGCGCCTCGCCGACGAGCTTGCAATAGAGCTCGTAGAGGGGCACGGCGAGCCCGTGGCCCGCCGCGCGGATGTAGCTCGGGCGGTTCCCCTTTTTCGTAGAGGCAGCGAGGGTGAACTGGCTCACGGCAAGCACCTCGCCGCCGATGTCGGCCAGCGAGCGATTCATGACACCCTCCGCGTCGTCGAAAACGCGCAGCCCTGCCGTCTTTGAAGCGAGCCAGCGGGCATCATCCTCAGTGTCGCCCTCAAACACGCCTACAAGCACTAAAAAGCCCTCTCCGATGGCGCTTTTCAGCTCGCCTCCGATGGTCACCGAGGCCTCGGTGACTCTTTGGATGACTATTCTCATATCTCTCTTTATAAAATGAATGAAACGGAAACAAAAAAGCGCGCCACCGGGGCGCGCTTTTTTGTGGGGTTTATCGCTGGTTACTTCGCAGCCTTGGCTTTGCCGCGGTTGGTAAGGTAGGCAACCGGGGTGGCGATGAACATGGTGGCAAGGGTGCCGGTCACAACGCCGAAGAGCATCGCGAAGATGAACGAACGAATCGAGTCGGTGCCCAGGATGAAGATGCAGGCGAGTACCAGGAAGGTCGAGAGAGAGGTCATGATGGTACGGCCGAGCGTCTGGTTGAGCGACTTGTTGATTGTGGTGTAGAAGTCCTGCTTGGGATAGAGGGCGGTGTTTTCGCGAACGCGGTCAAACACAACCACGGTGTCGTTAATCTGGTAACCGATCATCGTCAGGATGGCGGCGATAAACGACTGGTCGATTTCCATAGCGAACGGCATGATGCCCCAGAAGAGGCTGTAGAAGCCGATGATGGAGAACGCGGTGAACGCCACTGCGGCGAGAGCGCCGAGCGAGAAGGCCACGTTGCGGAAGCGGAGCAGGATGTAGAGGAACATCGCGATGAGCGACAGAATCACGGCCACATAAGCCTTGTTGCGCATGTCGTTGGCGACAGTCGGGCCGACAGTCTGCGACGACAGGATACCCTGGGTTTCGTCGGTGGTCGAGAATTCCACGAGGGTCATGCCGTCGGGGAGGAGGCCCTTGCTCTTGAACGCGTCGTAGAGCTTCTGGGTGATTTCCTGCTCGATGGCGGTGGCATCTTCGTCAGACTTGATTTTGTAGTTGGTGGAGATGCGCACCTGGTTGGAGTTCTCGATGGTGATCACCGAAACCGAAGCCACTTCGCCGTCGGAGTTGAACACGTCGGTGAGCTGGCGGGTGAGCTCGTCGGTCTGCACGGGTTTCTCAAACTTCACAACATAGTTGCGACCGCCCGAGAAGTCGATGCCCTGGTTGAGGCCGCGGGCGAAGAGCGAGATGACTACGATTGCCACGAAGGCTGCGACAACCAGGAACGACACCTTGCGGGCGCCCAGGAAGTTGAAGTTGCTCTTGCGGAAGAGGTTGCGGCTGAACTTGGTCGAGAAGGTGAGCTTGTTGAACGCCTTGCTCTTGGCACCGAGGATGAAGATGATGCGGGTGAGGTAAACGGCGGTGAAGAACGAGCAGATGATGCCGATGATGAGGGTGGTGGCGAAGCCCTTGATGGGACCTGTTCCGAAGAAGAGCAGGATCACGCCGGTGATAATCGAGGTGAGGTTGGAGTCGAAAATCGCGGAGAAGGCGTTGGAGTAGCCGTCGGCGATGGCTGTGCGCACGTTCTTGCCGCTTGCGAGCTCTTCCTTGGCGCGCTCGAAGATGAGCACGTTGGCGTCAACCGCCATACCGA
>CAYTBH010000174.1:0-2351 GCA_964435935.1 uncultured Alistipes sp.
TCTTACCAGGAGCCGGTGGAGCCGCCGCCGCCGGTCATGCCGCCGCCGAAGGAGCCGCCCGAAAAGCCACCTCCCGAGCCGAAGCCGCCACCCCCTCCGGGAATGATGATGGGGGCTACGGAGGTTTTGCGCGGCAGGCGGTAGTTGGTGTTGGTGCGGTTGTGGCAGTGGCGGCATTCGTAGGTGCGCACGCCGTAGCCCTCGGTGTGCTCGGTCGGATGGCGCACTATGCGGTCTTCAACAAGGGCTTTAGCCTTGGCGCCGCAACGCTCGCAAACGCTGTAGTTTGAGTTGGGGTTGACGTAGGGGATGATGTCGGTTTCGCCGCAGTTGGGGCAGAGCCACACATCGTAGTCGACGGAGTTGAGATGCTCCTCGGTGTCCTGCGCGGGGGTGAGGTAGCGGTTGTCGGTTTCCTCGTCGAGGCGCTCCATTGGGTGGGAGCAGTTGGGACAGAGGCGTTTTCTGAGCCTCGTGCGGCGCATTAGGAACAGGATGAGAAGCAGGGCGGGCAAAGCTCCTCCAAGGGTGACAAAGGATGCCATTAGAGCCGGGAGGCGCAGCTGCGAAAACTTTCGGTAGGCAATTTCGGTGTCCTTACCGCGGCCCGAATACCAGGCCCAGAATACGAAGGCGAGCATTATGAGGCTCACTGCCACTGCCCCGCCGAGGTAGGTTTTCCAAAGCTCCTCGCCGTCGATGTCGTCGCCGCTGATTCCCGAGGCTTTGGCGTCGTTGGCGTAAGCCGACATGAGCTCCTCGCGGGCTTCGGGGTCGGTCATGGCCTTGTGGATGGAGGCGAGCGAGGCGAGCACTCCCTGGTCGTAGTCCCCCTCCTTGAAGTGCGGGAGCATGTCGTTGCGGATTATGCCCCAGCAAAGAGCGTCGGGGAGCACCCCTTCGGCGCCATAGCCTGTGCGTATCGCGGCCTGGCGGTCGTTAATGGAAACGAGCACGAGCACTCCGTTGTCGCGGTCCTTCTTGCCGATGCCCCAGCGGGTGAAAAGCTCGGTGGCGTAGTCGTTGATGTCCTCCCCGTCGAGGTCGGGCACCACCACCACTACCGGCTCGGCTGTGGAGGTCTGCCATATCTGCGACAGCAGGGAGTCGCCCATGGCGATGGCTTGCGGGCTGAGAACCCCGGCCATGTCGCTGACGTAGCGGGTGCGGTTTTTGAGATGGACGTTTTCGACCTCCCCTACCGCCGTCGCGTAGGCCGCGAGGGCGCAAAGGAGTGTGGCGGCGACCGCGGCTATGCGGCCCAGGCGCGTGGCGCGGTCGTGGAGTGAGCTGAGGAATTTCATATATTTAGTTTTCGAGCAGGTGGTTGAATGTTTTAAGTTCGGCAACCGGGCGGGTCACGAACTCTCTTTCGCGCCAGCGCGGGTGGGGCACCGCGAGCCGCGGGGTGTCGAGTTTCATCGAGCCGATGAATATGATGTCGATGTCGAGGTAGCGGTCGGCATACGAGCCGTCGGCCTCGCGGTGGTGGTTTGGGCCGGGTGCGGTTTCGCTCTCGATGCGCTGCAGGCGGTCGAGCAGGGCCTCGGGAGCGAGCGAGGTTTCAATCTCTATCCCGACGTTGAGAAAGCGGTTGGCCGACGCGTAGCCCCAGGGCTCGCTCTCGACAAACGACGAGCGGCGGGGCGGCAGGCTCCCCTCGTGCAGCCGGAAAACAGCAGCGATAGCCCGCTCCAGAATGGAGTGGCTATCGCCGATGTTCGAACCTAAATTAAGGTGTACGGTTTGCTTCATCAGAGAGTGCGGGCAACTTCGATTTCCTCGAAGCCTTCGATGATGTCGCCCTGCTGGATGTCGTTGTAGCCCTGAATCGAGAGGCCGCATTCCAGGCCGGCGACAACCTCCTTCGCGTCGTCCTTGAAGCGCTTGAGCGAACCGAGTTCGCCGGTGTAGCGCACAATGCCGTCGCGAATGACGCGCACCTTGTTGGAACGCTTGATTTTGCCCTCGCGTACCAGAGCGCCGGCAATGGTGCCGACTTTCGAAATCTTGTAGGTTTCGAGCACTTCGGCCGAACCGGTGATTTCCTCCTTGACTTCGGGGGCGAGCATGCCGGCCATGGCGTCCTTGACCTCTTCGATGGCCTGATAGATGACAGAGTAGAGGCGTATTTCGACCCCTTCGCGCTCGGCTTCGCGGCGGGCTGCCTGCGAGGGGCGCACCTGGAAGCCGATGATGATGGCGTCGGAAGCGGCGGCCAGCGTCACATCGCTCTCGGAAATCTGGCCGACGGCCTTGTGGAGCACGTTGACCTGCACCTCGGGGGTCGAGAGCTTGATGAGCGAGTCGGAGAGAGCCTCGATCGAGCCGTCGACGTCGCCCTTGACGAT
>CAYTBH010000175.1:0-2236 GCA_964435935.1 uncultured Alistipes sp.
AGAGGGTGAACACCTCGCCAAGCTGGCTGTAATCCTCGGGTCGCCCCCAGCGGCATAGCGAATAGCTGTCCCAAAGCAACCCATAGTTGTCGGTCGACACGACGAATGGCACCGAGACCTTTGTGTTGTATTGGAATAGCTCCTCGTTTTTTCCCTTGTAATTGAACTCGTTGGCCTGGTGCTGTCCAAGCCCGTAGAGCCCCTCGCGGTCGTTGAGGGAGTCGAAAGTCTGCCTCACGGTGTACCCCTCCGCGCCCTCCACGGTGATCGGGGTGAAAGAGCGCCCGTTGTCGCTCTCCTGCAGAATCTTTTTCCCGGTTTTGTCATAGAAAGTTACGGCGCCTGTCAGCTCCGACACCTCGGCTTTGAGGTCGGAGGTCGCGACGCTCACCACCCCCTCGGCCTCTGTCACAGTGAATCGCGGAGAAGCCTCCACCGGCAGAACCACCAGGCTGGCGTCGGCCGGGAAACTGTCGGCCGGCGTGGCCGACACGCGTATAATCTTGTCGCTGATTACTTTCAGCCTCACGTTGCCCTGCGGCGTGGCCACCATAACCCCGTCGCTCTCAACACCATGCCGCGCGCCGACCGCCCCCAAGGCAACCGCCGCCATCACCATCGTCGCAATCCCTCTCAACTTCATCTTGCTTGTTTTTCTAAGTAACACTCATTGTGAGTAACCGCGGCAGAACTAAATCTCTTCGGTTTCAAGATTGAAATTTTCGAAAAATCTTTCGCGGCGCTCCTCCAAATCTTTGGTTTGCTGATACATAAACTCGCAAGTGAGGTCGTAAATGGGCTTGACTGTCGCTCGCTCCTCGTCGCGCATAAACTCGAGTTTGTCGCTATAATAACCGATTAGCGAGTCTTCGTCCGATAGGTCTGCGGCAAATAGGAACAGATATTGGATGCCGAGGATGTTGCGCGCTTCAAGAATCTTGTCAACGACGAATTTCCAAAACGCGATGACTCCGATAGAGTGGGGCAGGCCATAGCTCTCCCATATTGGTGTGCAATCTGTGTTAGCGCAGAAATGAACCAACTCAATGCTGGAATAGGTTTTGCCAACGTGGGTTACGTTCTTGCTAAGTTCTTTCTCAAAATCGGCAAGAAGTTTGGCTTTTGTGTTCTTTGAAATTTTGTCGAGGTCAAGTTTAGTAATCCCTTTATGCGAGCGAATTTTTTCTTGAACGCTGTTGAGGGCTGCTCTCAATTCGTCAGATATCCGGGAATCGGCCAAGCTCTTTTGCACAAAGCTGTTCAGGCTCTTTATCAGCTTGATCGACGTTGTGTTAAAGTGGCTGTCGTAGAGTGAGCCGCTCTTTAAAGAGAAGAAAAACAGAATGTTGTCGGCGCTATCCTTAATGATATAATATGCGACGCTCCCTTCCGCGTCCTCCATCATTGCCTCGTTTTTGAGCGTGGTTTCTAATGACGGGTTGCGATGGTTGAAGAATGTGTCGACAAGGCGCATGTTGGCACTATCTGAAGAGAGCCGTTCACACTTTAGCCCGTCGATAATCGCAAGTTGCTCGGCAGTTATTCTCATACGTTGCGAATCACGGGAATTCGTTGGATTTCAGGGTGCTGTTGGAGCAGGTTGCTCACTTCCCGCCTGAATGGAATCGACGCACGGCGCTGTTTGCGGTATTCCGCGTCTTCAAATATGTCGGAAAGCTTCATGGGCACGTCGCTTCGGTCGTATTTCCCAAATCCCGTCCGGGCGCGGCTCCAGGATTTCTCGCTATGGGCCAGCGAAACCAAGCTCATAGTTTTTTTCGGGGCAAATTCGGCAAACACATAGTCAAAGCATTCCTTCCAGCGCTCCTGGCTTTCGGCGGGGAGCTCCTCGCGAAGGTCGCCCGCTTTGAATCGGTCGTGCACATCAATTATGACGGGCCCGTATTTCCAAGCCCGGAACTCGGCCTGAAACATGATGTCGCCAGTACGGATAATAGCCTCTCTTTGGGTGAAATAGAGAAGTTTCTGTAACTTTATTTCATCCATCGGTTCACTGAACTGCGCCTGATAGCGCTTCAGCAGATATGATGCTATGCGTATGGCCGTTTCCATTCCTGGTTCTTTGCTTTGGCAAAAATACGAAAAATAATTGATAGTAAAGATATAACGCCCGAATTTGTGTTATATTTTGTTGGCATTCTTTTCAGAACGGGTTTTTCTGGGCGGGCGTTGTGCGGGTGAGAAAATGTTAGTAACTTTGCAATGCGGTAGCAAC
>CAYTBH010000176.1:0-2228 GCA_964435935.1 uncultured Alistipes sp.
AGCAGGTTGGAGTTGACGATGGTGTACATGCACCCGCGGGCGAAAAGGCACTCGACATGGGCCCGCAACTTGTCGCTCACGAGGAACGAATGGCGCAGCCGCTCCACGAGGTTCTGCTCCTCGGGGGTGAGGCGGTAGGGGTCGGCTGGGTCGATTGTGGGGAAATTGGAGTCAAGGAGCGGATACTCCTTCCCGTCGAGCGTGATGGTGCCCTTTGCGTGGTCGATGTTCTGCAGCAGCCGTCGTGACTCCATGCTCCATTCGGGACGCTTGGCGATCATCGCCCCCTCGAGCTTGAACTGGATTACGGCGATCGCTTTGTGCATCCTGGCGTGGAGCATCCGGGTCTTTTCATCGGCGTCCTTTTCGCCGTCGAGCACCTGGAAGCGCTCGCAGGGGTCGTCGGCATACGCCTCCATGGCCAGCGTGGCCAGCGGCACGAGGTTGATGCCGTAGCCGTCCTCGAGGGTGGCCATGTTGCCGTAGCGCAGCGACAGGCGCAGCACGTTGGCAATGCAGCAGTCGTTGCCGGCGGCGGCTCCCATCCACAGCGCGTCGTGGTTGCCCCACTGGATGTCGAAGCGGTGGTAGTCGCAGAGCATGTCCATGATGCGGTGGGCTCCGGGGCCGCGGTCGAATATGTCGCCAAGGATGTGGAGCTGGTCGATGCTCAGGCGCTGGATCACGTTGGAAATCGCGGCGATGAACTCGTCGGCCTGCCCGGTGGAGATAATCGTTTCGATGATTCGCGAGAAGTAGGCCTGCTTGTCATAGTCGGTGTGCTCCTCGTGGAGCAGCTCCTCGATGATGTAGGCAAACTCTTTCGGGAGGGCTTTGCGCACTTTCGAGCGGGTATATTTCGACGACACCGAGCGGCACACCTTCACCAGCCTGTGGAGCGTGAGGTTGTAGAACTCGGTCATATCGGCGGTCTGCTCCTTGATGAACTCCAGCTTGCGCTCGGGATAGTAGATGATGGTGCAGAGCTCGCGTATCTCGCTGTCGGTGAGCTCGTCGGCAAACAGCTCGCGCACCTTGCGGCGTATGTTGCCCGAGGCGTTGCGCAGTATGTGGCGAAACGCCTGGTATTCCCCGTGGAGGTCGGCCACGAAGTGCTCCGTGCCTTTGGGCAGGTTCAAAATCGCTTCCAGGTTGATGATTTCCGTCGAGGCGGCGCTCAGCGAGGGGAAGTTCTGCGCCAGGAGCTCCAGCACCCGGCGGTCGGCGACATTGGTGGGCTGGTTCATATTGCAAATGTAGCACTTTCCACACGGAATCCATCGGGCGGTGTGCGGAAATTTTCGTAAATTTGCCGCTATGGGAACTGAATTGGACCGCTCGCGCGATGACGAGCTCAGATATGTGAGGCGCTGGCTTCGCGGCATACCCTACGAGGTGGCCTTCTGGAGCAGCTATTATGGGTCGAAGCGCCGCCGGCGCGACCTCTTCCAGTGGTCGGGCTACGGAAAGGAGTGCGCTCTTGATGGCTTCGACGTGCAGCGCTACATCGCCTCGCTCGATGCCGAGGCCCCGGTGATTGTCGACCTGGGGTGCGCCCTGAGCTATGCCATGGGCAACCTGTTTCCCGCCAAGCCGGCGGCGAGGGTAGATTTCGTTGACCCCCTCGCGCCGTTCTACAACCGCATCCTCGACCGTTACCGCATAGACCGCCCCGCCATCCGGTTCGGAATGATCGAGAACATCTCGGCGAGCTACGCCCCCGACAGCGTCGACCTCATCCACGTTCGCAACGCTCTCGACCACTGCGCCGACCCGATGAGGGGCATTGTGGAGGCGCTGGCGTGCCTGCGGCCCGGCGGCGTGCTCTATCTCAACCATTTCTGCGACGAGGCCGAGCGCGAAGGCTACCGCGGCTTCCACCAGTGGAACATCAATCTGCGCGACGGCGCGCTGACCATCTGGAACCGCGAGAGCTCCATAGATGTCGCCGCCGTGCTGGGCGACTGCGCCAGCGTTGAAACCAGCGTCACGCCCGAGGGGCGCGTCGTGGCCGTGATCAGGCGCGAGGGCCCCATCCCACGCTCGCTCCACGACCCCGCGGAGTCGGCGCGGCGAGCGTCGCGGATGCTCATGGCCACCGTCGAGCACTTCCACACCCTCCCCCGCACCGCCTCCTACCAATTCTCGCGCCTCTACACCACCCTGGGCCACCGCGCCATGCGCCTCCTCCCCTACTCCCTCCTCAACCGCCTCAAATCCCTCCTCTC
>CAYTBH010000177.1:0-2225 GCA_964435935.1 uncultured Alistipes sp.
TAGTTGAGCTGCTTGACGAGTTTCGCGCGGGTGAACACTGCCTGCTCGAAGTCGTTGCTGAACTCGATGGCGTTTGTGGGGCACGTTACCACGCAAAGCTGGCAGAATGTGCAGCTGCCGAGGTCGTAGATGTAACGGTCGAGTTTCTTTTTCTTCTTGCCGTCCCAGGTGTCAACCATTTTGGTTTCCACTGTCAGCGTGCCGTTGGGGCAGTTGCGCTCGCAAGTGCCGCAGGCGATGCACCGGTGGTTGCCCTCCTCGTCGTAGATGAACTGGAGGACGGCGCGGAAGCGCTGTGGAACGTGACGGGTCTCGCGGTCTTCGGGGTATCTTTCTGTAATCTTAGGGGTGACGAACTCCTTTCCGGTGACTTCGAGGCCCTTGACGAGGCTCGAAATGCCTTTCCCTAAGGATGAAAAGTATTCTTTGATGCTACCCATTTCTGTTTTTGTTTCAGTTACGTTCTTTTGTTTTTTCTCAGTGACCCGCCGGGGCGCTAACCCCGGCGGACCTTATAGGTTATCCTATTTCGCCTGGCCGCCCAGAATGTCGAGCAGTTCGGTGGTGATTGCTGCCTGGCGCAGCTTGTTGTATTCGAGTTGCAGCTGGTCGATGAGCTTCTTGGCGTTGTCGTTGGCGCTCTGCATTGCCATTACGCGTGATGCCTGTTCGCTCGCACGGTTTTCGGTGAAGATATCCTGCATTACCGCCATGAGGTACATCGGGAGTATGCGGTGGAAAATCACTTCGGCCGACGGCTCGAAAATGTATGGACGGGCTGACTGCTTATCGGCGTCGACGGCGAACACTTCCTGCGTGATCGGCAGCAGCTGGTGCGAGACGATGCGCTGGCGGCTCACCGATTTGAATTCGGTGTAGAGGGTGTCGACACGGTCGGTTTCATTGTTGAGGAAGCGGTCGCGGAGGCTGTTGGTGAAAGCTGTCACGGCCTTGTCGGTGCTCTTCGAGTCAATTTCGGCCATCTCCTCGACCTTCACGTTGGGCAGGTTGAGTTTTTTGGCGGCTTTGGCTATTTTGGCTCCGACGGGGACGATGGTGATTTCAACCCCTTCGCCCATCTGCTGGCGGTAGATGGCGAGCTGAGCGAGCAGCTGCTTGAAAATGTTCACATTGTACGCTCCGCAAAGTCCGTCGTCCGAGCCCCAGACAACGAGAGTCAGCTTCTCGACGGGTCGCGCCTCCATGAGCGGGGAGGAGAATGCCGCGTCGGACGCGGCCAGGTTGGCGATGATGGTTTCGATTTGGCCGCGGAAGGGTTGGAGCTGGCGCAGGGCCTGCTCTGCCTTGTGCATCTTGGCCGAAGAAATCATCTTCATGGCACCGGTGATTTTCTCAGATGAGCGTACCGAGCCGATGCGTCCTTTTAATTCTCTAAGGGTTGCCATTTAGCGCGATTTGTGATTGCTGGTTGGTGTTGGATGGGGTTTTCGGAGCGGGGTTGGAGGCTTAGGCGAAGCGGGCTGCGACCTCGGAGGCTGCTTCCTTCAGCTTGGCCACGCAGTCGTCGGTGAGCTGGCCCGAGCGGATCACGGCGAGCACGTCGTCTTCGTGTTTGGCGTGGAGCAGTTGGAGCAGTCCGTCCTCGAAGTCGGCTACCTTTTCTACCGGGACATCGGCGAGCAGGCCGTTAACGCCGCAGTAGATTACGGCAACCTGGTCTTCAACCGGCCACGGCTTGTACTGCGGCTGGATGAGGAGGCGTTCGTTCTTGCGGCCGCGGTCGATGACGCGAGCGGTGACGGGGTCGATGTCGCCGCCGAATTTCGTGAACGATTCGAGCTCGCGGAACTGGGCCTGGTCGATTTTCAGCGTTCCGGCCACCTTCTTCATCGATTTGATTTGAGCGTTACCGCCTACACGCGAAACGGAGATACCCACGTTGATGGCGGGGCGGATGCCTCGGTTGAAGAGGGCCGTTTCGAGGTAAATCTGTCCGTCGGTGATCGAAATCACGTTGGTCGGGATGTAGGCTGAAACGTCGCCGGCCTGTGTTTCGATGATGGGGAGCGCGGTGAGCGAGCCACCACCTTTGACGATGGGCTTAAGAGCCTCGGGGAGGTCGTTCATCTTCTCGGCCACCTGCTGGTTGTCAATGATTTTAGCGGCGCGTTCCAGAAGGCGCGAGTGCAGGTAGAAGATATCGCCGGGGTATGCCTCGCGGCCCGAGGGGCGTTTGAGGATGAGCGAGATTTCGCGGTAGGCGA
>CAYTBH010000178.1:0-2177 GCA_964435935.1 uncultured Alistipes sp.
TTCGGCAACTGCACCAACACCGGCGCTTGCGAGGCTGAGTGCCCCAAGAACATCTCCATCAGCAACATCGCCCGTCTGAACCGCGAGTTCATCAAGGCTAAGTGCGCCGACTGATAGAAATTCTCCAAAAACCTGAATATAAAGCACCGCGACACGACACGCCGCGGTGCTTTTTGTTTTTATCAGCGCCGCCACCCTTGGGGTAGACTCGCTGTTAAGCGATAACCACTTACAGAAAGAAAGCCCGGCATTGCCTGTCGTCAGGCGTGCCGGGCTTTATGGGTAGCGCTCCGCATGAGTCGGAGCGAAAAAACAGTGTCAGAACACAAAGCAGAGGATGGCGGCTACAAAAAGGGTTATCGCAATGCCTACTCCATAACGGAGCAGCTCGCTGTGCACCTTCTTCTCAACCCATGCGGATTCAGAGATGTAAATGCCGAGAACAACGGCTACAATTGCTTTTATAATCGAGATGAGGGTTACGCTATCCATAGTGACATCTTTGATTGTGGTTGCAAAGTTACACTAAAAATGGCGAAATACGGCCACAATGATTCAAAAATTCTCAAAAATAATTCGCTTAGGAGTAGTGGCAAGCGGATGGTTTCGACCTGAGTCGTTCGGTGCGAAGCGATGGCGCGGGTTTAGCGGGGTTAATTTGGAAAATTGCTCGGAATAGGCTAAATTTGTCTGTCGAAAAAATCAGACAACGCTATGAGAGCAAAATATAACCGCGTGCTGCTGAAACTCAGCGGCGAGTCGCTCATGGGAGCGCAACACTACGGCATCGACCCGGAACGCCTCGGCCAGTATGCCCGCCAGATTGCCGAAATCGCCTCTCAAGGGGTGCAGGTGGCCATTGTCATCGGCGGCGGCAACATTTTCCGCGGCATGCAGGGAGCGGCCAAGGGCTTCGACCGCGTGAAAGGCGACCAGATGGGTATGCTCGCGACCACCATTAACTCGCTTGCCCTCAGCTCGGCTCTCGAAGCCATAGGGCAGCCGGCCAAGGTGTTCACCGCTATCGCCATGCACCCCGTCGGCGAGCACTACAGCAAGTGGCGCGCCATTGAGGCAATGAAGCAAGGCGCGGTAGCAATCCTCGCCGGCGGCACCGGTTGCCCCTTCTTCACCACCGACACCGGCGCCGCGCTCCGCGGAGTTGAAGTTGAGGCCGACGTTATGCTCAAGGGCACCCGCGTCGACGGCATTTACACTGCCGACCCCGAGAAAGACCCCACTGCCGAGAAGTTCACTGAAATAACCTACGACGAAGTTTATTCCCGCGGCCTGAAGGTGATGGACCTCACAGCCACGGCCCTCTGCAAGGAGAACCATCTGCCCATCATCGTGTTCGACATGGACACTCCGGGCAACCTCGCCAAGGTTATGGCGGGCGACCCCATCGGGACTCTCGTTTATTAAAGATTCAACCCACACATACATACAGCTATGACCAACCCCAAGACCTATCTCGACCCCGCCGAGGAGAAAATGGAACTCGCCGTCGCGTATCTCGAAGACTCTCTGAGCCACATCCGTGCCGGAAAGGCCAACCCCAAATTGCTCGACTCCGTGCGCGTCAACTACTATGGCTCGATGGCCCCGGTTTCGAACGTGGCCAACATCTCCGTGCCCGACGCACGCACAATTGCCATCACTCCTTGGGAGAAATCGATGTTCAAGGAGATTGAAAAGGCCATCATAAACTCCGACCTCGGCATCACGCCCGAGAACAATGGCGAGGTGATCCGCATCTGCATTCCGCCCCTTACCGAGGAGCGCCGCAAGCAGCTCGTGAAGCAGTCGAAGGCTGAGGCCGAAAATGCCAAGGTGTCGGTGCGTAATGCCCGTCGCGACGCCATCGACGGCCTCAAGAAGGCTGTGAAGCAGGGCATGCCCGAGGATGTCGAGAAGGATGCAGAGGCAACCGCCCAGAAACTTCACGACCGCTATCTGAAGCAGATTGACGAACTCTTCGCCGCCAAAGAAAAGGAAATCCTCACTGTCTGATGCCCGCTGCGGCTTATGCAAAGAGTCCTATTTCATTCAACAATCTTCGGCCCGATTCATTCGCGCCGTCTCGGAACGTCGTTGGGGGTAAACCTTACCCCCAACGACGGTAAAATATGCTCGTTCGACTGCCTCTATTGCGAGGCCGGCTTCAACGCGCAGGG
>CAYTBH010000179.1:0-2050 GCA_964435935.1 uncultured Alistipes sp.
TCGGAATTGTTTGTTTTTAAGTCAGAAAAGCTCCACGATATGAAAATCACTATGTTTAGGCGCCGCGCCGCGCTGTGGATGGCGGCGATGGCCATGGCAGTCAATGCTGTCGCGACCGAAGGATGGCGACCCGATGTGCTTGGCGATGGCTACGAGGCGCGCACTGTTGACCAGGGCCGCGACTATTCGGGCGAGGTGGTGTCGACCATCATCCGCAAGCTCGCTCCCGACAGCATCGCGACAGGTCGCGGCGTGCTTTATGTGCACGGTTTCAACGATTACTTTTTCAATGCCCGCATGGGCGACGAGTTCACGGCCCGCGGCTACGACTTCTATGCCGTTGATTTGCGCAAATACGGGCGGTCGATCCGCCCGGGGCAGCGCCTTTTCGAGGCCCGGAGCCTCAGGGAATATTTTCCCGACATCGACTCGGCGCTGGTGGAGATGCGCCGCGGCGGGGTGCGCGAAACGGTGCTCATGGGGCACTCGACGGGCGGCCTCATAACATCCTACTATATGGCTGAAACCGGCAACACGCAGGTTGACGCGCTGGTGCTTAATTCGCCGTTTCTCGACTGGAATCTTGGGAAGCTCGAGGCGCTCGTGCCCGTGATTAACTGGTGGGGCGGCCTGTTTCCCTCAACTAAAATAAGCCAGGGCGAGTCGACCGCATACGCCCAAAGCCTTCTGAAAAAAGACCATGGCGACTGGGACTACAACACCTCCTGGAAGCTCATCCAGTCGCCCGACGTGACGGCGGGGTGGGTGAGGGCCATCAGCGAGGCACAGCACGCCCTGCGCGACGGCAGAGCCCGCATCCAGGTGCCCATCCTGCTGATGTACAGCAGCAAGAGCGTCGACACTCCCGACTGGTCGCCCGAGCACAACGCCGCCGACGGGGTGCTCGACGTTGGCGACATACACCGCTACGGACTGATGCTCGGGCCGCGCGTCACCTGCTTCCGAGTACACGGCGGCCTCCACGACCTGCTGCTGAGCAACCGACCCCTGCTCGCCACCCTCTACCCCCGCATCTTTTCCTGGCTCTCCGCCTCCCTGCCGCCGGTGCCCCCCTGCCGCTGAAAAATTGAGTTAAAGTGTGTTGCGAGAACCGATTGGCCGGAAGGATTGTTTATCTTTGCGGAGTGGCAGAGTCCACCTGCGCTTTGTGACGACCTATATAAGCCGACATACAAGTGTTGACTATTAACGAATTGACAACTAACAAACTGAGAAACGATATGAAGAATGTGAAATTGATGGCGGTGGTTGCCGCCGCCGGAATGATGGCCCTCACGGGTTGCGTCAGCAAGAAGAAATATGCTCTTCTCGAAACGGAGTATAACAACACGCGCACCGAGCTCGCCGAGAGCAAGGCTTATAACCGCAGCCTCGACGCCATGCTCGCCGAAGCGAAATCAAACAACCAGCAGCTCAAAGATAATTTGGCAGCGTTGCAGGGAACCCTGGCCCAGAGCATTCAGCAAAACACCCAGGGAAATGTGAATATTTCGAAGCTTGTCGACGAAATAAACGCTTCAAACAAGTATATCAAGGAGCTCGTTTCGGCGAAGTCGAAGTCGGACTCGCTCAACATGGTGCTCACCAACAACCTGACCCGCTCGCTGTCGCGCGACGAGCTCAAAGATGTCGACGTGAAGGTGCTCAAAGGCGTGGTTTATGTTTCGCTGGCCGACAACATGCTCTTCAAAACCGGCTCCTACGCTATCTCTGACCGGGCTATGGAGACCCTTGGCAAAATCGCTAAAATCATCAAGGACTACAAGGACTACGACGTGATGGTCGAGGGCAATACCGACAATGTGCCCATTTCGCGCACCAACATCCGTAACAACTGGGACCTCTCGGCCCTTCGCGCATCGTCTGTCGTGCAGACCTTGCAAGAGAAGTTCGGTGTCGACCCCTCGCGTCTGTCGGCTGCCGGCCGCGGCGAGTACCGCCCCATTGCCGACAACTCCACCGAGGTTGGTCGCGAGCGCAACCGTCGCACCGAGATCATCATCACCCCGAACCTCGACCAGTTCCTCGA
>CAYTBH010000180.1:0-1963 GCA_964435935.1 uncultured Alistipes sp.
TGATAACGTCTATTTGTATGTCGGGGCATTTTAAATTGCATTATGCAATATTTAACTCAAATTTATGCGTCAACATGCTCGCATGAGGAGAATTAATCGTATCTTTGCGCCACTATCAATCAGAATATTCACTAATCTTTAGCAGATGAAAACTTTTACGCTATCATGCGCTGCCGCGCTGGCCGTCGCGACGTTTGCCCCGGCTGACGCATACGCCCTCATCGCCGACCCTGTGGTTGAAGAGCCCACAGTGGTTTTCAGCGAAGACCTTTCGCTCGTTCCCGCGATCGAGCCTTGGCAGGGAAAACGCTATCCCGTATACAATCAGGACGAAACTCTCAAACCCGAGTTTTTCCACCAGCCCGGCTGGAAAGGATGGTATATTTCCTACGGGCAATATGCCAACACTCTCACCCTCGAAATGGACGACGACACCTACATCCAGACTCCGCCAATCGAGCTCTCGGCCGACGGAGGCAAGGTGACCATCTCGTTTGAATACCAAATGGCAACTTGGGAGGGTCAGAAGACAAAGACCGACAAAGTGTATGTCCAGCTCCGCGACCGCGCCAACGGCATGGATAAGAGCATCACCGGCATCATGACCAACCCAGTCGCTGTTACCACCGAGTGGAAAGAGTACAAAATCACTCTCGAAGGTGGCACCGCCGACTGCTCGGTGCGCTTTTGGTGTGGCAGCTACGGCGGCAACATCCGCAACATCAAGGTGCTCCAGGTGCGCCCGCAGCTCAATGTGCCCGTAGCCGACGCTTTCACTGAATTTAAAGGCCACAGCTTCATTGCCAACTGGCGCGAAGTTGAGGGCGCCGACCATTATCTGCTCAGCGTATTCACCCTCGAAAATGAGGCCCGCGAATACCACCTCCAGGACCAGCGCGTCGACGGCACCAGCTTCACTGTGGAGGGGCTCGACCCGACCAAGACCTATCACTACACCGTGAAGGCGCGCAACAACGAGCTCACTTCCGACGAATCAAATGTGGTGCGCTGCTTCGGAGTGCCCAAACCCGTAATCGCCTCAATCAGCGACGTTAGCACCGAAGGCTTCAAAGTAAGCTGGGACGCGCCTTATAACGCCAACACCTACCAGCTTGAGACCTTCGTGAAGCACACCGCCCCTGCCGACGAGACATATTATCTTCTCGACGAGGACTTCCTCGCCACTCCCTATCAGAACCTCGACCCCGACAACGCTGTGCGCGGCGCGGCTTACGAATGGCTTGACGATTACATGCTCCGCTCCAACTGGGCAGTAAAACGCCCCGCCTACGCCGGCGACTGCATCGGCCTCGACAACACCTACGCCTCCATGGGTGAGTATGGCGAACTCGACGGCCCGACTATGGACCTCAGCGCCAACGGCGGCAAGGTGACAATCGAGATGCGCGTGCGCGCCAAAAACGCCGCCTCGATGAGTCTCTACATGGTCAACGAACGCCCGAAGGTCAATGAATTCACCTCCGACGTGATTGTTTCACGCATCGAACTTTGGGATTCCGACAGCAACCTCGATCCGCTGACCGAGGAGTGGACCAACCGCACCTTCACCCTCACCGGCGGTAACGAACGCTCGTACATCGCCATCCAGGCCTACGGCTATGGTTCACTCGTGCAAATCGACCGCCTCGCGATCAGCCAGGAGCTCAAAGCCGGCGAAAGCGTGCGAGTGCCCTACCGCTCAATCGTGACCGGCTCATGCGAGGCATTCATCGACACCAAGGGTGAAGGCTTCCTCCAGGCCGACGATGAATTTGAGTGCGAGCTGATGGGTGCTTTCGTGCCCAACGAAGGTCAGGATGAAAAGACTGTAACCTCTGATTGGAGCGACATCGCCTCAGTTCGCCTCCCCGATGGGAAATCAGGCGTCGAGAGCATCGCTGCCGAGTCGTCAACCGCTGTCACCATCGAGGGTGGCCGCATACTGGTCGACAACCCCGAAGGC
>CAYTBH010000181.1:0-1901 GCA_964435935.1 uncultured Alistipes sp.
GTTGGAAAGGTTGAGCATCCTGTGAAGGTGAACGACGAGAATCTCGACGTGCTCGAGCTGATTAAAAATGGTCAGGAAGTGACCGAGGGCCACAGCATCACATTCACCGTTCCCGAGCAGTATGACCTGCACGTCATGGTTCAGCACAGCGCCGCCTGCGGCCACTCCTCACACAAGGCCGCCCAGCGCAACGTGGCTTCGCGTGCCGACGAAGATTCGAAGTATTCCGACGAGTATGTGAACCACGGCCAGTCCTACGTTTACGTCGCACCCGCTATGGGCCACTCCGAAGTGCTCAGCCTCAAAGCCGTCAACCGCATCACGGCCCAGGAATATCCCCTCTTTGAAAGCCAGAGCGTCACATCAAACATCACCACCGGCGTTGACGCTGTCGACGCTGAAGCTGCCGAAGCGAATGCCGTGATGTACAGCCTGCAGGGCATCGTTGTTGACCCGTCGACCGCGACCCCCGGCGTATATCTCGAGCGCCGAGGCAACACAATTCGCAAAGTAGTAGTTAAATGATGACGATTTGTCGTTTGCAAAACCTACCATAATCTGATGGTAACCCCGCCTCCCGGCCAGCCGGTTCGGAGGCGGGGTCTACCCGCCTAAAAGCAAAACCCCCGAATACCTCCTGCGCGCGTGCAATATTTAGCGGGGTAGCTACGTTAAATATTTGGCGTTCCACGCAGAGAAAAATATCGACCCGGAGGTCGCTGGCTGCTCCCTAAAACAGGCCGGTGACCCCCGGGTTTTAACCTTGAATCAACCATCCATTGGCGCGAAGGGTAGCGCCCAGCAGCCCCAAACGCCAGCCAATTCCGTAATAACCAGCATAAACCGTGCTTCATAAACCACAAGAATGAAAACCTATCGAAATTGGATTGTTCCAGCAGCGGCGCTCGTAGCAGCCGGCGCGGGTGTCTACGGCCTCTCGTCATGCCAGAAGGCCAAGGCGCAGACCACCGGGCAGAAACCGATGAACATCGTCTACATCATGACCGACGACCACACCGCCCAGATGATGAGCTGCTATGACACGCGCTACGCCCATACCCCCAACCTCGACCGCATCGCCGCCGACGGCGTGAAGTTCACCAACAGCTTTGTGGCAAACTCGCTCTCGGGCCCTTCGCGCGCCTGCATGCTCACCGGCAAGCACTCGCACACCAACGGCTTCACCGACAACACCATCTGCGAGGAGTTTGATAACACGCAGCCCACGTTCCCGAAATATCTCCAGAAAGCCGGCTACCAGACCGCTGTTTTCGGAAAATGGCACCTCCACAGCCTCCCCACCGGTTTCGACCGCTGGGAGGTGGTTCCCGACCAGGGTGACTATTATAATCCCGACTTCATCGTCGAGTCGGGCGACACGGTGCAGGTTCACGGCTACCTCACCGACATCATCACCGACAAGAGCCTCAACTGGCTTGAAAACGAGCGCGACAAGGAGAAACCGTTCTGCCTGCTGATCCACCACAAGGCAATCCACCGCAACTGGATGCCCGACACGGCCCATCTGGCGCTCTACGAGGACAAGACCTTCCCTCTCCCCTCCAACTTCTACGACAACTACGAAGGCCGACCCGCCGCCGCTGCCCAGGAAATGAGCATCGACAAGGATATGGACCTTCTCTACGACTTGAAAATCTACTCGCCCGACCGCGACTCGCGGCTCAAGCAGCGCTACGAAAGCTATGTGAACCGCATGGACACCGCCCAGCGCGCCGCGTGGGACGCCTTCTACACCCCCATTGTCGAGGAGTTTGACTCGCTCAACCTCTCGGGCAAAGCGCTGGCCGAATGGAAATATCAGCGATATATGCGCGACTATCTCAAAGTGGTCAAGAGCCTCGACGACAATGTGGGCCGCGTGCTCGACTATCTCGAGGAGA